>NZ_LMJG01000016.1:0-146489 GCF_001428945.1 Oerskovia sp. Root918
CGCCGCTCGCCCGCGCGGGTGATCGACATCGATGGTGAGCAGGTCCCGGGGGTGTATGCCACGGGCTGGATCAAGCGCGGCCCGGTCGGGTTGATCGGGCACACCAAGTCCGACGCCTCGGAGACCGTCCGCCACCTCGTCGAGGACGTCACGGGGGCAGTTGCCGCAGCCGAGGGCGTGGAGGCCGTCGAGGGGGACCTCGAGGGTGGACGCGTCGCGCCGCACGGCTCGCCCGACGCGATCATCGAGTTCCTGACGGAGCGGGGCGTGCACCTGGTGCAGTGGTCCGACTGGGAGGTCCTGGACGCCCACGAGCGTGCCCTCGGAGAGGCCCGTGGTCGTGAGCGCGTCAAGGTCGTGCCGCGCGAGGACATGATCCGCATCGCACGCCGCGAGGACGACGCCACGGCCTGACCCGCGCACCACGTACGGCGCCCCGCCCACCCGGGCCGGGGCGCCGTCGTCGTACCGGGACCTGCTGCGCCGTGGGCTCCCAGGGCGCGTCGCCGCCCCCCCAGCCACCCACAGTCGCCTCCCGCCGTGCGGCTCGTCGCGCGCGCCCGTGCCCGACGGCGGAGGGAACCTCCCGCGTGCGCCGCGCGTTCTTCCGGTGGATGCTCGCACCACGGCATCCTGTGCTCGAGGGAAGGGGCTGGGAGTGGGTCACCAGCATTTCAACGGTCTGAAGACCGCAGGACTGTTCGGGATCATGTGGGTCGTGATCCTGGGGCTGTGGGCGGTGTTCGCCCGTTCGGCCGGCACGTTGTGGATCTTCGTCGCGATCGGTCTGGTGACCACCGCGTACGGGTACTGGAACTCCGACAAGATCGCGATCCGTGCCATGCACGCGCGGCCCGTGAGCGAGCTCGAGCAGCCGGCGATGTACAGGATCGTGCGCGAGCTCTCGACCGCTGCACGTCAGCCCATGCCCAAGCTGTACGTCTCGCCCACGCAGGCGCCCAACGCGTTCGCGACGGGACGCAACCCCAAGAACGCCGCGGTGTGCTGCACCGAGGGGATCCTCACGCTGCTCGACGAGCGTGAGCTGCGCGGGGTCCTGGGCCACGAGCTCATGCACGTGTACAACCGGGACATCCTCACGTCCTCGGTCGCCAGTGCGATGGCCGGCGTCATCACGTCGCTCGCGCAGTTCCTGCTGATCTTCGGCGGCAACCGCGACCGGGGCGGCAACCCGCTCGCCGCGCTCGCGATGGCCCTGCTCGCGCCGGTCGCGGCCATGGTCGTCCAGCTCGCGATCTCCCGGACGCGCGAGTACGACGCGGACGAGGACGGCGCCAAGCTCACGGGCGACCCGCTGGCTCTCGCGTCGGCGCTGCGCAAGCTCGAGCAGGGGACCGCGAGGGCGCCGCTGCCGCAGAACCGTGATCTCGTCGACGTCTCGCACGTCATGATCGCCAACCCGTTCCGTGGCGCGGGCGTCGCCAAGATGTTCGCGACGCACCCGCCCATGGCCGAGCGCATCAAGCGGCTCGAGACCATGGCGGGCCAGCAGGGCGGCATCACCCGCTACTGATTGCCTGCGCCGAGGGAGAGCCCGGTCGTGGTCTGCAGACCGGACCTCGACGAGGGTCGCCTGCTTCGACGAACCGCTATCTCGTGGCCCCGACCGGGGTGATCCCACGCTCGGCCAGCCAGTCGCGTACCGCGGCCCACGAGGGTGAGGTCGCAGACAGGTGCGAGAGGTGGTCGTCGCCCGCGACCACGGACAGGGTCACGTCGTCTCCGGCGGCCTGCGCGGCCGCGGCGTAGTCGGTCGCGACCGACGGCACGACCACGGCGTCCAGGTCCCCGGTCGCGACGAGCGTCGGGACACCGAGGGGCAGCAGTGCGGTGGGGGAGGCGAGGTCGTACCGGTCGTCCTGGACCTCGCTCGTCGAGCCGCCCATGAGCGCCTGCACGGCTCCCTCGACGGGCCCCTCGACCCCGGCGGTCTTCAGGTCGTTCACGCCTGCCTGGGTGACCACGAGGTCGGGACGGACGAGCGGGTCCGCGCCGGGCGCGCCGTCGGGCAGGGTGTGCCGGGCCGCGAGCCACAGCGCCATGGTCCCGCCCGCGGAGTGCCCGACGACGGCCACGCGCCCCGGCGCGAGTCCTGCGTCCCCGAGGGCCTGGGGGAGGAGGTCGAGGCCTGCGGCGGCGTCCTCGAACGTCCCGGGCCAGCCGCCCTCGTCGAGCGGGTCGGGCGCGCCGACGCCGCGATAGTCGAGGTTCCACACCACGATGCCGTCGTCGGTCAGGTCCCGGGCGACCTCGGTCTCGGACGAACGGTCGTAGACGGCGTCCCAGCCGCCGCCGTGGACGAGGACGACGACGTCGACGACCGGGAGCTCGGGAGCCTCGTCGCCGGACGGCGTACGCAGTTCTCCGGTCCCCTCGGCGAGCTCGGCCGGCAGGATCAGGTCGGCCGTCTGTGCCGGGCGCGGCCCGTAGGAGAACGTCGTGAGCACCGCGTCGTCGGGCTCGGTCGGCCGGGAGGGTGCGTCGGCCGCGGGGGGCGGGGAGGACGTCGGGTCGGGGGACGAGGCCGTGCAGCCGGCGACCGTGAGCGAGAGGACGACCGCCAGGGCGAGCGCCGGCAGCCGTCGAGCGGGGCGTGACGGGACGTGCGGGCCGTCCCGTCCGGGGAGCGCGGCCATCAGGCACCCGACCTGTCGGCGAACGGGCCGGGGTGCGAGGTCCACCCGTCGAGCAGGCCCTCGAGCGCGACCGCGACGCCGTCCTCGTCGTTGGACGCCGTGAGGTGCGTGACGGCGCCCAGCACGTCGGGATGCGCGTTCGCTACTGCGTACGAGGTTCCGGCCCAGGCGAGCATCGGCAGGTCGTTGGGCATGTCGCCGAACGCCCACACGTCTGCTGCCGCGATGCCGTGCGACGCGCACCAGGCGGACAGCGCTCCGGCCTTGGTCACGTCGGGCGGGAGCAGCTCGGCGAGGCCGGCCGCGCCGGAGTAGGCGAGCAGGGCCCGGTCGCCGACCGCGTCCAGCACGCGCTCGAAGAACTCGTCCTGCGCGGTGTCGTCGGTGCGTGCGAGCAGCTTCGCGACGGGAGCGTCGAGCGCACGCTCGACCGGTCCGCGCCACGCCTCGGGCGTGTCCTCGTCGTGCCGGAACGACGCGTCGAACACCGGACCGTCGACCCGCTCGACGGCCAGCGCGACGCCCGGCACCGCGGCGCGCAGGTCGCGGACCACGCCACCCAGGGCGAGCGGCGCGAAACCGCGCGACTCGACGACCTGGCGCGTGCCGACGTCGTACACGCACGCCCCGCCCAGGCAGATGATCACGCCGTGACCACCGACCAGCGTGCCGACCTCCGTCAGCCAGCGCGGCGGGCGGGCCGTGACGAACACGACCTGGGTCCCGGCCTCGTCGAGTGCGGCCAGGACCTCGCGCGTGCGTTCGGAGACCGTGCCGTCCGAGCGCAGCAGGGTCCCGTCGAGGTCTGTCGCGACCACGCGGGGCGGGCGCAGGGGGCGGGTCATGCGAGGGCTCCCTGCCGCTCGGAGGTCGCGACACGCGCGCGTCGCGCGGGCTGGCGACGAGCCCTCGACAGGATCCACGAGCCGCCGTCGGCCCCCTGGAGCGCCGTGACCGCGCACGCCGACCGGCCGCCCACCACGAGCACGGGTTCCGCGGCCCACGCGCGCCACGGCGCTCTGCGCAGGGTCTCGGGAGAGACGGCGCGGGAGAGCTCCTGGTCGGCGAAGCGGGCCAGGACCGTGCCGAGCACAGGGCTCCGGACGGAGGCCACGACGAGGCCCAGTGCGTCAGCGGCCGCGAGATCCAGCCGCCAGCCGCTGCGAGCCGGGACGCACGTGGCGAGCAGGAGGGCCGTCGGCCCGCCCGCCTCGAGCGCGGCGGCCACGCGCCCCTCCCGCGTGTGGCGGACCCGGCCCGCGAGAAGCACGACGACGGCTACCGCGACCACGGCGGCCACCCGCCAGGTCCAGGACAGCGGGTTCGTCGACGACGACATCGACAGCATCAGCATCGACACACCGAAGAAGGCGAGGGGCGTGAGGCGAGCCCAGAGCGCCTCACGGCGCCTGAGCAGGACCTCGATGCTGTCCGCGTCCACCTCGGGGCGCAGCGTCGGGCCGCCCGTGAACCCGACCCCCGCGGCGGCAGCGTCACCGCCGCGCGACCACGGCCCGCAGCCCGCCCAGGCGAGGGCCTCGGGCGACGAGAGCCGGTGAGTGTCCACGCCGCGAGTCTAGGTCCGCGTGGGAGCGACACGCCCGCACGTCGCGGGCGTGACCCGGCGCGACCTGACACGCGGACGGGCGCGCCGCCGTCGGGCAGGAGCCCGACCGGCGACGCGCCCGTCGCGAGAAGGTGTCAGCGGTAGTTCGTGAACTGCACCGCGAAGTCCAGGTCCGCACCCTTGAGCAGCGACTGGACGGCCTGGAGGTCGTCGCGCGACTTGCTCGTCGCGCGGACCTCGTCGCCCGTGATCTGCGTCTTGACGCCCTTGGGGCCCTCCTCGCGGATGATCTTGGTGATCTTCTTGGCGTTCTCGCCGGCGAGGCCCTCCTTGAGCACGCCCTCGAGGCGGTACTCCTTGCCCGACAGCTTGGGCTCCTTGTCGTCCGTGTCGAACGCCTTGAGCGAGATGCCGCGCTTGATGAGCTTGGTCTGGAAGACGTCGAGGATCGCGAGCACGCGCTCCTCGGAGTTGGCGATCATGACGATCTTCTCGCCGCTCCAGGCGATCGAGGCGCCGACGTTCTTGAAGTCGTAGCGCGTCTGGATCTCCTTGACGGCCTGGTTGAGGGCGTTGTCGACCTCTTGGCGGTCGACCTTGCTGACGATGTCCATCGATGAATCGGCCACGGTGCTCTCCTGACGCGGTAGGTGGGGTGGTCTGGGGTCCACGGTAGTGGGCGGGCGGCACGGATGCCGCCCCGGGCCCGGCGGTGTCGGCGGTGTCGGCGCGCGCTGCGGGTCAGCGCGTCGCTGCGAGGCGGGACGCGCGCATGGCGTGCAGGCCGTCGACGCTCAGGACGATGAGCGCGAGCCACACGAGCGAGAAGCCGGCCCACCGCGCGGGCGGCATGGGCTCGTGGAACACGAGGAGACCGACGAGGAGCTGGAGCACGGGGGCGAGGTACTGGAGCATGCCCACGAGGCTCAGCGGCAGGCGGCGGGCCGCCGCGCCGAAGAGCAGCAGGGGCAGGGCCGTGACGATGCCGCTCGAGGCCAGCAGGAGAGCATGGCCCGTGCCCTCGGTGCCGAACGTCCCGACCCCCGTCGCGCCCAGGAAGACGAGGTAGCCGAGCGCCACGGGGAACAGCAGCGTGGTCTCGACCGCGAGCCCCGGGAGGGCCTCGACGTCCCGTCCGACCCGGTTCTTGACGAGCCCGTACAGCCCGAACGAGATCGCGAGGGTCAGGGCGATCCACGGCAGACGGCCCAGGCCGATCGTGAGGATGATCACGGCCGAGGCGCCGATCCCCAGCGCGACCCACTGAGCGGGCCGCAGCCGTTCCTTGAGCACGAGCACCGCGAGGAGCACCGTGACGAGCGGGTTGATGAAGTACCCGAGCGCGGCGTCGAGCACGTGCCCGGACAGGACGCCGTAGACGTAGACGGCCCAGTTCGTGGCGACCAGGACGGCCGCGATCGCGAGCAGCCCCACGGTCCGGCGCACCCGGAACACGGCCCGGTACGCGGGCAGCTTGCGCATCACGAGCAGCAGGAGCAGGCAGAAGAGCAGGCTCCAGACCACACGGTGGGAGATGATCTCGAGCGGTCCGGCCGGCTGGAGCAGGGGGAAGAACAGGGGCATCGCGCCCCACAGGAAGTACGCGCTCGCGCCCAGGACCACGCCCAGGCGGTCGATCGGGGCGGGGGCTCCCGGGGCACCTGGACGGGGAGCGTCCGGTGGCGCGGAGAGGTCGTTCGCGGGGTGCTGGGGGGCCTGGCTCACGGTCCACTGTAAGCGTGGGCGGGGCGTGCGCGCGGGGTCGATTTTTCACCAGGGCCCGATCGGCTGTACTGTTGCCACGCTCCCGCAGTTCGGAAGCGTCCTCTGGTTGCGCCTCGGTGCAGCCCGGTCGCGGTCGGCCAGCGAGAGTGCACAACCGAACATGGCAGGTTGCCCGAGCGGCCAAAGGGATCTGACTGTAAATCAGACGGCATAGCCTTCGTGGGTTCGAATCCCTCACCTGCCACGCACCTGAACGAGGCGCCACCCCCCGGGGTGGCGCCTCGTTCGCGTTGGCGGGGTCGCATGGGGACGGGTCGGCGCGGGGGGCGTCGTGGGCCGGCGCGGTGCACGCCCGTCCTGCCCGACGTCGGAGCTCGCCTCCGCCTCTCGGCTCGCGGCCAGGTGCGGCTCGGCCGAGGAGCGCCCGGCGTGCAGTCCGGTACTCCTCGCGGCGCCCCTCGTCCGTTCCTCGACCTCGGTCCGGCGAGCGTGCTGCGCGTCGACGGCAGCCTGTGCGTGCGACGTGGGGGTGAAGTCGTGACATGTCGGACGCGTGCGACGTGTCGTGCAGGCATCGCGGTGCACGGTCGACAGGTCGAGAAATCGGCCTGATCACTGGGTTCCCGGGTGGTCGCCGAGGCCGATTTCGCACCACGGCAGAACCCGTGTAATCTTTTCACCGCTGCCCCGATAGCTCAGTCGGCAGAGCGTCTCCATGGTAAGGAGAAGGTCAAGGGTTCGATTCCCTTTCGGGGCTCTGTGAAGTGACGCGGGGTCGTCTCGCTGGAATACTGGCGACACGACCCCGCGTTCATCACGCGGCGGGGTAGCTCAGTTGGTCAGAGCGCACGGCTCATAATCGTGAGGTCGCGGGTTCGAGCCCCGCCCCCGCTACCACTTCCTGACATCACACCGTACGGCGGCCGGCGCCGTGCGGCCTAGCAAGCACGTAGCGCCCTCCGGAGGCGCGAGAGGTGGCACTACCGTGGCAAGCAAGAGCTCAGACGTTCGCCCGAAGATCACGCTCGCATGCGTGGACTGCAAGGAGCGCAACTACATCACGAAGAAGAACCGCCGCAACGACCCCGACCGTCTCGAGCTGGCGAAGTTCTGCCCGCGTTGCGGCAAGCACACCGCTCACCGCGAGACCCGCTGATCCAGCGGCTCCTCTGAGCAGCACCGACACGCATGGCGATCAACGCTGACTACGCCGGTCGTGAGTACCCGGCCACCGCCCCGTACTCCGTAGGCCGCGAGAAGATCCGCGAGTTCGCCAGCGCCGTCGGTTCGACCCACCCCGCGCACCACGATGTGGTCACAGCGCGGGGTTTGGGCTATCCGGACCTGATCGCGCCGCCCACCTTCGCGGTGGTCGTCGCGCAGCGCGCCGAGGCCCCGTTCATCCAGGACCCTGAGGCCGGCGTCGACTTCACGCGGGTCGTCCACGCGGACGAGCGGTTCGTGCACCACCGACCCATCGTCGCCGGCGACGAGCTGGTCACGGTCCTGCACGTCGACTCGATCACGCAGCGGGCAGGCATCTCGATGGTCACCACTCGTGCCGAGATCGGCGCCCTGGCGGCAGACGGCTCCGGAACCGTCGAGCCCGTCGCGACCGTCACGTCCAGCCTCGTCGTCCGCGGGGAGGACGCATGACCGAGCCCACGGCCTCCCCGGTGACCACCACGCGACCGGACCTCTCCGCCCTCGCGGTGGGTGACGTCGTCGGGACGCGCGAGATCGCGGTCGACCGCGCTCGCCTCGTCCGGTACGCCGGCGCGAGCGGCGACTTCAACCCGATCCACTGGAACGACACCTTCGCGCAGAGCGTGGACCTGCCCGGCGTGATCGCGCACGGCATGTTCACCATGGGTGCCGCGGTGGCCCTCGTCGAGGACTGGGCCGGCGACCCGGGGGCTGTCGTCGACTACCAGACACGCTTCACGCGCCCCGTGCCCGTGCCGAACCCGGGCGAGGCCGTGATCTCGGTGTCCGGAGCGATCGGGGCGATCGACGCGGAGGCCCGCACGGTCCGCGTCGACCTGACCGTCACGTTCGAGGGTGCCAAGGTGCTCATGAAGGCGCAGGCCGTCGTCCGCCTCTGAGCGGGCCTCCGCCGCGCAGCCTGCACACGACGAAGGGCGCCTCTCCCGCACGGGAGAGGCGCCCTTCGTCGTCGGTGGTGGGGCCGCGGACCCACGGTGCGGCCAAGCTGGACCGGGTGGTTCAGGCGGCCGGGACGGGCCCGGTCGTGGTCCCCACGACGAGCGTGACGTCGAGCATCACGGTCTCGGGCTCCTTGCCCGCGAGGAGCGAGACGACGGCGCGGCCGAGCTCGGCCCCCTTCTCCGCGAGGGGCTGGTGCACGCTCGTGAGGGTGTCCGGGCTGAGCCACGGCAGGTCGAGCCCGTCGAAGCCCGCGACGGACACGTCCTCGGGCACGCGCAGGCCGAGCTCCTTGGCGCCCAGGACGGCACCCGCGGCGAGCAGGTCCGAGTGGGCGATGATCGCGGTCGGGCGCTCGTCGGACGGGACCCAGGTCCCGAGGATCTCGACCGCGGCCGCGTGCCCGTGCTCGACGAGCGAGGCCTCGGTCTCCCAGGAGATCAGGGGTTCGACGACGTCACGCACGCCCGCGAGCCGGTTGAGCGTGGGGGTGCGGTCGGCCTGGGCGAGGCGGTCGGCGTCGATGACCCCGCTGCGGCGGGAGTTGTCGAGGGGGAGAGCGATCTCGGCGATGCGGGTGTGCCCGAGGTCGACCAGGTGGCGCACGACCTCGGCAGTGCCCTTGCGGTCCTCGATGCCGACGAGCGGGGTCCCGGGCACGGGGTGCCCCTCGCCGATCACGACGGGGACGCCGCGGCGCTGCAGCGCGTCGAGGGTCGCGTCGTCGGTCCCGATGCCCCACACGAGCACCGCGACGTCCATCGCGGCGCTCTCGATGAGCGGGTCGACCGCGCGGGACGGGTCCTCGGACGGGATGCCGGGGATGAGGAGCACGCCCAGCCCGCTCGTGCCGAGCGTCGAGACGAGCCCGTCGAGGACCTGGACCGCGACGGGGTCGCGGAACGCGCGCTTGAGCTGGTCGCCGATCACGACGCCCACGATCCCGGACCGCCCCGAGCGGAGCTGGCGGCCGAGCGGGTTGGGGCCCGCGTACCCGAGCTCGGTCGCGGCGGCCATGACGCGCTCGCGCGTCTCGGGGGTGATGGGGCCGGCGCCGGAGAACGCGAGCGACGCGGTGGACACCGAGACGCCGGCGAGCGCGGCCACGCGGGCGAGGGTCGGACGGCCCGGTGGCTTGGGTACCTGCTCGGAATCGGTCATCGTTGCCCCTCTGCCGGTCTTCTGGACGAACTCGGATCCGCCGTGACGCACGGAAAAGGTGTTTGACGGCGCGGCCAGACTACCCGCAGACTTGTCACCATGTCTCGAATCGTTTCGAAGGCCACTCCCGACGCAGGTATCGAATCGATTCGACCAGCGCTCGACCCCGGCCTCTCCCGCGCCCGCTGGTCCCTCCTGGGGATCTTCCTGCTCAACGGCATCACCATGTCGAGCTGGCTCGCCCGCATCCCCTCGGTGCGCGACGCCCTGGGCATGACGCCCAAGGACCTCGGCTTCGTGCTGCTCGCAGGCGCGGTCGGCGCGCTCGTGACGGTCACGCTGGCCGGGCCGATCGTCAACCGCTTCGGCGGTCGTGCGGCCATGCTCGCCTCGACCGGCTTCTTCGCCGCGGCACTCGTGCTCCTGGGCGTCGGCCCCGCGACGGGCTCGGTCCCGCTGCTGGCCGCGGGCATCTTCCTCAACGGGGTCGCGTTCTCCCTCGGCAACGTCCCCATGAACGTCGAGAGCGCGAGCGTCGAGCGGCGCACGGGGCGCACGATCCTGCCGCAGTTCCACGCGGCCTTCAGCATCGGCGCGGTCGTGGGCTCGCTCGTCGGCGCTGCGTGCGCCGCGGGCGACGTCCCGGTCCTGGTGCAGTTCGTGGGCACCGCGGTCGTCGCGACGGTCTGGCGCCTCGTGAGCATCCCGATGTTCGTCCACGCGACGCTGCCCCGCCCGCGGGTCGAGGCGCGTCTGGGCGACGCCGGCCCCGACGGGGTCGAGGCAGCCGCGGTGCTGCACCCGCGCTCGCGTCGCGTGCGCCTGGGGGCGGCGCTCGGAGCCTGGCGCGAGCCGCGCACTCTGCTCATCGGCCTCGTCATCATGGCCGCGGCACTGTCCGAGGGTTCGGCGAACGACTGGCTCTCGCTCGCCGTGGTCGACGGGTTCGACCAGACCGAGGCGGTGGGGGCGGTCGTGTTCGGCGCGTTCGTCGGCGCGATGACCGTCATGCGCCTGCTCGGCACCCGCCTGATCGACCGCTACGGCCGCGTCACGGTGCTGCGCGTCTCGGGGGTCGCCTCGATCGGCGGCCTGCTGCTCTTCGGGTTCGCCCCGAACCTCGCCCTCGCGGGCGTGGGTGTGGTCGCGTGGGGCCTGGGCGCAGCGCTCGCGGTCCCGATCGGTATCGCCGCGGCCTCGGACGAGCCCATGCAGGCCGCGAGCCGTGTCTCGGTCGTCTCGGCGTTCTCGTCCATGGCCTCGCTCGCGGCCCCGCCGCTGCTGGGCATCGCGGCAGAGGCCATGGGCGCGCGCCACGCGCTCGTCCTCATCGTGGTCGCGATGGTCGTCAGCGTGCTGCTCTCGACGAAGGTCGCGCCGCTGGTCGCGGGGGAGCGCCCGGCACCGCTCGCAGGGCCCGACGGCGGAGCTCCCGTCCCGCCCACGGGTCGCCGTGCGGAGGGCTCCGGTGCGGACGAGGCGTCGCTCGACGACGACGCACGATCCGAGGACGCCGGGGTGGGCGGACCCGACGCGACCGCGAAGCCTGACCAGGTGGTAACCCACCACGCGGTACCGTCGACCCTGCGCACGCGCCGCCGTCGTGCCGTGCGGCGACACGGCGCGACCGAACCTGCACCGTCCGGCTCGACCTCCCACCGACGCGAGGAGACCCCCGCATGACCACCCCGCCCGCCCCCCGCTCCGGGGAGCAGCGCGCAGCGAGCACCGCCCGCCTCGTCCAGGCAGCCACCTGGGCCGTGTTCGCGGTGTTCTTCCTCAACGGCTTCAACTTCGCGAGCTGGGCCTCGCGCCTTCCCGCGGTCAGGGACGCGCTCGGGCTCTCCGAGGGCAGCATGGGCTTCCTGCTGCTGTTCGCCGCGATCGGCTCGCTCCTCGCGCTGCCGCTCTCGGGCATGGTCGTCCAGCGCGTCGGCGCCTCGCGCGCGGTCGTGATCTTCGCGACGGTCAACGTGGCGGGGCTCGTCGTGGCCGTCACGGGCGTGTCCCAGGGCTCGGTCGACGTGGTGCGGGTCGGCCTGTTCCTGTTCGGGATCGGCACCGGGGTCTGGGACGCCGCGATGAACATCGAGGGCGCGGCGGTCGAGCAGCGCCTCGGCAAGGCGATCATGCCGCGCTTCCACGCGGGCTTCTCGTTCGGGACCATGGCCGGCGCCGGCGTCGGCGCCCTGGCCGCGCTCGCGGGCGTGCCCGTGCAGTGGCACCTCGCGGTGGCGCTCGCGCTGAGCCTGCTCGCGGTCCTGTGGTGCGTGCGGTCCTTCCTCCCCGCAGGTGCGGTCACGGACGAGGCCCTCGCTGCGTCGTCGGGCGACCTGCGGGACGACGCCGCGGGCGAGGACCCCGCGACCGCGGTCCACGGCAAGGGCGCGCGCAGCGCCCTCGCCGCCTGGAAGGAGCCGCGCACGCTGCTCATCGGCCTCGTGGTGCTGGCCGCCGCGCTGACCGAGGGGGCGGCGAACGACTGGGTCGGGCTCGCGGTCGTCGACGGGTTCGGCACGTCCGACGCGATGGGCGCCGTGGGGCTCGGGATCTTCCTCACCGCCATGACGGGCATGCGCCTGCTCGGGACGGGGCTGCTCGACCGGTTCGGCCGGGTGGCCGTGCTACGCATCTCGGCAGGCCTCGCGTTCGTCGGCCTGCTCGTGTTCGCGCTCGTGCCCATCCTGTGGGTCGCGCTCGTGGGCGTGGTGCTGTGGGGCATGGGTGCGGCGCTGGGCTTCCCGGTCGGGATGAGCGCGGCGTCGGACGACCCCACGCACGCCGCAGTCCGGGTCAGCGTCGTGTCGACCATCGGGTACTCGGCGTTCTTCGTCGGCCCGCCGCTCATCGGGTTCCTGGCCGAGCACATCGGCGGCTACCGCCCCGCGCTGCTCGTGATCGCGGTGCCGCTCGTGATCGGGCTGCTCGTGGTCAACGCGGCCAAGCCGCTGCCCACCGCGGCGGGCGGCACGGGCACCGGGGGCGCCTGACATCTCGCTCGACCGACGAGGGGTGCGGAGCAGGGGCACGAGCGGGGCGAACTAGGCTGGAGCCATGACCGCCCCCTCTCCGCGCCGCGTGTCCGCCGTCGAAGCCGTCACCGAGGGTGCCGCGCCCGGTCCGGGCGAGGTGCTCGAGCAGCCCACGCTCGCCGACCTCACGACCCTGCGCGTCGGCGGCCCTGCCGACGCGTACCTCGAGGCGAGCACCGAGGCAGAGCTCGTCGACGCGGTCCGTGCGGCCGACGACGCGGGCGAGCCGCTCCTCGTGCTCGGAGGTGGCTCCAACCTGCTCGTGAGCGACGAGGGCTTCGGTGGGGTCGTGGTCCGCGACGTGCGTGCCGAGATCCGCATCGACGCGGAGGACACGTGCGGCGGCGGGAGCGTGACCGTGACCGCGGGGCAGGACTGGGACCAGCTCGTGGAACGGGCCGTGGCCCAGGAGTGGGTCGGGATCGAGGCGTTGTCCGGCATCCCCGGAACCGTCGGGGCGGCCCCGGTCCAGAACATCGGCGCCTACGGCCAGGAGGTCGCGGGCGTCGTGGCCTCGGTGCGCGTGTGGGACCGCGCGGAGTCGCGCATCCGCACGCTGCCGCTCATCGACCTGGACTTCGGCTACCGCACCTCGCTCCTCAAGCGGACCATGCACGCCTCGCCCGACGGCGGCGACATCTGGTACCCGTCCCCGCGCTTCGTCGTCCTCGAGGTCAACCTCCAGATGCGGCTCGGGACCCTTTCGGCCCCGATCGGCTACCCCGAGCTCGCGCGCCGCCTGGGCGTCCAGGTGGGCGAGCGCGCGCCGAGCGCCGAGGTGCGCGCCGCGGTGCTCGAGCTGCGCGGGGGCAAGGGCATGCTGCTCGACGACCCGACCGCCCCCGACCACGACCGCTGGAGCGCGGGCTCGTTCTTCACGAACCCGGTCGTCGCCGCGGACCAGGCCGACCTGCTGCCGCACGACGCCCCGCGCTTCCCGGTCCGGTCGGCGCTCCCGTCGCGCACCACGGGTCCGAGCCTCGGGGAGATCGACCCGACCCTGGTCAAGACCTCGGCGGCCTGGCTCATCGAGCACGCGGGCTTCACCAAGGGGTTCGGCGTGCACGGCCCGTCGAGCGCCGCGAGGCTCTCGACCAAGCACACCCTGGCCCTGACGAACCGAGGGGCGGCGACCGCAGCGGAGATCGTCGAGCTCGCACGCACCGTGCGCGACGGGGTGCTCGACGCCTACGGGATCGAGCTGGTCCCCGAGCCCGTGCTGGTGGGCGTCACGCTCTGAGGCACTGAGCGTCGCTGCCGAGTCCCGGAAGTGCCGAGGTAGAGGGCCCGCGTCGAGGTAGAGGGCTCCGGCCCACTGTCTCGACGCGGGCCCTCTACCTCGCGGACCGAGCGGCTGGGCTGGTCAGTAGACGATCACGGTCGTGCCGGCCGGGGCGCCCCACGAGTCCCAGATCCAGTTCATGGCCCCGTTGGCGACACGCACGCACCCGTGCGACGCGGGTGACGGGGGGACCGAGCCCGAGCCGTGGACCGCGATCCCACCGTTGAAGAACTTGGGGCGCCACATGCTCCCGAGCTCGAGCGAGGACTCGTAGTTCCCGTCGACCTGACGCCCCACCGTGAACGTCCCCGCAGGGGTGCGGGCGTAGTACGTCCGACCCTTGGCCTCGTAGCGCTCGCCGTTGCCCGACGAGGCGTTGATGATCGCGGTGACGCGCCCGTCGTCGACCGCCAGGACGAGCTGACGGGCGATGTCGATCTCGATCACGTGGCCCGAGGAGCTCTGGGGCGTGGGTCGGACACCCTGGTCCAGCGCCGCCTGGGTCATGGGGCCGACCCGGCCGTCGCGGCCGATGCCCGCGGCCTTCTGCAGGGCCCAGACGGCCTGCTGCGTGCCCGGACCGAACGTGCCGTCGGGGCTCGCTCCGAAGTAGCCGAGGTCGGCGAGGCGCTGCTGGAGGGCGACGACCCGATCTCCTGTGCTCCCGCGCACGAGCTCCTCGGTCGCGGGGTCGGGGGCCGGCGCGACGGGCGCGGGCTCGGCAGCCGGGGGAGCGGGCGTCTCGGCGGGCGGTGCCGGCTCGACCGGCTCCGGCGGCTCCGGCGTGGGCTCGGGAGCCGGGGCCTCGGTCGGCGTCGGAGCGGGGCTGGGCGTCTCGGAGGGAGAGGGCGACGAGGTCGAGGTGGGCGGGGCCGAGGTCTCGCCGGCGCCCGGGCTCAGGACGTCGCACCCTCCGACGAGCAGCAGGGCGACGAGGGCGGCCGTGGTGGCAGTCCATCTCGTCCTGATCGATCGTTCCTTCGACATGCGTGTTCCCCCTCGATGCCCGGCGTCCTGCCGGAGAACTGGCACGACCACGTTCTCACGCCGCAGGCACAGGGCCTGCATCGCCCGCGCGCGGTATGCGCAATCGTTGTGAAGCGTCGGTCGTCAGTCGCTGTGCCGGCGCAGGAGCTCGCCTCGCACGAGTGCGAAGATCGCGTCGTCGTCGAGCCCCGCCTCGCGCACCGCAGCGACGAAGGTGCGTGCGGCCTGCCGGGCGACGACGTCGGTGGGGGCCACGCCGTCGGCGACGACCGTGCCCGCGCGACGGTGCGTCGTGGTGATGCCGGCCGACTCGAGCTCGCGGTAGGCGCGTGCGACGGTTCCTGCGGCGAGGCCGAGGTCGGCCGCGAGGGCCCGGATGGTGGGTAGGCGGTCGCCGACCACGAGGCGTTCCGCGGCGACGTGCGCGACGACCTGCGAGCGGATCTGCTCGTACGGGGGCACGCCCGACGCGAGGTCGATCTCGAGGTGCAGCCCTGCCGCGCCGGGCTGCTCGGTCCCGGCCACTCAGGTGTCCCGGTGGGTGATTGGCAGCGGCGCGGGCAGCTCACTCCGGAGGTTTTGTATCATCATGCCGACACAATGGCAGTCGCCCCTCGCGGTGTCAACGGCTGCGTGAGAGGTCTCTCACGCAGCCCTCATCCCCGCATCACGTCGTGCCGTTTGCCTTGCTGCCATGGACACCGCCGCGCAGCTGCTCACCGG
Organism: Oerskovia sp. Root918; assembly: GCF_001428945.1. NCBI lineage: Bacteria > Bacillati > Actinomycetota > Actinomycetes > Micrococcales > Cellulomonadaceae > Oerskovia > Oerskovia sp. Root918. The sequence continues at coordinate 15,301 of NZ_LMJG01000016.1, forward strand.
TCCCCGGGCCGGGGACCTCCTGGAGGCGGCGCTCGCCGTCGACCACGTCGCGCTGGGCTCGTGGCGCGTGCACCAGGTGCACGCGCGCCCGGGCGCCGAGGTGAGCGTCGGGTACGAGGTCACGGTGCGCGGCCGCGCCGGTGGGCTGCGGACGGCCGGAGGGCGCGACGAGTACCTCGTGGCGACCACGGCCGACCTCCCGCCCGACGTCGTCGAACGGCACGGCATCCTGCGCATGGTCGACGGCGACCAGACCGTCCACGTGTGGCGCCACCCCGTGGACCCCCTCCTGCCGGGGCTCGCGACGGCCTGCGACGCCGCGACGCTGACCGACCGGTGGCGCTCGATCGACGCGCACGCCCCGCTCGTCCTGGGGCTGGACCTGGTCGCCTACCGCCCCCTGCGCCGGGCCGTCCTGCGCGCACGGACGACCGCGGGCGACGTCTACCTCAAGGTCGTCCGCCCGGACAGGGTCGCGGAGCTCCGGCTGCGCCACGACCTCTTCCTGGTCGCCGAGGCCGCTCCACAGGGATACAGCCTGACGGCGCCGCTCGCGGCCCCCAGGGTCCTGGCCTCGCTCGGTGAGGGCATCCTCGTCCTCGGTGCGCGCCCCGAGGAGACCATGGCCTCCGCCGTGGCCTCGACCCCCCGGCACGAGCAGGCGCTCACGGTCGACCCGCACGAGCTGCTCCGGGCGCTGGACGCGCTGCCCCCGGACGCCGTCCTGCTCGAGCGCCGCCCCGCCTGGGCCGAGCGCTCCGCGCACTACGCACGCTCCGCCGTCGGGCGCCTTCCTCACGTCGCCGCGCGCATCGAGGCCCTCGAACGAGGCGTGCGCCGCATCGTCGAGACCCGTGACCCCGGCCCCGTGGTCGCGACGCACGGCGACTTCTACGAGGCCAACGTCCTCCTCGTCGGCGGAGCGGGCTGCCGCCGGGTGGCCGCTGTCCTCGACGTCGACACGCTCGGCCCGGGTCACCGCGTGGACGACCTCGCGTGCATGGCCGGGCACCTCGCAGTCCTCGAGACCCTCGCGCCCCAGGTGTACCCCGGGGTCCAGGGACTCGTGGACCGCTGCCTCGCGGCGTTCGGCGAGAGCACGGACCCGGTCGGGCTGCGCGCGCGCACCGCCGGCGTCGTCCTCTCGTTGCTGCCCGGCGCGCCGCGCGACGCGCTCGCCGAGGTCTGGCTCGCCGTCGCCGAAGAGCTCCTCGCAGGGGCCGAGGACCGTCTCAGAGTCCTCTCACCGACGGCTCCTCGGGCTCTCACGCCTCCGGCGGACTCTCGAAGGGACGGGGCGGCGGACCGGCTGCCCCTCGGCTGAGGAGGTAGGACATGGACGCACGCAGGATCTGGGTCGCGACCGGCACGCTGGGCGTGCTCGGGGTCGGGTTCGGCGCCACGATGGCCGCGGCGGAGGACGACGTCGGGCAGGACCCGGCTGCGGTCGTCGAGCGCGCGGCGGACGGCACGACGACGGCACGCGCCACGAGCGCGACGCCCAGCCCGTCGGACCTCGACCCGTCGAGCGCCACGACGAGCGTGACCGCCGGGTCGCCGACCTCGGCGGACTCCGCGAACACCGCCCCGAGCCCGGTGACTCCTGCGAGTCCCGCCTCGGCACAGACGTCCCCGTCGGCCGCCACCCCGTAGGTGGCGTCGACGGGCGACCCGGCAGCCGGCGCGTCACCGGCTGCACCACGAGAGGGCGGGGGCACACGGTGCCCCCGCCCTCTCGTTCGTCGTACAGTCGGCCGCGCGGCGCGCTCCTGGCCCACGGCGGGCCCGGCTCACGCCCCGTGGCCCATCGCGACGGCGTGTCGCGGACGGCTCAGGCCGCCGGGTCCGCCAGCCGGTAGCCCATGCCGCGCACCGTGACCACGCGCTCGGGGCCCAGCTTGTTGCGCAGGTAGCGGACGTAGACGTCCACGACGTTGGAGCCCGGGTCGAAGTCGTATCCCCACACCCGCGAGAGCAGCTGCTCGCGGCTCAGGACCTGGCCCGGGTTGCGCAGGAACGTCTCGGCGAGGGCGAACTCCCGGGCCGAGAGGTCGACCTCCCGGTCCTCGGTGCGGGCGCGGCGCGTGCGCAGGTCGAGGCTGAGCGACCCGTGCGAGAGCACGGTGACCTCGCCCGCGGGCTCGGTCCGCAGGCGCAGGCGGATGCGCGCCAACAGCTCCTCGAACCGGAACGGCTTGACCATGTAGTCGTCCGCCCCGCCCTCGAGGCCCGCCACGGTGTCGGTGACCGAGGACCGGGCCGTGAGGATGACGACGGGGATCGTGTTGCGGGCCGAGCGGAGCCGGCGCAGGACCGTGAACCCGTCCTGGTCCGGCAGCCCCAGGTCCAGGATCATCAGGTCGTAGTCGCCTGTCTGCGCCAGGTCGTAGCCCTCCCGGCCGGTCGTGACGGCCGTGCTCGCGTACCCGGCCGCGCGCAGCCCCTTGGACACGAACGACGAGATCCGTGTCTCGTCCTCGACGACGAGGATCTGGCTCACAGCGATGTCCTTTCACCCAGGTGCGCCGGGGAGATCACGGGGATCTCCACGGTCAGCGGAGTCAAGAGGTCGTGCTCCGGGTGTTCCCGTGCCGGACCTGCCGGCGAGGGAGGGGAGCTCCGGTGGTCGTGGTCCGGTCCGGGCGGGGGCGGAGCCAGGCCGGGTTCGAGCGGCAGGTCGAGCGTGAAGGTGGAACCGAAACCTCGGGTCGAGGAGACCTCGACCCGGCCGTCGTGCCCGCCCGCGATCGCGCTGACGATCGCCAGGCCCAGACCCGCGCCGTCGCGGAACGCGGGGTCGCGCTCGGCCTGCGCGAAGCGCACGAAGATGCGCTCGAGCTGGTCGGGCGAGACGCCGATGCCCTCGTCCCGGACCCAGAGCCGGATCCGGCCGTCACGCACCGCGGAGCCCAGGGTGATCTTCGACCCCGGTGCGGAGAACTTCACGGCGTTCGAGGCGAGCTGGAGCCATGCCTGGGTCAGGCGCTGCTCGTCGACGAGCGCGGTGGCTCCGGTGCGTGCGTCGATCTTCCACCTGCGGTCGCCCAGGAGGCGGGCCTTGTCGAGGATGTCGTCGGTCAGGCGCCCCAGGTCGGTCTCCTCGAGGCGGACGAAGTCCGGGCTCCCAGCGGTCGCGAGCGTCATGAGGTCGTCGACGAGCCGGTGCATGCGGTCGAGCTCGTCGAGCGCGAGACTGCGCGTGGCCGCCGAGTCCTCGGGGTCGCCCGGGTCCATGAGCTCGAGGTGCCCGCGGACGATCGTCAGCGGGGTGCGCAGCTCGTGCCCCACGTCGTCGAGGAGCTGGTGCTCGGCGTCGAACGCGGCGGCCAGACGGTCGAGCATCTCGTTGAACGCCTGGGTGAGCTCGGAGACGTCGTCGTTGCCCGTGACCGGGATGCGCTCGGACGTGTGGGTGTCGCTGATCCGCCGAGCGGTCTGGCCGAGCAGGCGCACGGGGCGCAGCAGGCGCCCCGCGACGAGCCAGCCGACCGCGCCGATGAGCAGGAGCGAGACCACCGCGATGATCGCGTACGTCCGGAAGACCTGGTCGAACTCGGCGTGCTCGGCATCGCGGTCGTACGCCAGGACGAGCGCGGAGGGTTCCTTGCCGTCCGTCACGGGCACGACCAGCACCCGGTAGCTGGTGGTGGGCGTCGTGATCTCGCGCAGGGCGACCCGGTCGCCCGTGGTCAGGGGCTCCAAGGCGTCCATGAGCGTCTCGTCGTCCTCGAGCCGCAGGGGCACGGGCGACGCCGCGATCCACTGGGCGCGTCCGGCGCGGAAGCCCACCATGCCCTCGTGCGGGGCGGGCACGGTCTGGCGCATCGCGATGTTCACCAGGTCGTCCGACGACGTGAAGCGTTCTCCCGTGGAGGGGTTGACGCCGTCCTGGGCGAGGGCCTTGAACTCCTCGAGCGAGCGCGTGAGGGAGAGGTCCATCCGGTCGTCGACGTGCTTGCGCTGGGACGTGAACGCGACGCCGCCCGCGATGATCAGCCCCAGGGCCGCGAGGGCGAGGACCGCGCCGAGGATACGGGCGCGGACCGTCAGCAGTCGCGCGGTCGTGCGGGGGAGGTGGGGCGCGGCGGGGTCGGAGGCCTGGGCCATCATCCGTTCCCCGTGTCGGGGGTCCACATGCCGTCGTCGTACTCGTCCGACGGGCGGTACATGCCGTCGTCGTACTCGTCGCCGGGGTGGTACATGCCGTCGTCGTAGGGCTGCTCGTCGGTCTGAGGCGCCGTACCGGTGCCGCTGTCGACGGTGCCCCCGCTGCGAGGAGGGGCCGGCTGGACGGGGACGAGGGGCCCGTCGTCGTCCGACCCCTCGTCGCCGGGCTCCGTGGGCTCGACCGGTTCCTCCTCGACGGACTCGACGGGGGACGGGACGGGCTCGGGGGTCACGGTCTCGACCGGGGCAGGGCTCAGGACGACCTGGTTGCCCAGGTCACGGTCCGGGGGGCTCGCGGAGACGAGGGCCACGGCAGCCGTGCCGACGCCGAGGGTGCCCAGCACCAGGGCGCCCACCCACATCGTCGTCCGTCGCATGGCGCGAGTGTCCCGGGTCCTCATGAGAGGGGCATGAGAGCGTCGGTCACCCACGGGGCGCCTCTCCCGTGGGTGGTGCCTCGTCGGCGATCCACGCGTCGACACCCGCGAGCAGCCGCGCCGTGGTCGAGCGCCCGGCCCGGCTCGCCCGGATCGAGGAGCGTGCGAGGTCGGCCAGCTCCTCGTCCGAGAACCCGTGCTCGGTCCGCGCCGACTCGTACTGCGCCACGAGCCGCGAACCGAAGAGCAGCGGGTCGTCGGCCCCGAGCGCGACCTGCGCGCCCGCGTCGACGAGCGCCCCGAGCGGGACCTGCGCGCCGTCGTCGTACACCCCGAGCGACACGTTCGAGGCGGGGCAGACCTCGAGGGCGACCCCCCGCTCGACGACCTGCTCGAGGACCCGCGGGTCCTCGACGGACCGGACCCCGTGGCCGAGCCGGTCCGGGTCCAGGTCCGTCAGGACCTCGCTCACGTGGTCCGGGCCGAGGAGCTCGCCACCGTGCGGGACCAGGGCGAGCCCCGCGCGCCGCGCGATCGCGAAAGCGGGCGCGAAGGCCGCGGTGTCCCCGCGCCGCTCGTCGTTGCTCAGCCCGAATCCCAGGACCTCGCCCGGCCCGTCGCCCACGTACTGCGCCGCGAGGCGTGCGAGCGTGCGCGCGTCGAGCGGGTGCCGCATGCGCGACGCGGCGACGATCACGCCCACCTCGGTCCCCGTCGCGGCGCTCGCCTCGCGGGCCGCGTCGAGCACGATCTCGACCGCGGGCGAGATGCCGCCCACGAAGGGCGCGTACGACGTGGGGTCGACCTGGATCTCGAGGCGCCCCGACCCCTCGGCCGCGTCGTCCTCCGCGGCCTCGTGCACGATCCGGCGCATGTCCGCCTCGGAGCGCACGCACGCGCGCGCGGCGTCGTACAGGCGCTGGAAGCGGAACCAGCCACGCTCGGTCGCGGGCAGGCGCAGCGGGTCGCCGTCGAGCAGCGCGGACGGGAGCCGCACCCCGTACTGCGCCGCGAGGTCCCGCAGCGTCTCGGGCCGCATGGACCCGGTGAAGTGCAGGTGGAGGTGGGCCTTGGGGAGCTTCGCCAGATCACGCACAGGGGCAGTCTTCCATCAGCCGGGCCCCCGCACGGGGAGTTCCGGTCCCCGGCCGGGTGAGATCGGGGCCGGCCTCACACGCCGGGCAGGATCCCGCGCTCGATCGCGACGGTCACGGCGCGCGTGCGGTCGTCGACCCCGAGCTTGGCGAACGCACGCAGCAGGTGCGTCTTGACGGTCGCCTCGGAGATGAACAGCTCGCGCCCGATCGCGGGGTTGCTCAGCCCGCGCGCGACCAGCGCGAGGACCTGCGACTCGCGGGGCGTGAGCCGCTCGCCCGCGCCGCGGACCGACGTCACGAGCCGGGTCGCGACCGTGGGGGCCAGGACGGTCTCGCCGCGGGCCGCGGCCCGGATCCCGGCCACGAGCACGTCGCGCGGCGTGTCCTTGAGCAGGTACCCCGTGGCTCCTGCCTCGACCGCACGCAGGATGTCGGTGTCGGTCTCGTACGTCGTGAGCACGACGACGCGGGGCCGCGCACCCCGCCCGTCGCCGGGGGAGCGGGGGCCGCCGAGGATCTCGCTCGTCGCCCCCACGCCGTCGAGCACGGGCATGCGCAGGTCCATGAGCACGACGTCGGGGCGCAGCTCGTGCGCGAGCCGCACGCCCTCGCGCCCGTCGCCCGCTTCACCGACCACCACGAGGTCCGGCTCGGCCGTGAGCATCCCGACGAGGCCCGAACGGACCACGGGGTGGTCGTCGACCACGAGGACGCGGACCTGGGGGGAGGTGGCGGGCGAGGAAGTGGTCACGAGGTGCTCCGGGGGGCAGGGGTGGCGGCGGGGGACGTAACAGGCGCGGGGGGCCGTCCCGGCACGGGCAGCTCGACGCGCACGCTCGTCCCGCCCCCGGGCGTCCCGTGCACGGTGACCTCGCCGCCGCTCGCCGCGACGCGCTCGCGCATGCCGCGCAGGCCGAACCCTTCCACGACGCCCGGGCCGAGCCCGCGACCGTCGTCGACGACCTCGAGGACGACCGCGGCGCCGTCGGGCCCGTCACCGGACCCCGGGAAGCCGGCACCCGCAGGGCCACCGGGCACCAGGGAGACGACGACGGCGCTCGCCGCCGCGTGGCGGCGCACGTTGGCCAGGGCCTCCTGCGCGGACCGCAGCAGGACCACCTCCTCGGCGCTCGACAGCCCGAGCACGTCCGCGACCTCGAGGTCGACGTGCGTGCCGGTCTCGTCCGTGAAGCGGTCGGCGAGGCGGCGCAGCGCCTGGCCGAGCGTGCCCACCTGGAGCGGGGCGGGCGCGGCCGCGGCGACCAGGGCCCGCGCCTCGGCGAGGTTGTCGCGCGCGGTCGACTCGACGAGCGCGAGCCGCTCGCGCGCTGCGTCGGGGGCCGACCGGTCGAGGTCGGCGCTCGCGGCCTGCGCGAGCATCACCACGCTCGTGAACCCCTGGGCGAGCGTGTCGTGGATCTCCTGGGCGACACGCTCGCGCTCCGCGAGCACGCCCGCCTCGTGGTGCGAGCGCGCGAGCTCGGCCTGGGTCGCGCGCAGCTCGTCGACGAGCCGCGCGTGCCGCTCGGCCTGCCGCATGGTGTGCGCGGTCCACAGCCCGAGGCTGAGCGCGAACGCCAGCGCGACGCCCATCTGCGGTGCCGTGCTCGCGAGCTCGGCCACCCCGACCCGGCCTGTCGTCGGGTCGAACGCGAGCGCGAGCGCCGTGCCCGCCGCGAGCACGACGCACAGCACGACCTGCGTCCACAGGCGTTCCGAGAGCATCCAGATCTGCGTGAACACCGCGAACAGCAGGAGCGTGCCCAGCGCGTCCTGACCCACGACCACGAGCGTGCACGCGATCGCCACGACGAGGTAGACGTGCGCGGCCACCTGGTTGCGCGTCCGCGCGGCGCGCCGCCCCCAGCCGACGTACCCGACGAGGATGACCCCGACGGCCGCGAGCGAGACGACGAGCGCCGTGCCGCGGACGTCGGCGGTGAGCAGCGCGAGCGCGCTGAGGACGACGATGACGTAGAACGCCACGTCCCACCAGCGCACGTCGCGCTCCCACGTGCCGTCGATCTGGGCGGCCTGCGAGTCCTGCACCGTCCCGGCCTCGTCGGGGGCGTGGCCGTCAGCCGTCGTCACGACGCCGCCACCGGAACGTCCGCACCCCCACCACGAGTCCCACCACGAGCCATGCGACCAGTACAGCAGCCGTGGCACCGTGCTGCCACGACCCGCCCACCTCGAGGGCCTCGGCCTCTGCCGGCAGGAACACCGAGCGCATGCCCTGCGCGAGCCACTTCAGCGGGAAGACCGACGCGACCTGCTGCATCCACGACGGCAGCGCGAAGAACGCGAAGAACACGCCCGAGATGAACTGCAGCACCAGCACCACGGGCGTCACGACGGCGCTCGCGGACTTCCCGGAGCGGGGCACCGAGGAGAACGCGACGCCCAGCACCGAGCCCGTCGCGGTACCGAGCACGAACACCCAGGCGAACGTCCCCCAGGCCGAGGCGGTGGTCGGCATCGGGACGTCGAACGCCGTGGCGGCGAGCAGCAGCAGCGCGGCGGTCTGCACGGTCACGGCGATCAGGACCTGGCAGATCTTTCCCAGGAAGTACGAGGTCGCCGGCAGCGGCGTCGCGCGCAGGCGCTTGAGCGTGCCGTCGTCGCGCTCGACCGCGATCGAGATCGCGAGGTTCTGGAAGCTCGTGAGCATGACACCCGTGGCGACCATGCCGGGCAGGAAGTACTGCGTGAACGGCACGGAGTCCGTGGCGTTCCCTTGTTCCTGCTGCCCGAACACCGTCGCGAAGATCGCCATCATGATGAGCGGGTAGGCCAGGATGAAGATGACCGCGTCGCGCTCGCGCAGGAACGCGAGCATCTCGATCCAGGTCCGCCGCAGCCCCGTGCGCAGGGTGCCGGGCAGCGCGCGCCGGGCGTGGGGGGCTGGTGCGGGGGCGGTCTGGGTGCTCATCGGGTGGCCTCCTCGGCGACGGGTGCGGACGGGACGGCGGAGGTCGGCGGGAGCCCGGGCGGCGCGGCTGCCGACGAGGTGGCGGACGGGTCTGCGGACGGGGCCGCCGGTACGGCCCCGATGAGCTCGAGGTACACGTCCTCGAGGCTCGGCTGGAGCACGCGCAGGCCCGGCACCTCGCCGTCGGGTCCGGCCAGGCGTGCCGCGAGCGAGGCGACCAGCGCGGTCGGGTGGTCGGTGCGCTCGACGTGCGTGACGCCGTCGGACACCCACTGCACGACGGGGCGCAGCGCACCCGGCCCGCCCAGGTCGCCCGGCGCCCCGAGGGCGACGACCTTCCCGTCGCGTACGACGGCGGCGCGGTCGGCCAGGTGCGCGGCCTCGTCGAGGTAGTGGGTCGTCAGGAGGATCGTGGTGCCGCTCGCGCGCAGGGCCAGGACGAGGTCCCAGAAGCTGCGGCGGGCCTGCGGGTCGAACCCGGTCGTGGGTTCGTCGAGGAACAGCAGCTCGGGGTCGCCCACGATCCCGAGCGCGACGTCGAGGCGGCGCCGCTGGCCGCCCGAGAGCTGGCGGGCACGCGTCGACGCCTTCTCCTGCAGCCCGACGGCGGTGATCACCTCCTCGGGGTCGCGCGGGGCCGGGTAGAACGTCGCGAAGTGGCGCACGAGCTCGCGCACCGTGAGCTCGGCCTGGTCGCGCGAGTCCTGGAGCACGACGCCGATCCGGCTGCGCCACGCGCGCCCCGCGAGCGCGGGGTCCTCGCCGAGGACCTGGACCTGCCCGCCGTCGCGCTTGCGGAAGCCCTCGAGGATCTCGACCGTCGTGGTCTTGCCTGCGCCGTTGGGGCCGAGGACCGCGAAGATCTCGCCGCGCTCGACCGTGAGGTCCAGCCCGTCGACCGCCTGCTTCACGGTGCTGCCTGCGCCGCTGCCCTGCGTGTAGCGCTTGGTGAGCCCGCGGACCTCGATGGCCGGGGAGCTCGTGCCTGCTCGGGGAGGAGTCCTGTCTGTGCTCATGGCTCCAGCCTGGCGTGAGCGTGGGGCTCGCCGCGACGACCGGTCGGGGGGACGCGGGGTCCACCGGTCGGTGGACGCGGGCGGTGACGGGCACGCCCGCCGGGGGGTGACCGGAAGACTCACCCACGGTGACGGGATGTCCGCCGCGATGGCCCGCCAGGGGTCCACTACTGTCAGCCGCATGAGCGACGCCGCGATCACGCTGACCGTCCTGGGCGCAGCGGTGGTCCTCTTCGTGTGGAACAGGCTGCCGGTCGGTGTCGTGGCGCTCGCGGTCGCGCTCTCGCTCTACCTCACGGGCGTCCTCACGGTCGAGGAGTCGCTCGCGGGCTTCGGCACCCCGACCGTGATCCTCATCGCAGCGCTGTTCGTGGTCGCCGAGGCGCTCGACGCCGCAGGCATCACGGCGTGGGCGGGCCAGCAGCTGATCGACCGGGCGGGGACGAGCCCCGCCCGGCTCATGGTGCTCATGCTGGTGCTCTCGGCGGTGCTGTCCGCGCTCGTCACGCCCAACGGCGCGGTCGCGGCGCTGTTCCCCATGGTCGTGGTCCTCTCGACGCGGCTCGGCCGCTCGCCCTCGCAGCTCCTCATGCCCCTCGCGTTCGGTGCGCACGCCGGGTCGCTCCTCATGCTGACGGGCACGCCCGTCAACGTGATCGTCTCGGCGACGGCCCTCGAGGAGACAGGCACGGGCCTGGGGTTCTTCGAGTTCGCGCTGGTGGGCGTCCCGCTGCTCGCGGGGACGATCCTGGTCTGCGTGCTGTGGGGTCCGCGCCTGCTGCCGCACCGCAGCGCGCGCTCGCTCTCGCGCGACCTGACGGGCCTGCCCGCGGACCTGCTGCGCGACTACGCTCCGTCCGGCAGCATCGCGCGCCTCGCCGTGCCCGTGGGCTCACCACTCGTCGGGGTCGCGGCCGACGCGATCGACACGGGCGACCGTTCGGTGCACGCGGTCGCGGTGCAGGACCGGTCGGGTCGGCCCGCGTCGGAGGTTGCGGCGGGCGGTCAGCTCGTGGTGCGCGGCGGCCGCAGGGGGATCGACGGGTTCGCGGCCGCCAGCGGCCTGGTCGCCCCCACGGGGCCCGACGGCGAGGACGTCACCTGCGGGCTCGTGTCCCGCGAGCACGGGGTCGCCGAGGTCATCGTGCGCCCGCGCTCGGGCCTGATCGGCGAGCGCGTCTTCCCGGGCATGGTCACGGACTCGGGCGAGCTCGTGGTCCTGGCCGTGAAGCGGCTCGGGGAGGTCCTCGACCCGGCCACCGACGAGGGGGAGAACCGGCCCGCGGCCGACCCGCGCGACCACGAGGTCACGCTGCGCGCGGGCGACGCGGTGCTCCTCCAGGGGCCGTGGGACGCGCTCGACCGCCACACCGACGACCCCGACGTCCTCGTGGTCGACACCCCGGACTCGATCCGCCGCCAGGCCGCGCCGCTCGGGCGCCGGGCCGTGCCGGCGATCGTGGTGCTCGTGCTCATGGTGGCCGCGCTCGCGACGGACGTGCTGCCGGCTGCGGTCACCGCCGTGGGGGCCGCGATCGCGATGATCCTGCTGCGCGTCGTCACGACGCGCCAGGCGCAGCGTTCGATCTCGCTCACGACCGTGATCCTCGTGGCGGGCATGATCCCGCTCTCGACCGCGATCACGCAGACCGGCGCCGCGGAGATCGTCGCGACGGCGCTGATCGACGTGGTCGGCGGGGGAGGGCTGACGCTCCTGCTGCTCGGCATCTTCGTGCTGTGCGCGGTGCTCGGGCAGCTCATCAGCAACATGGCCACGGCCCTGGTCATGATCCCCATCGCAGGGTCGGTCGCGCTCGAGCTCGGGATCTCGCCCGTGCCGCTCGTGATGTGCGTCGCGGTCGCGTCCGCCGCGGCGCTCCTGACGCCCGTCGCGACGCCCGGCAACATGATGGTCATGGAACCCGGCGGCTACCGGTTCGGCGACTACTGGAAGCTCGGCCTGCCCGTGCTCGGGGTCTACCTGCTGGTCGCGGTGTTCCTCGTCCCCCTGATCTGGCGGCCGTAGGGCTCGCCCGGCACGTCCTGCACCAACCCGCACCGCACGTCCCGCACTGCACCACACCGCACTGCACCAGCCCCGGCCCCGGCCGCGGCCCGAGAGATGGAGCACGCCATGGGTGACGCACCCTTCGACCCGATCCCGTCCGACACCGCCGTACGCGCCGTCGAGGTGTCCGTCGACGCAGCGCCGGCAGGGGCCACGACCGGGGTCCTGGTGACCTCGGACGGCGACGTCCCGGCCGCGATCGGCGCCGACCGCGACGAGCTCGCCCGCTGGGGCTTCACGGGGCGTGCGGGGCAGACCCTCGCCCGCCCCTCCGCAGGGGCCGACGTGGTCGCTGTCGGCGCCGGACCGGCCGGCCGGCTCGACACCGCCGCGATCCGTGACGCCGCGGCCCACCACGCCCGGGCCGTCGCGCGCGACACGGTGGTGACGCTCTCGCTCGCGGGCACCGAGGGCCTCGACCTCGCCGAGGTCGCGAGCGCGGTCGTCGAGGGCGTCCTGCTGGGGCGCTACCGCTACGACCAGCTCCGCACCGAGCCCGCGACGGTCCCGGTCACGGGCATCGTCCTGCTCACGGACGGGGACGCGGCCGAGGCGCTCGCGGGTGCCCGGCGGGGCCTGGTCCTGGCCCGCGCGGCGCTCGTCTCGCGCGACCTCGCGAACACCCCGGCGGGCTACCTCACGGCCCCCGACCTGGCCGACGTCGCGGTGCGCCTGGGGGCCGCGAGCGGCCTCGAGGTCGAGGTCTTCGACAAGGCCGCGCTGACGGAGATGGGGTGCGGCGGCATCCTCGGGGTCAACGCGGGCAGCGTCGTCGAGCCCCGTCTGGTCAAGCTGACGTACCGCGGTGGCGAGGGGCACCTCGCGTTCGTCGGCAAGGGCATCACCTACGACTCGGGCGGCATCAGCCTCAAGCCCTCGAACGCGATGCACGCGGCCATGAAGATGGACATGTCCGGGGCGGGGGCGGCGCTCGCTGCCCTCTCGGTGCTCAAGGACCTGGGCGTGGGCACGACCGTCACGGCGTACCTCGCGTGCACCGACAACATGCCCTCGGGCAGCGCGACCAAGCTGGGCGACGTCCTCACGACGCGCAGCGGCCGCACGATCGAGGTCGTCAACACCGACGCCGAGGGCCGACTGGTCATGGCCGACGCGATCGCGCTCGCGGTCGAGGACGGCGTCGACGCGATCGTCGACATCGCGACCCTCACGGGCGCGGCGCTCGCGGCGCTCGGCACGGCGCGGGCCGCGCTGCTCGGCAACGACGACGCGCTGGCCGCCCAGGTCGAGTCGGCGTCGGCCGCGACCGACGAGCGCATCTGGCGCCTCCCGCTCGAGCACCGCTACCGGCCCCAGCTCGACTCGGACGTCGCGGACATCAAGAACCTGGGCGGCGAGTTCGCGGGGGCCATCACCGCAGCGCTGTTCCTCGCGGAGTGGGCGGGCGACGTGTCGTGGGCCCACCTCGACATCGCCGGCACCATGAAGTCGGACTCCGACGACGCGGTCTGGACCAAGGGCGCCACGGGCTTCGGGGCGCGCCTGCTCGCCGAGCTCGCGGGCGCGTTCACGGTCCCGGTCGCGTAGGTCCTGTGCACAGGAGAGGCCGGGCGCCCGCACTGCGGGCGCCCGGCCTCTCGTCATGTCCTCCTCGCGTCGCCCGGGAGGACCCGGCGCGGGGTGACGCGGGCCCGACGACGCACGCTCCGCCGTCGGGCCCCACCTCACTGCAGGTAGATCTCCGCCCCCGGGCCGAGCGGCAGACCCAGCAGGTACCAGCCCACGAGCAGCGCGGTCCACACGAGCAGCAGCGCGACGGTGTACGGCAGCATGAGCGAGATGATCGAGCCCACGCCGACCTTCTTGCGGTACCGCTCCGCGAAGATCACGATGAGCGCGAAGTACGGCATGAGCGGGGTCGCGACGTTGATCGGCGAGTCGCCCACGCGGTAGGCCGCGACCGCGAGGTCGGGCGAGATGCCGAGCTGGATGAACAGCGGCACGAAGATCGGGGCGAAGATCGCCCACTTCGGCACCACACCGCCGATGAAGATGTCGATCACGGCCGTCATCGCGATGAGGCCGATGATGAGCGGGACCGTCCCGAGGTTCGCCTGCTCGAGGGCGTCGGCCATGTTCACGGCCGCGACCGTGCCCAGGTTCGAGTAGTTGAAGTAGGCGATGAACTGGCTGATGATCAGCAGCAGGAAGATCAGCCCGGACAGGCCCGCGATCGTCTTCGTCATGGGGTTGATGACGTCCATGCTGTTCTTGATCGTCCCGGCACCCTTGCCGTAGCACAGGCCCATGACGAAGAAGTAGATCAGGATCAGGAAGATGATGCTGCCCATGAGGGGCGAGCCCTCGATGAGGCTGCCCGTCTCGGGGTTGCGCAGCGGCCCCCAGGACGGGAGCGTCAGCAGCAGGATGAACGCGGTGACGCCGATCAGGCCGAACCCGGACCACTTGAGCCCACGCTTCTCCGCGGCGGTCAGCTCGCCCGAGGGGGCGGCGGCGGCCGCCCCGCCAGAGTCGTGGTCGTCGGCCGCGGGGGCCTCGTCCTCCCGGTAGGTGCCCAGGCGGGGCTCGACGAACTTCTCGGTCACGAGCGTCGCGACCAGGGTCACCACGATGGTCGAGACGATCGAGAAGTAGAGGTTGCCCGTGATCGAGACGTGCTGCGCGGGGTCCGCGATCGACTCGTTGGTGATCTCGGCGAGCATGCCGTCGATCGGGGTGATGAGCAGGTTCACGCCGAACCCGCCGCCCACGCCCGCGAACGCCGCTGCCAGACCCGCGAGCGGATGTCGGCCGAGCGTGTGGAACACCGCGGCCGCCAGCGGGATGAGGACCAGGTAGCCCGCGTCGGTCGCGATCGAGGACAGCACGCCGAGGAACACCACGATGAGCGTGATGAAGCGCGCCGGCGTGACCTTGACGAGGCGCTTGATGAAGGCGCCGATCAGGCCGACCTCCTCGGCGAGGCCCACGCCGATCATGGCGACCACGATCACGCCGACGACGCCGAACCCGTTGAAGTTCTCGACGGGCGACGTGAAGATGAACCGGATCCCGTCGGCGCTCAGGAGCGACTCGACCGAGACCGTGACCTGCTCCACATGGGGGTCTTCGCTCTGGTAGGGCGCGTCCCCGATGAGCTCCTCGCCGCTCGGCTCGACCTGCTCGGCGACCTGCGCCTGGTCGAACGTGACCGAGGTCCCGGCGAGGTAGAACGCGTGCGAGAGCACGATGATGAGGGCGATGAGGCCCAGGAAGATGATGGCGGGGTGCGGGACCTTGTTCCCCACCCGCTCGATCCCGTCGAGCATGCGCTCGAGGGGGGTGCGTCGTACGACCGCGGCTTCCGACATGTCGCCCTCTCATGTCCCGATCGCCTCGTGCGGGGTGCGCGAGGACTCGGGGGTAAGTATTGCGAGGAGATCGTGTGGATGTGGGGTGAATCACCGGGAGCGGGCGATCGAATGCCGGACGAGCGGGTGAGATCTGCGGGCCGTCGTCTAGCGTGGGTCCTGAAGGACGGTCGCGAGCGGGTGCCGAGGGGTGCCTCGCGGGCGGTCACCCGGTGGGGCCGGACGGTCTCCGACGGGACGTGACGAGGGCCGGTTCGACCACGGCGCTCGGTTCGCGTACAGTATTCCTTCGGTGGCAGGTGCCCACCCGATGATCTCTGCCTTCTGGGTAGGTTCGCGGGGTGGCATCGATCACGAAGGGCAGTGGCGCAATTGGTAGCGCAGCGGTCTCCAAAACCGCAGGTTGCAGGTTCGAGCCCTGTCTGCCCTGCAAGGCGTCGTCCTCCTCGGGGGCGTGCGCGTAGTCCGGTAACGGGTTACACCACGAAAGGTCAGCATCGGTTTCGGTTTCAACGTCACGTAGTGGGGATGAACAGTGAGCGAATCGCCATCAGAGGCGCTGGGTGCTGAAGGCGTGCGCGCCGGCGGTGACAAGAACAAGGGCGACGCGAAGAAGGGCAACATCTTCTCGCGGATCGCCCTGTTCGTCCGCCAGGTGATCGCCGAGCTCAAGAAGGTCGTCACCCCCACTCGTTCCGAGCTGATCACCTACACCACCGTCGTCCTCGTCTTCGTGGCCGTGGTCATGGCGTTCGTGACGGTGCTCGACCTCGGGATCGGCAAGGCCGTCCTGTGGGTCTTCGGGGACTGATTCCCGGAGGGCGCCTCGTGCCGCGAGCATCTCGCGGCACCGCACGAGTACGCGCCCGGAGCGCGAGGACCGTGAGCGGTCCCGTCAATAGCATGTTCGAGTAGTCAGTAGAAAGCAGGTTCGTTCGTGTCCCAGGAGTCGCTGGACCAGGCGGAGAACGTCGATCCCACCGAGCCCGTCGCCGAAGGCGCCGAGGTCGAGCTCGACGCACCCGAGGCTGCCATCGACGAGGTCGAGGCGGACGACGAAGAGCTGGACACCGAGACGGACGAGGAGCCGGCCGAGGCCGACGACGAGCCCCGTGTCGACGAGGACGGCGACATCCTCGACGACCTCGACCCGGTCGAGGAGTTCAAGAAGGACCTGCGCACCAAGCCGGGCGACTGGTTCGTGATCCACTCCTACGCGGGCTACGAGAACCGTGTGAAGGCCAACCTGGAGAACCGCATCCAGAGCCTGAACATGGAGGACTACATCTTCCAAATCGAAGTCCCCATGGAAGAGGTCGCGGAGATCAAGAACGCGCAGAAGAAGATCGTCCGTCGCGTCCGCATCCCCGGCTACGTCCTGGTCCGCATGGACCTGACCGACGAGTCGTGGGGCGCCGTGCGTCACACGCCCGGTGTCACGGGCTTCGTGGGCCACACCCACCAGCCGGTGCCGCTGACGCTCGACGAGGTCTTCTCGATGCTCGCCCCGACGATCGAGCCCAAGGCCGAGGCCGGCAAGCCCGCCGCGTCGGCCAAGGCCCCCTTCGAGGTCGACTTCCAGGTCGGCGAGTCGGTCACCGTCACGGACGGTCCGTTCGACACGCTCCCCGCGACGATCTCCGAGATCAACGCCGAGGGCCAGAAGCTCAAGGTCCTCGTCTCCATCTTCGGCCGGGAGACCCCGGTCGAGCTGTCGTTCAACCAGGTCGCCAAGATCTGATCCTGCTCGACGGCAGCACCTGCAACCGGGTCATCGCCCACGGCGTCGGCCCAGACACAGAAAGCACGGAATCTCATGCCTCCCAAGAAGAAGGTCTCTGGGCTGATCAAGCTCCAGATCCAGGCCGGTGCAGCAACCCCCGCCCCGCCGATCGGCCCCGCGCTCGGTCAGCACGGCGTCAACATCATGGAGTTCTGCAAGGCGTACAACGCGGCGACCGAGTCGCAGCGCGGCAACGTCATCCCCGTGGAGATCACGGTCTACGAGGACCGCTCGTTCACCTTCATCACCAAGACCCCCCCGGCAGCCGAGCTCATCAAGAAGGCCGCCGGCGTGGACAAGGGTTCGCCCACCCCGCACACGGTCAAGGTCGCGAAGCTGACCTCCGCCCAGGTGCGCGAGATCGCTCAGACCAAGCTCGAGGACCTCAACGCGAACGACCTCGACGCTGCATCGCTCATCATCGCGGGCACCGCTCGCTCCATGGGCATCACGGTCGAGGGCTGACCCAGCTCCACCCCCAGCCTCCGGGCTGAACCTCATTTTTCATGAGCCCGCCGGTCCTCGACCGGCAGGCAGTGGCAGGGTCCGCGCGGATCCGTAGACCACGACTGCTCGACAAGGAGAAGCAGATGGCAACGCGCAGCAAGGCATACCGCGCCGCCGCGGAGAAGATCGACCGCGACGAGCTCTACACCCCGCTCCAGGCGGTTCGTCTCGCCAAGGAGACGTCGCCCACCAAGTACGACGCGACCGTCGAGGTCGCGTTCCGTCTCGGTGTCGACCCCCGCAAGGCGGACCAGATGGTTCGTGGAACGGTCAACCTGCCTCACGGCACCGGTAAGACCGCCCGCGTCCTGGTCTTCGCGAACGGCGAGAAGGCGGAGCAGGCTCGTGCAGCCGGCGCCGACATCGTCGGTGGCGACGAGCTCATCGAGAAGGTCGCCGCCGGCTACACGGACTTCGACTCCGCTGTCGCGACGCCCGACCTCATGGGCAAGGTCGGTCGCCTCGGTAAGGTCCTCGGCCCCCGTGGTCTGATGCCGAACCCGAAGACCGGCACCGTGACCATGGATGTCGCGAAGGCCGTCGAGGACATCAAGGGCGGAAAGATCGAGTTCCGCGTCGACAAGCACTCGAACCTCCACTTCATCATCGGCAAGGTCTCGTTCGACGAGAAGGCGCTCGTGGAGAACTACGCAGCAGCGATCGAAGAGGTCCTGCGTCTGAAGCCGTCCTCCTCCAAGGGCCGCTACATCAGCAAGGCGACGCTCTCGACGACGATGGGCCCCGGCATCCCCGTGGACCCGTCCAAGGCGACGAAGCTCCTCGAGGACGACGCGGCCTGATCAGCCCGTCCTCTTCCTGACCGACGGCGTCTCTCCCCTCACGGGGAGGGGCGCCGTCGGTCTTTTCGTCGTCGGGCGGGACGGTGTCCGAGGTGCCGGTCCGTGCGGTGCTGCGTGCCGTCGTCGGGCCTGTTGAAATGTCTGGTATGTGCAGCGGGTGGACCGAATCGCGGCCCGCACGACGCAGACGTTCACGGCCCCGATCGTCCCGGTTCATCCCTGGTCTGCCTGGCGCGGTCAGAGTGAGGCCTGTCTGGACAAGTGAGTCTCGCGGCTCGTCCGGACACCGCATCCATGACGTGCACCATGACGACTGAAGGGTTGGACATGCGCAAGATCGCACACCTGGCACTCGCCGGGTCGCTGGCAGCAGGGACGTTCCTCGTCCCGGCCGCCGCCTTCGCCGCCGACGGCGAAGCCCCCGTCCTGCAGGGAACTCGTACGGACAAGACCCTCGTGATCGGGCTCGACGGTGCTCGCCTCGACAAGATCGAGGCCGCCTCGACCCCCACCCTCCACGCGCTCATGCAGCGCGGGACCTCGGGTCACAGCCTCCTGTACGCCACGAGCGACGCCCCCGAGGTGAGCCAGCGCGGCGCCCAGACGGTGTCCGGCGCGGGCTGGTCGACGATCCTCACGGGCGTGTGGACGGACAAGCACAACGTCCGCGACAACACCTTCGCGGGCAAGAACTACGCGCAGTACCCGAGCTTCCTCGATCGCCTCGAGCAGGTCGACCCGAGCATCGCGACGTTCGCGGCCTCGACCTGGGCCCCGATCACGTCGTCGGCGAGCAACGGCGACATCGTCTCCGACGGGATCGACCTGCGCATCGCGACGGGCTCGGACGTCAAGACCGAGCAGGCCGCGATCACCTACCTCGGGACGCAGAACCCCGACGTGGCGTTCCTCCACCTCGACGACATCGACGGCGCCGGTCACAGCCACGGCGCGGACGCGGCCCAGTACGCCGCCGAGCTCGAGGTCCAGGACGCACGCATCGGCCGCATCCTCGCCGCGGTCGACGCGCGGCCCACGCGGGGGGCCGAGAGCTGGAACATCATCGTGACGGCCGACCACGGCCACCTGCCGAAGGGCGGGCACGGCGGCCGGGCGCAGACCGAGCGCGCGACGTTCGTCATCGCCGCGGGCGACGACATCGAGCCGCGCGGTCGCCAGGAGAACCTCGCGATCACCGACATCGCGCCGACGGTCATGCGGCAGGCCGGTGTCGCGGTGGACCCTGCGTGGGGGCTCGACGGCACCCCGATCGGCGACGACGTCTCCGACGACTTCGACTCCCTGCGCCCCGCGCTCTCGGCCCGGGTCGACGAGACGGGCATCCCGGCCGGCACGCTCGGCTTCACGACGACGCCCCCGACGGGCTGGAGCGTCGACAACTCGGCCATGCCGTCGGGTGGCGTGACCGAGTGGCGCGGTTGGTCGTTCACGACCCAGACATTCTGGTCGGCGGCCGAGGCGGGCCAGGCGCGGGAGAACTTCACGCGTGGGCGCGACGTGATCGCGGTCGCCGACTCGGACGAGTGGGACGACAAGGCCCACGGCGCGGGGAAGTTCGACTCGACGCTCGTCACGCCCGACTACGCGGTCGCGGGCAAGGAGCAGGCAGTGCTGACTTTCGAGCACTCGTACCGTCATGACCGCGTGCAGGTCGCGGAGGTCCTCGTGAGCTTCGACGGCGCCGCCCCGGTCCAGGTGGCCTCGTTCCCCGCGAGCGACAACGGGAAGCGCGCGATCGTCACCGACGTCCCGGCCGGGGCGAGGACCGCGCAGTACCGCTTCCACTACAGCGGCACGAACGACTGGTTCTGGGCTCTCGACCAGGTGCGGTTCGCGGCGCAGGGCGAGACCGACCCCGCGGGTGCCGAGGGCATCGCGCTCGAGGCCGTCGTGGAGGAGGTCGTGACCGAGGGCAAGCTCTCGATGACCGTCGCGGGCGACGGCGCGCCCGTGCGGCTCGCGGGCGGGCTCGACGGTGACCACCTGGCGTACACCGCGGCGCTGCCCGTCGTGAGCGTCTCGGACACGCGTCGTGACGCTGCGGGCTGGGCCGTCTCGGGCCAGTCGACCGCGTTCTCGGCGGGGTCGACGACGTTCGGCGCTGACCGGCTCGGCTGGGCACCGCGCCTGGTCGTCGACAAGCCGGGCGTGACCGCTGGGCAGCGCATCTCCTCGGCGCAGGCCGGGGGAGCGGGGCTGTCGACGCCGCAGACCCTCGCGGGGGCCGACGCGATCGGCCGCAAGGGCACGAGCGACGTCACGGCCGACCTCGCTCTCGAGCTGCCGGCCGACACCGCTCCCGGCTCCTACGGAGCGACGCTGACGGTATCGCTCTTCCCGGTCGACTGACGTCCCGCGCCGCGCTGCCGCTCGCCCCCTTGCGGCCGGCAGCACGGAGCCGCCCGGCTCTCCTTCCCTGGGGAGGAGAGCCGGGCGGCTCGGTCGTCACGGTGACGGTACCGCCGTCACCGGGGGACGGGGCTCAGCAGGCGCCGAGGTCCTTCCACACGCCCCAGTCGCTCGGTGCCGGGGCGTCGCCGCGGGTCCACCACTTGGCCTGCCAGGTGTGGCCGTTGTGCGCCACGGTGTTGCCACCGGTGTAGATGCTCGAGGCGTCCCACGCCGCGGCCGAGCAGGTGCCCGAGCCGCCGGTGCTGCCGCCCGTCGTCCCGCCGGTCGGGTCCGTGCCGCCGGTGTTGCCGCCCGTGGGGTCGCCGCCGGTGCTGCCGCCGGTGGGGTCGCCGCCCGTGCTGCCGCCGGTCGGGTCGGTGCCGCCGCCGGTGGGGTCGCCGCCCGTGCTGCCGCCGGTCGGGTCGGTGCCGCCGCCGCCCGAGCCGGTGCCGAGGCGGGCGCCCACCGCGGTGGCGAGCGCGTAGTTGTTCTTCTTGTCCCAGTTGATCGACCAGGTCATGACGCCGCCGATCTTGCCGTACGGAGTGGCTGGCTTGAACGTGCCGCAGCCCGTCCCGGTCTCGAGGCAGTCGACGGCCTTGATGACGTTGGCGATGGGCTGGTAGCCGCCGCCGGCAGCGGCCTGGACCGCGGGGACGCCGATGCCGACCTGGTCGGGGCGCAGGCCCATCTCGAGCTGGATGCAGCTGAGCGAGGTGAGGAAGTCGATGCTGCCCTGGCTGTAGACCTGCTGGTTGCAGCCCATCATGGCGCCCGAGTTGTAGTACTGGGTGTTGACGATCGTCAGGATGTCCTTGATCGCGAGCGTGAGCTGGTAGTACCCCATCGAGGTGGCCTGGTAGTCGATGGTCTGCGGTGCCATCGCGATGATGAGGTTCGGTCCGGCCTTGGCCGAGAGCTGGTGCAGCGCGCTCGACATGTACGTCGCGTTGATGCCGTGCTCGAGGTCGATGTCGACGCCGTCGAACCCGTACTCCTGCATCAGGCCGTACGCGGTGTCTGCGAAGTTCTTCGCCTCGGTCGCGTTGGAGACGATCACGTTCCCCTTCTCACCGCCGACCGACAGGATGACCTTGCGGCCCTGCGCCCGGATCGCGGCGATGTCGGCCTTGAACTGGGGCACCGTGTACCCGTTGAGCTCGGCGCTCGACAGGTTGAACGTGATGCCACCGGGCGTGCCGGTCAGGTTGTCGGCGAACGCGACCGCGACGAGGTTGTACGCAGCCGGGATGTCGCTCAGCGGCATGACGACCGAGCCGTTGTTGAAGTTGTGCCAGTAGCCCGTGAGCCACTGGTGGCCGGGAGCGGCTGCGGCGGCGACCGTCGCCGGCTGGGCGGCGGGCAGCGGTGCGGCCTGGGCGCTCGTGCCGGCGAGCGCGAGGCCGCCGAGCGCGACGGTCGCGGCGGTCAGCGCCGCGAGCAGACGAGCCGGACGGCGGGTGCCGTCGGCGGGGTGGCGAAGGGTTCTCACGTGTAGCTCCTCTAGCAGGGGGTCCGGGACGTCGTCGTCTCACCGGGACCGTCGGAGTGGACCGGTCGTGGTCGGTCAGGCCGACCGTACGTGACCTGGGTCACGCGTTTGATGAGGGATTCCACGACTCTCTGCGCCCTGTCCATACGTGGATCCCCGTACGGGTCACGTACCCGTAGAGGCTCTGCGAGCCTGCCCGACGGCGCGGCGGGGGCCGGGGCCGCGCGGTCGCCCGAGGCGTCGGCGAGATCGTTCGGGAAAGATCTCACGAACGTGTATCAAACGCGACGAACCCCCCTCTCTCCCAGCAGGAGGAGGTCCGACGACCAGTCGGCCTGTCCGTCGAGAGTGCCGCGAGAGCGGGTCGGAGGGAGGTGCTGCTATGGCGGAAATGCTTGTCCCACCTGCACGAACACCTCTAGACTCGGGTTCCCCCGAAGTACCCGAGCACGACCGAGAGCAGACGGCGCACCCAGCCATGACACGGATCACCGAGGACGTCCCGGAAGTCGACGAACCGGAGGTGAGCCTCGGCGATCGAGCCGCGGCTGCTCTCCTCGACTACCGGGAGGGCAAGCACCAGGCACTGGCCGACTTCGTGAAGGAGGCGACCCCGCTGCTGTGGCACACGGCGCGGGCGCAGGGAGCGGACCGGGAGCACGCCGACGACGTGGTCCAGAACACCTGGATGGCGCTCGTGCGCAACGCCCACACCATCCAGGAGCCGCACGCGGTCCTCAAGTGGCTCCTCGTCACCGCCAAGCGCGGTGCCTGGGAGGTGGTCCGCAAGCAGCGTGACGACCAGAAGCGCCGGACGGAGCTTCCCGACGACCTGCTCGACGGCCCTGTCGGCGCACTGCCTTCCTCAGACCCCACCCCCGAGACCCAGGTCCTCGAGGTGGAGCGAGACCGCCACCTGTGGCGGGCCGTCCTTCAGCTGCCGGACCGCTGCCAGCAGCTGCTCCGGCTGATCTCGTTGGCGGACCGCCCTGACTACAAGTACATCTCGAGCGCCATCGGTATGCCGGTGGGCAGCATCGGATCCAACCGCGGGCGCTGCCTGGCCAAGCTCCGCGACATCATGGAAAGCGATCAGGGGGACAGGACATGGGAAACATCATGAGCGCGCCGATCGGATACAGCCCCGACGACCCGTTGGACACGGTCGACCTCGAGATCCTCGCGGACCTCGCGCGGATCAGCGCGATGCTCGACCCGGTACCCGGGGGTCTCGTCGAGAGGTCGCTCTTCGCGATCACGTTGGCCGGCCTCGAGGCAGAGGTCATGGAGCTCGAGTACGTACGCGTACCGGAGATGTCCGTCCGCGGTGAAGCGCCGCCGGTCGAGGCACGGACCATCACGTTCACGGCCGAGTCGCTGACCGTGATGATCACGCTCTCGACCCGGGACGACACCAGGATCAGGATCGACGGCTGGGCTGCGCCCGCCGGAGAGCTGACGGTCGAGCTGCACCGCCCGGACGGGATGGTCTCGACGACCACCGACGAGGACGGCCGATTCGTGTTCGAGGACGTCGCCCCCGGCCCGGCGAGCCTCCTGCTGCGGACCCCCGGTGCGGACGGCGACGCAGTGACCACGCCCATCATCGAGCTGTAGCGATCTCGCGACATCTTCTTCACGCGCCGGCGGCCCACCCCTCGGCGGTAGTCCCCTTCGTGCATTGGAGCACCGATGAGTGAGACCCCAGAGCAGTCGGCCACGCCACCCGTCCCGCCGGGCGGACGGCCCTTCGGGGACCGGCCGAACCGGCTGCAGTGGCGAACGCGGACTCTCGACCCGATCACCGCGCCGCGTCGGGCCGGGCAGTCCTCGCCGCACCCCACGTGGTACGTGGGGGACCGGGTCCTGGTTCCGGAGTCTCCGGACGACCTGACCGGCAACCGTTCGCTGCGGTGGCTCGAGGAGGCTGCGGAGAAGTTCGACCTGACGGTCGAGGTCGAGGAGGCCAGCAAGGCCGACGCGGAGCTCATCACCCGGGCGAGGCTCGATCGTGAGACGACCCGCGACCTGCGACGCGTGTTCGGGCTCTCGGCTCGCCTGCGGCAGAAGGGCGGCAGCGAGGGGGAGCTCCCGGACGCGTGGAAGGTGATCGAGAAGCTCGGCGGGCGCCTGTGCCCGGACGACAAGTGCAGCCCACGGGTGGGCCTCGACCACATGATCGCGCCGTCGGCGGGACCGGCCATCGGTGGCCAGCCGTACACGCAGCCCTTCCCGTACACCCAGCCGTTCCCCTACACGCAGCCCTTCCCGTACACGCAGCCCTTCCCGTACACCCAGCCCTTCCCCTACACGCAGCCGTTCCCGGTCACGGGTACCGCAGAGTACGCAGCCCCCGGCTCGGGCGGCCGGACCCCGGTGAACTGGGTAGGGCCCGTCCCAGCGCGTCGCCTGGCGGTCGGAGACGACGAGTACACGGCGGCCGACGGGACGCGTCGACCCGTGGTCGCGGTCCTGGACACCGGCGTGGGGGCGCATCCTTGGTTCGACGCGTCCCTCGAGTCGCGCGGGACGATCGTGGTGCGGGACCCCGAGCTGCTCGGAGAGCCGCTGTCCGTGCTGCCGGAGACGGAGTACGAGTACGAGGACCCGGAGATCGGTGGCGTGTCGATCTCTCCCTTGACGGGCCCGCTCGACCCTGTCGCCGGGCACGGAACCTTCATCGCCGGCCTCGTCCACCAGAAGTGCCCTGATGCGGTCATCCTGGCCCCTCGCCTCTACGGCGGTGCCGGGGTCATCCCGGAGCGAGACCTCCTGCGCTCGCTGCGCCGGGTGCTTCTCTGGCACGTGCTCGGACTCGTCGGTCGGAAGGGCTACTCCCCGATCGATGTCCTGGTGCTCTCGCTCGGGTACTACCACGAGCGACCCGAGGACGCGGACTTCGACGCCCCGTTCGGCACCGTCCTGCGGGCGCTCCGGCGCTACGGGGTGCTGGTCGTCGTCTCGTCCGGGAACGACGGGCAGACGAGGCCGAGCTATCCCGCGGCCTTCGCACCGAGGATCGATCGTCGACAGACGCCGCCCGTACCGCTCCCGGGCGTCGCTCTCCTGAAGGACGAGCCGCCCGTGCTCACGGTCGGGGCCCTGAACCCGGACGGGACGACCTCCCTGTTCAGCAACGACGGGCCCTGGGTCACCTGCGTGCGTCCCGGGGCGGCGCTCGTCTCGACCGCTCCGACGACCATGGACGGCGCGGTAGCCCCCACCCGTTGGCTCAAGGAGCTCTGGTCGGAGGGCAACCGCGCCACGATCGACCCGGAGGGCTTCCAGGGTGGGTTCGCGAGCTGGAGCGGCACGTCGTTCGCAGCCCCCGTGCTGGCCGGCGAGCTCGCGTCCTACCTGCTGGACGACTCCGCGGCGGACCCGACGTCACCGAGCGCGCTGGTACCGGGTGAAGGAGCTCCGGGACGCTGCGCGTGGCTGTGGGAGTCCATTACCCTGGCCACTGGACTGGTCCCCACGGAGGTGACCGCGGAATGAGGTGACGGCGTGACGCGCAGCGTTGGTCAGACCCTGCGCGCACGCCTCGAGTTCGCGTCGGCCACCAATGCCCGGGGGCGTCACGCCAGGGCCGCTCAGCTCTACCGCACTCTCCTCGCGGACCTCGAGGAGCCGGCCTTCGCGACGGACCCGGACAAGAGCTACGCGCACGTCCGGGCGCTCATCGGTCTGGCGATCTCCAGGTTCGAGTACGAGGGCGATGTCGACCGCTCGCTGGATCTCCTCGAGGAGGCCCGGGCGTGGGTCGAGGCCCACGGGCCCGAGGACCTCCAGCTCGTGGTCGGCGGGCAGCGCGGTCTGCTCCGGCTGCGCACCGGACGGGTCGTCGAGGCGGTCGAGGAGATGGATGCCGCTGCTCGATTCATCGACGTGGCCCGCCCGCTCGATGCCGCGGTCCTCCTCCTCAACCGGGGGTCGCTGCACCTCGAGCTGGGCAACCTTGGTCGGGCCGAGTCGGACCTCGCCGAGGTGGTCCGTCGTGCGGAGGACCTGGGCGATGCGCTGCTCGCGTCCAAGGCGCAGCACAACCTCGGATACGCCAAGTACCTCGGGGGCGACCTGCCGAGCGCTCTGCGTGACATGGAGGAAGCCGAGAGAGGCGCTCCCGACCGGCACGCGTCGGTCGGTCTCATCGACAAGGCCCAGGTTCTTCTGGAGGCAGGACTGCTCTCGGACGCGGACGCGACGCTCGCCGAGGCGCGCGAGCACCTGGCCCGCAACCGGATGGTCCGGGACGTCGCCGAGGTCGAGCTCTTGCGCGCTCAGTGCCTCGTGGGGTTGCGCCGCTACGCGGAGGCGCAGCGTCAGGCCCGTGCTGCAGCGGCCCGGTTCGACCGCATCGGCAACGATCCCTGGGCTGCACGGGCTCGGGTGGCCGAGCTCCAGGCGCGGCTGGCCGAGGACCGGTCGGTCGGCGTCTCGATCGGCGTGGCCCGGCGGAGGGCCGCTCGCGCGCTCGCGCTCGCAGACGTCGGGACGTCGCTCGGCGCGGCCGTCGGCCGGGGGGTGACCGTGCCCGCCCAGCTCCTGGCTGCCGAGTGGTTCCTCGCGGCGAAGGACCCTGCGGGCGCGCGCGAGGTCCTCTCTCAGGTGCCGGGTCACCTCGGACGTGTGGCGCTGCCGCTGCGTCTGCAGCACCAGGCCGTGACCGCCCAGCTCGCGTTCGCCGCGGGTGAGCGCGGAGCGGCGCTGCGTGCGGTGCGCCGGGGCCAGCGCATGCTCGCCGAGCACCGGGAGGGGGTGGGGTCCGTCGACGCCATCACAGCCTCGGCGGTGCACGGCGTACGCCTGGGGCACGTGGACGTGGCCGCGGCCCTTCGCACCGGACGTGCCTCCGCGCTCCTCGACGCCGTCGAGCGTGGGCGCGCGACCGTCGCCGGCAGCGGGAGGGTCCGGCCACCGTCGGACGTCGAGTCCGCCGAACTCCTCACTCGCGCACGCCAGGAGATCGAGTCGGCCAGGCTCCTGGGAGCGAACCCCTCGGGCGAACGCCTGGAACGTCGACGTACGCACCTGAGCGAGGCCCGTCGGTTGCAGGAGGCCGCGAGACGTCGGGCCTGGCAGGAGGGAGGGGGAGCCGCGACGCCGACCGCCGTCACCGCCCGTCGCCTGCGCAGCGCCTTGACGTCGAGGAGCTCGTCGACGGTCGTCGCGGACTTCGTGGTCGCGGACGAGTCGCTCCGTGTGCTGCGTGCGGACGCATACGGTCTGAGCATGGTCCGACTGGCACCGATGGCGGAGATCGGTGAACGGATCCGACGCACCCGGGCAGACCTCGACGTCCTGGCGAACGACCTGATCCCCGCCCCCATGCGCGCAGCGGCCCGCGCCTCGCTCGAGCGCGGCCTCGCCTGGCTCGATCGCGAGCTCCTCGCCCCGATCGACGCGCAGGGCGACCTGCACGTCGCCGCTCGCGACCTTCTCCTGGCCGTCCCGTGGTCGTCGCTCCCGTCCAGGGTCGGTCGCCGGACCTGGGTCAACTCCTGGATCGACCTGCAGGAGGCAGCCCCTGTACCGGCCGATCCGGACGTCGTGGTCGTGGCCGGACCCGGCTTGCGCGCGGCCGAGGCGGAGGCCGAGGCAGTGGCCGGCGCGTGGGGCAGCGCGACGCTCCTGTCCGGTGAGGACGCGACGTGCGCGGCGACGATCGAGCGGCTTCCCGGGGCGGGGGTCGTCCACCTCGCGACGCACGGCAAGCACGAGACCGACAACCCGTTGTTCTCGTCGTTGCGGCTCGCCGACGGTCCCTTGTTCGCCCACGAGCTCGACGGGGTGGACCTCCGAGGTGCCGTCGTCGTCCTCTCGGCGTGCGAGGCAGGTCTGTCGTCGGTCCGGATCGGTGGCGAGCCGCTCGGCCTCACGAGCGTCCTGCTCCGGCTCGGGGCGAGGGCCGTCGTCGCGAGCGTCGCTCCGCTGCGCGACGACGTCGCCGCACGGGTCATGCCCGAGTTCCACGGTGAGCTGCGTGCGGGAGCGACACCGGGAGAGGCGCTCGCGACGGCCGTCGCGAGCGAGGACGAGCCGGTGCCCCTCGTCTGCTTCGGGCCGCTCGCGCTCTGAAGCAGTGAAGCACCATCCGAGCCGCGCGCGTGCGGCTCGCCGCCCGCCTGAGCCGTCCGGAGCGCGCGGTGCGCGGCGCCGTCGGGCCGGATTTGGACCACACGCCCGCGTCACGTACTCTGTTCCAGTACCCAAGACCGCCGGTCGTACCGTCCTGCCCGCTGACTCGTCAGCTGCAGTCCGGACCGAAGTCCCGCAGAAGTGCGGAGGCCAGCGCAGGTGAGAGTTCACGGAGCGGGCGAGAGCCTGCACTTCGAGCCCCGCGCCTGCGCGGGGCTCTTCTCGTCTCCGCAGGACCTCACCCCCCAGGGCCCCCGCCCTGCGGAGACCGGTGGCACCACCACCGGAAGGATTGCCATGGCGAGGCCGGACAAGGCAGCCGCAGTCGCAGAGCTCACGGAGAACTTCCGCGAGTCGAACGCGGCCGTGCTGACCGAGTACCGCGGGCTCACCGTCGCGCAGCTCAAGCAGCTGCGTCGGTCGCTCAGCGGCAACGCAACCTACGCCGTGGTGAAGAACACGCTGACCGCCATCGCGGCCAAGGAAGCCGGCATCGAGATCGACGCCGACTTCAAGGGCCCCTCGGCCATCGCCTTCGTGACCGGTGACCCGGTCGAGGCGGCCAAGGGCCTGCGTGACTTCGCCAAGGCGAACCCCGCACTGGTCATCAAGGGCGGTGTCCTCGACGGACGCTCCCTGACCGCTGCGGACATCACCAAGCTCGCGGACCTCGAGTCCCGCGAGGTCCTGCTGGCCAAGCTGGCCGGCGCGTTCAAGCAGCCGCTCTACCAGGCGGCATACCTGTTCAACGCGCCCGCCTCGCAGGCCGTTCGCACCATCGATGCCCTGCGCCTCAAGCAGGAATCGGAGAGCGCTGCAGCCTGACCCTCCTCGGAGGATCACGCAGCACGCACACACCCCCTCTGCTTCCAGCAGGGCTCTGTGGATCGTTGACAGGGCCGCTGCCGAGCACCAACCGAAAGGACCGCCATCATGGCGAAGCTCAGCACCGAAGAGCTCATCGAGCAGTTCAAGGGCCTCTCCCTCATCGAGCTCTCTGAGTTCGTGAAGGCGTTCGAGGACGCTTTCGAGGTCACCGCAGCCGCTCCGGCCGCCGTCGCCGTTGCAGGCCCCGCGGCCGCTGCCGCCGAGGAGGTCGAGGAGAAGACGGAGTTCGACGTCATCCTCGAGGCTGCCGGCGACAAGAAGATCCAGGTCATCAAGGAGGTGCGTGCCCTCACGAGCCTCGGCCTGAAGGAGGCCAAGGACCTCGTTGACGGCGCCCCCAAGCCCGTCCTGGAGAACGTCGCCAAGGACGCTGCTGACAAGGCCAAGGCTGCCCTCGAGGGCGCCGGCGCAACCGTCACCGTCAAGTGATCACTGCCCTTCGGGGCGGTATCGCATGACAGGTCGCCTCGCGCGACCTGACAGGTAGCACAGGCGACGAGGCCCGCACCCTCCGGGGTGCGGGCCTCTCGTCGCTTGTGCGTCTCCCGGCCCGACGCCGGAGCCCACCTTCCAGGAGAAGGTGACCCGCGCCGTCGGGCAGGGAATTTCTCGTGTTCTTGGGCGGCATATGGCGGCCACCGAGAAGATGTCCTCACCGGTCCGGTGGGGGAGTGGAACGCGGCTCGACAACGGTCTTGACAGGCCGTGATTTGGCGTCGCTGGACACGCTTGACCGGGCCGGGTATGCTAGCGCTTTGCGCTCGCGTGTGCCCTCGGCACCCTCTGAACTGCCCGAACCGTCTCCGGTGTGCGTCCATCGTGCACCACGGCAGCCTCAGGGGGAAGAGGTCCTCCAGCCACGCAGCGTACAGCGTGCAATCGATCTGCAGGGAAGGACCCCTCTTGGCTGCCTCGCGCACCCCTTCTGCTCCGTCCGCCGACGCTATCGCGAACCGCACCGCTTCCCGGCGCGTCTCTTTCGCCAAGATCTACGAGCCTCTCGAGGTGCCCGACCTGCTCGGGCTCCAGACGGAGAGCTTCGACTGGCTGCTCGGCAACCCGGCGTGGCGCGCACGCGTCGACGCCGCGGCTGCTGCCGGTCGCCAGGACGTCCCCGCGACGTCGGGTC
Organism: Oerskovia sp. Root918; assembly: GCF_001428945.1. Lineage (NCBI taxonomy): Bacteria > Bacillati > Actinomycetota > Actinomycetes > Micrococcales > Cellulomonadaceae > Oerskovia > Oerskovia sp. Root918. The sequence goes on from NZ_LMJG01000016.1 coordinate 45,439, forward strand.
TCGAGGAGATCTTCGAGGAGATCTCCCCGATCGAGGACTTCGGCTCCTCCATGTCTCTCTCCTTCTCGAACCACCGTTTCGAGCCCCCGAAGTACACGGCCGAGGAGTGCAAGGAGAAGGACTTCACCTTCGCCGCACCGCTCTTCGTGACCGCGGAGTTCGTGAACTACAACACCGGTGAGATCAAGAGCCAGACCGTCTTCATGGGCGACTTCCCGCTCATGACCGCGCGCGGCACCTTCATCATCAACGGCACCGAGCGCGTCGTCGTCTCGCAGCTCGTCCGTTCGCCCGGCGTGTACTTCGAGCGCCAGGCCGACAAGACGAGCGACAAGGACATCTACTCCGCGAAGATCATCCCGTCGCGCGGTGCGTGGCTGGAGTTCGAGATCGACAAGCGTGACGCCGTGGGCGTCCGCGTCGACCGCAAGCGCAAGCAGTCCGTCACGGTGCTGCTCAAGGCCCTCGGCGTGACCGAGTCGCAGATCCGCGAGGAGTTCGCGGACTTCCCGGCCGTGCTCGACACGCTCGAGAAGGACCACGTCCACACCGAGGAAGAGGCGCTCGTCGACCTCTACCGCAAGATCCGCCCGGGCGAGCCGCCCACGGTCGAGGCTGGCCGCTCGCTCCTCGAGAACTTCTACTTCAACCCCAAGCGCTACGACTTCGCGAAGGTCGGCCGCTACAAGGCGAACAAGAAGCTCGGCGTCGACGCGCCCCTCGCGGACTCCACGCTGTCCGTCACGGACATCGTCGCGACGATCAAGTACCTCGCGGCCCTCCACGCAGAGGTCACGACGCTCCCCGGCACGCGTGCCGGCGAGCCCGTCGAGATCCGCGTCGAGACCGACGACATCGACCACTTCGGCAACCGTCGTATCCGCGCCGTGGGTGAGCTCATCCAGAACCAGGTGCGCACCGGTCTCTCGCGCATGGAGCGCGTCGTGCGCGAGCGCATGACGACCCAGGACGTCGAGGCGATCACGCCGCAGACCCTGATCAACATCCGCCCCGTGGTGGCGTCGATCAAGGAGTTCTTCGGCACCTCGCAGCTGTCGCAGTTCATGGACCAGAACAACCCGCTCGCCGGCCTGACGCACAAGCGTCGTCTGTCCGCGCTGGGCCCGGGTGGTCTGTCCCGTGACCGCGCCGGCATGGAGGTCCGTGACGTCCACCCGTCGCACTACGGCCGCATGTGCCCCATCGAGACTCCTGAAGGCCCGAACATCGGTCTGATCGGATCGCTCGCCTCCTACGGCCGGATCAACCCGTTCGGGTTCATCGAGACGCCGTACCGCAAGGTCGAGGACGGCAAGGTCTCCGACGAGGTCGTCTACCTGACGGCCGACGACGAGGACCGCTACGTCATCGCCCAGGCGAACACCGAGCTCAACGTGGACGGCTCGTTCCGTCAGGAGCGCGTCCTGGTCCGTACCAAGGGTGGCGAGACGGCTGACGTCCTCGGCACCGAGGTCGACTACATGGACGTCTCGCCGCGCCAGATGGTGTCGGTCGCGACCGCCCTCATCCCGTTCCTCGAGCACGACGACGCCAACCGCGCACTCATGGGTGCCAACATGCAGCGTCAGGCCGTGCCCCTGGTCCGTTCCGAGGCCCCGCTCGTCGGGACCGGCATGGAGCGTCGTGCAGCCATCGACGCCGGTGACGTCATCGTCGCCACCAAGCCCGGTGTCGTGACCGAGGTCTCGGCCGACATGATCGTCGTCGCCAACGACGACGCGACCACGACGAGCTACCGCGCGGCCAAGTTCCGCCGCTCGAACCAGGGCACGTCGTACAACCAGCGCGTCGTCGTCGACGAGGGCGCACGCGTCGAGGTCGGCTCCGTGCTGGCCGACGGCCCGGCGACCGACGAGGGCGAGCTGTCGCTCGGCCGCAACCTGCTGGTCGCGTTCATGTCCTGGGAAGGCCACAACTACGAGGACGCGATCATCCTGTCGCAGCGCCTCGTGCAGGACGACGTCCTGTCCTCGATCCACATCGAGGAGCACGAGGTCGACGCCCGCGACACGAAGCTCGGCCCCGAGGAGATCACGCGGGACATCCCGAACGTCTCCGAGGACGTCCTGGCGGACCTCGACGAGCGCGGTGTCATCCGCATCGGTGCAGAGGTCGGCGCGGGCGACGTGCTCGTCGGCAAGGTCACGCCCAAGGGCGAGACCGAGCTGACCCCCGAGGAGCGCCTGCTGCGCGCCATCTTCGGCGAGAAGGCCCGCGAGGTCCGCGACACGTCGCTCAAGGTCCCCCACGGCGAGTCCGGCACCGTCATCGGCGTCCGCGAGTTCAACCGTGAGGACGGCGACGAGCTGCCCGCCGGCGTCAACCAGCTGGTCCGCGTCTACATCGCGCAGCGACGCAAGATCACGGACGGCGACAAGCTCGCCGGCCGTCACGGCAACAAGGGTGTCATCTCGAAGATCCTCCCGGTCGAGGACATGCCCTTCCTCGAGGACGGCACCCCCGTGGACGTCATCCTCAACCCGCTGGGTGTCCCCGGTCGTATGAACGTCGGCCAGGTCCTCGAGACCCACCTCGGGTGGGTCGCCAAGCAGGGCTGGGACATCTCGCAGACGGACGGCGCAGCAGGCGAGGGCGACCTCTCCTGGAAGGAGCGCCTCCCCGTCGTCGCGGCATCGTCCGAGCCCGGTCGCCCCGTGGCCACCCCGGTCTTCGACGGCCTCGAGGAGGAAGCCCTCACGGGTCTGCTCTCCACGACGCTGCCGAACCGTGACGGCAACCGCATGGTCGGGCGCGACGGCAAGGCCCGTCTGTTCGACGGCCGCTCCGGCGAGCCGTTCCCGGAGCCGGTCTCCGTGGGCTACATGTACATCCTGAAGCTCCACCACCTGGTGGACGACAAGATCCACGCCCGCTCGACCGGTCCGTACTCCATGATCACGCAGCAGCCGCTGGGTGGTAAGGCGCAGTTCGGTGGACAGCGTTTCGGCGAGATGGAGGTGTGGGCGCTCGAGGCTTATGGCGCGGCGTACACCCTCCAGGAGCTGCTGACGATCAAGTCCGACGACGTCCCGGGCCGTGTCAAGGTCTACGAGGCGATCGTCAAGGGCGAGAACATCCCCGACTCGGGCATCCCGGAGTCCTTCAAGGTTCTCCTCAAGGAGATGCAGTCGCTGTGCCTGAACGTCGAGGTGCTCTCCAGCGACGGTGTCTCCATCGAGATGCGTGAGTCGGACGACGACGTGTACCGCGCTGCCGAGGAGCTCGGCATCGACCTCTCGCGTCGCCCCAACGCAGCATCCAGCATCGACGAGATCTGATCTCGGAAGCGGTGGGGGCGTTCGTGACGAACGACCGCCCCCACCGCCACCCGACACTCTGTAGCACCTCCACCGCGCCGGCCGGGACGAACCCCGGACAGGCCGGCAGACGAAGGAAGTAGGACCACCTTGCTCGACGTCAATGTCTTCGACGAGCTGCGTATCGGACTGGCCACGGCAGACGACATCCGTGACTGGTCTCACGGCGAGGTCAAGAAGCCTGAGACCATCAACTACCGCACCCTCAAGCCGGAGAAGGACGGGCTCTTCTGCGAGAAGATCTTCGGTCCCACCCGTGACTGGGAGTGCTACTGCGGCAAGTACAAGCGCGTGCGCTTCAAGGGCATCATCTGCGAGCGCTGCGGCGTCGAGGTGACGCGCTCGAAGGTGCGCCGCGAGCGCATGGGCCACATCGAGCTCGCCGCTCCTGTCACGCACATCTGGTTCTTCAAGGGTGTGCCCTCCCGCCTCGGTTACCTCCTCGACCTCGCGCCGAAGGACCTCGAGAAGGTCATCTACTTCGCCGCGTACATGATCACGTCGGTCGACGTCGAGGGCCGTCAGGAAGACCTCCCCAACCTCCAGAACGAGATCGACCTGGAGAAGAAGGAGATCACGGACCGTCGCGACAACGACATCAACACCCGTGCCCAGAAGCTCGAGGCCGACCTGGCCGCGCTCGAGGCCGAGGGCGCTCGCGCCGACGCCCGCCGCAAGGTCCGCGACTCGGCCGAGCGCGAGATGGCGGCGATCCGCAAGCGTTCCGACGCCGAGCTCGACCGCCTGGACCAGGTCTGGGACCGTTTCAAGAACCTCAAGGTCGCCGACCTCGAGGGCGACGAGATGCTGTACCGCGCCCTCCAGGACCGCTACGGCAACTACTTCGAGGGCTCGATGGGCGCCGCGGCGATCCAGAAGCGTCTCCAGGACTTCGACCTGGCTGCCGAGGCCGACCTCCTGCGCGAGATCATCCGCTCGGGCAAGGGCCAGAAGAAGACCCGTGCGCTCAAGCGCCTCAAGGTCGTCAACGCGTTCCTGACGACCACGAACTCGCCCACGGGCATGGTGCTGGACGCCGTCCCGGTCATCCCGCCGGACCTGCGCCCCATGGTGCAGCTCGACGGTGGCCGCTTCGCGACCTCGGACCTGAACGACCTGTACCGCCGCGTGATCAACCGGAACAACCGCCTCAAGCGTCTTCTCGACCTGGGCGCCCCGGAGATCATCGTCAACAACGAGAAGCGCATGCTGCAGGAAGCTGTGGACTCGCTCTTCGACAACGGCCGTCGTGGTCGCCCGGTCACGGGCCCCGGCAACCGTCCGCTGAAGTCGATCTCCGACATGCTCAAGGGCAAGCAGGGTCGATTCCGTCAGAACCTGCTCGGCAAGCGTGTCGACTACTCGGGCCGTTCGGTCATCGTGGTCGGCCCGCAGCTCAAGCTGCACCAGTGCGGTCTGCCGAAGCAGATGGCCCTCGAGCTCTTCAAGCCCTTCGTGATGAAGCGCCTCGTGGACCTGAACCACGCGCAGAACATCAAGAGCGCCAAGCGCATGGTCGAGCGCGCGCGCCCGGTCGTGTGGGACGTCCTCGAAGAGGTCATCACCGAGCACCCGGTGCTGCTCAACCGTGCACCGACGCTGCACCGTCTCGGTATCCAGGCGTTCGAGCCCCAGCTGGTCGAGGGCAAGGCCATCCACCTGCACCCGCTCGTGTGTGCCGCGTTCAACGCGGACTTCGACGGTGACCAGATGGCCGTGCACCTGCCGCTGTCGGCCGAGGCCCAGGCCGAGGCCCGCATCCTCATGCTCTCGAGCAACAACATCCTGAAGCCGTCGGACGGCCGTCCGGTGACCATGCCCTCGCAGGACATGATCATCGGCCTATACCACCTGACGAACGACAAGAAGGATGCCAAGGGTGCAGGGCGTGCGTTCAGTTCCGTCGCCGAGGCCATCATGGCCTTCGACGGTGGGACGCTGGACCTGAACGCCGAGGTCAGCATCCGCATGGACGGCCTCGTCTTCGCCGAGGGCGACGCCCCCGAGGGCTTCGTCCCGGGCGAGCCGTTCGTCTTCGCGACGACGCTCGGCCGCGCGCTCTTCAACGAGACGCTCCCCGTCAGCTACGGCTACGTCAACGGGATCGTCGACAAGAAGAAGCTCTCGACGATCGTCAACGAGCTGGCCGAGACCTACCCCAAGGTCGAGGTCGCTGCCTCGCTCGACGCCCTCAAGGAGGCCGGCTTCCGCTGGGCCACCCGTTCGGGTGTCACCATCGCGATCTCCGACGTCGCGACGCCGAGCGAGAAGGCCGCGATCCTGGAGGAGCACGAGGCTCGTGCGCTCAAGGTCCAGCAGGAGTACGAGCGTGGTCTGATCACGGACGACGAGCGCCGTCAGGAGCTCATCGAGATCTGGACCCAGGCCACCGACAAGGTCGCCACCGCGATGCGCGCGAGCTTCCCCGAGCGCAACACCGTCTACACGATGGTCGGCTCGGGTGCTCGTGGTAACTGGATGCAGGTCCGTCAGATCGCCGGTATGCGCGGCCTCGTGGCGAACCCGAAGGGTGAGATCATCCCTCGCCCGATCAAGTCCAACTACCGTGAGGGCCTCTCGGTCCTCGAGTACTTCATCGCGACGCACGGTGCCCGTAAGGGCCTCGCCGACACCGCCCTGCGTACGGCCGACTCGGGTTACCTGACCCGTCGTCTGGTCGACGTGTCGCAGGACGTCATCGTCCGCGAGGAGGACTGCGGCACCGAGCGTGGTCTGACGCTGCCCGTCGGGGAGAAGATCGGCGACCGCCTGGTCCGTCACGACAAGGTCGAAACGAGCATCTACTCCCGCACGCTGGCCTCCGACGTGCAGGACGCCGACGGCAACCTCATCGCCAAGGGTGGTGAGGACGCCGGTGACCTGGTCATCGACGCGCTCCTCGCTGCCGGGATCGACACGGTCAAGGTCCGCTCGGTCCTGACCTGCGAGTCCCGCGTCGGTACGTGCGCCAAGTGCTACGGCCGTTCGCTGGCCACGGGCAAGCTCGTCGACATCGGCGAGGCCGTCGGCATCATCGCGGCCCAGTCGATCGGTGAGCCCGGTACCCAGCTGACGATGCGTACGTTCCACACCGGTGGTGTGGCCTCCGCGGACGACATCACGCAGGGTCTGCCCCGTGTGACCGAGCTCTTCGAGGCACGTACCCCGAAGGGTGAGGGCCCCATCGCGGAGTTCTCGGGTCGGATCACGATCGACGAGGCGGAGCGCACGCGCCGCATCGTCCTGACCCCCGACGACGGCTCGGAAGAGCTCGCCTACCCGGTGACGAAGCGTTCGCGCCTCCTCGTCAGCGACGGCGACCACGTCGAGGTCGGTACCCAGCTGGTCCAGGGTGCGGTCGACCCCAAGAAGGTCCTGCGCATCCTCGGCCCCCGTGCCACCCAGAAGCACCTGGTGGACGAGGTCCAGGAGGTCTACCGCTCCCAGGGCGTGGACATCCACGACAAGCACATCGAGGTCATCGTGCGGCAGATGCTGCGTCGCGTGACCGTGCTGGACTCGGGCGACTCGCAGCTGCTCCCGGGCGAGCTGGCCGAGCGTGGACGTTTCGAGGACCTCAACCGTCGGGCCGTGGCGGAGGGTGGCCAGCCGGCCTCCGGCCGTCCCGAGCTCATGGGGATCACGAAGGCGTCGCTCGCGACCGACTCGTGGCTCTCGGCGGCCTCCTTCCAGGAGACGACGCGCGTCCTCACCGAGGCAGCGATGAGCGGTCGTCGTGACCCGCTCCTCGGCCTCAAGGAGAACGTCATCCTCGGTAAGCTCATCCCGGCCGGTACGGGTCTGCCCCGCTACCGCAACGTCGAGGTCGAGCCCACCGAGCAGGCCAAGACCGAGCTCTACCCGAGCTTCGGCTACGACGAGATCGACTTCCAGGGGCTCGGCATGGGCTCCGGCGAGGCGATCCCGCTCGAGGACCTGGACTTCGGCGACTACCGCTGATCCTGTCCCCGCAGCCCGGCGACGTCTCGTCGTCGGGCCGCGGGGGAGCGAGTAGCACAGGGGGTGGTCGTGGCGCGTTCGACGCGCCGCGACCACCCCCTCTCGCTTTGACTACCTGCCAACTGGCAGGTATCGTGAATGACCGTGCCCGCGCCGTCGGGCTCGCTGTGGTGTTCTCCAGCGAGCCGATGTGAGTGCGCGAGCATTCCGGTCCCTGTGTTCCTCGGATGATCCGTGGTTCGGGGCCCGGACCATCGAGCCGGTGGTACGTGGCGATTGCGACGCTCTGCGTCGCAGGTGCCGTTTGCCGTCGGCGCCCACAGCCCGTAGACCACCGCCGGGGTTCGCCCCGGTCCAGCTCGAGAAGACACGGAGACGTAGTGCCTACGATCCAGCAGCTCGTCCGCAAGGGGCGGACCTCGAAGGTCGGGAAGTCCAAGACTCCCGCCCTCAAGGGTTCCCCGCAGCGGCGTGGTGTGTGCACGCGTGTGTACACCACCACCCCCAAGAAGCCGAACTCCGCACTGCGCAAGGTCGCACGCGTGAAGCTGTCCTCGCAGGTCGAGGTCACCGCGTACATCCCCGGTGTCGGCCACAACCTCCAGGAGCACTCCATCGTGCTCGTCCGCGGCGGCCGTGTGAAGGACCTCCCCGGTGTCCGCTACAAGATCGTCCGTGGCGCACTCGACACCCAGGGCGTCAAGAACCGCAAGCAGGCTCGCAGCCGCTACGGCGCCAAGAAGGAGAAGAGCTAATGCCTCGTAAGGGCCCCGCCCCGAAGCGGCCGCTCATCGTCGACCCTGTCTACGGTTCCCCGGTCGTCACGCAGCTCATCAACAAGGTCCTCCTGGACGGCAAGAAGTCGACCGCCGAGGCGATCGTCTACGGTGCCCTCGAGGGTGTCCGCGCGAAGACCGACGGCGACCCCGTCGTCGTCCTCAAGCGTGCGCTCGAGAACGTGCGCCCGGCCCTCGAGGTCCGCTCTCGCCGTGTCGGTGGCGCGACCTACCAGGTCCCCGTCGAGGTGCGCCCCACGCGTTCCACGACGCTCGCGCTGCGCTGGCTCACGGACTACTCGCGCGCCCGTCGCGAGAAGACCATGACCGAGCGCCTCATGAACGAGATCCTCGACGCGAGCAACGGCCTCGGTGCCGCGGTCAAGCGTCGCGAGGACATGCACAAGATGGCCGAGTCCAACAAGGCCTTCGCGCACTACCGCTGGTAGTCCGACCGACCGGCCCTGGGGGTTCACCCCCGGGGCCGTCGGCGGGTCCAGCCGGCCTCTCGGTCGAAGCATCGCCCCCGACTCAACCCACACAAAGGGGAAGTACCCGTGGCACACGACGTGCTGACCGACCTGAACAAGGTCCGCAACATCGGCATCATGGCCCACATCGATGCCGGTAAGACCACGACCACCGAGCGCATCCTGTTCTACACCGGGGTGAACTACAAGATCGGTGAGACGCACGACGGCGCGTCGACGACCGACTGGATGGAGCAGGAGAAGGAGCGCGGCATCACGATCACGTCTGCCGCCGTGACCTGCTTCTGGAACAAGAACCAGATCAACATCATCGACACCCCGGGCCACGTGGACTTCACGGTCGAGGTCGAGCGCTCCCTGCGCGTGCTCGACGGCGCTGTTGCTGTCTTCGACGGCAAGGAGGGCGTCGAGCCCCAGTCCGAGACCGTCTGGCGCCAGGCCGACAAGTACAACGTCCCGCGCATCTGCTTCGTCAACAAGATGGACAAGCTCGGCGCGGACTTCTACTTCACGGTCGACACCATCGTGAACCGCCTCAAGGCCAAGCCGCTGGTCATCCAGCTGCCGATCGGCTCGGAGAGCGAGTTCACGGGCGTCGTCGACCTGCTCGAGATGCGCGCGCTCGTCTGGCGCGGCGAGACCAAGATGGGCGAGGCCTACGAGATCGAGGAGATCCCCGCGGACCTCCTCGAGAAGGCCAAGACCTACCGTGCCGAGCTCGTCGAGAACGTCGCCGAGGCCGACGAGGAGCTTCTCGAGAAGTACCTCAACGGTGAAGAGCTGACGATCGCGGAGATCAAGTCCGCGATCCGCAAGCTCACCGTCTCGGGCGAGGCCTTCCCCGTCCTGTGCGGCTCCGCGTTCAAGAACAAGGGCGTCCAGCCGATGCTCGACGCGGTCATCGACTACCTCCCCTCGCCCCTCGACGTCCCGGCCATCAACGGTCACGACGTCAAGGACGAGGAGAAGATCGTCGAGCGCCACCCCGACGCCACGGAGCCCTTCGCGGCCCTGGCGTTCAAGGTCGCCTCGCACCCGTTCTTCGGCAAGCTGACGTACGTCCGCGTCTACTCCGGCCAGGTCACGCCGGGCACCCAGGTGCTCAACGCGACCAAGGGCAAGAAGGAGCGTCTGGGCAAGATCTTCCAGATGCACTCCAACAAGGAGAACGCGGTCGAGCTCGGCAGCGCCGGCCACATCTACGCGTTCATCGGCCTCAAGGACACGACGACCGGTGACACCCTGTGTGACATCGCGAACCCCGTGGTCCTCGAGTCGATGACCTTCCCGGAGCCCGTCATCGACGTGGCCATCGAGCCCAAGACGAAGGCCGACCAGGAGAAGCTCTCGGTCGCCATCCAGAAGCTCGCCGAGGAGGACCCGACCTTCCGCGTCAAGCTCGACGAGGAGACCGGCCAGACCGTCATCGGCGGCATGGGCGAGCTCCACCTCGACATCCTCGTCGACCGCATGCGTCGCGAGTTCAACGTCGAGGCGAACGTCGGCAAGCCGCAGGTCGCGTACCGCGAGACCATCCGCCGCGCGGCGGAGAAGATCGACTACACGCACAAGAAGCAGACCGGTGGTTCGGGTCAGTTCGCCAAGGTGCAGGTCACCTTCGAGCCTCTCGACCTGACCGAGGGCGGCGAGCTCTACGAGTTCAAGAACGCCGTCACCGGTGGTCGCATCCCGCGTGAGTACATCCCGTCGGTCGACGCCGGTATCCAGGCCGCCCTCCAGCTGGGTGTCCTCGCCGGCTTCCCGCTCGTGGGCGTGAAGGCTACGCTCATCGACGGCGCGTACCATGATGTCGACTCCTCGGAGATGGCATTCAAGATTGCCGGCTCGATGGTCCTCAAGGAGGGCGTCAAGCGGGCGGACCCGGTTCTGCTGGAGCCGGTCATGGCGGTCGAGGTGCGTACGCCCGAGGAGTACATGGGCGACGTGATCGGTGACCTCAACTCTCGTCGCGGCATGATCCAGTCCATGGAGGACGCGACGGGTGTCAAGGTCATCCGTGCTCAAGTACCGTTGTCCGAGATGTTCGGGTACATCGGCGACCTGCGGTCCAAGACCCAGGGTCGTGCTGTGTACTCGATGTCATTCGACAGCTATGCCGAGGTCCCTCGGAACGTTGCCGAAGAGATCATCAAGAAGACCCGGGGCGAGTGAGTCCCCACAGGTCGAAGACCCTGTAACAACCATCAACCTGTAGCGACCCGCACGCCCCGCAGATGTCTTGTGCATCTGCATCGTTCGGCACAACTACCCAAGTCCCAGGAGGACCCCAGTGGCGAAGGCCAAGTTCGAGCGGACCAAGCCGCACGTCAATGTCGGCACCATCGGTCACGTCGACCACGGTAAGACGACCCTGACGGCAGCGATCTCCAAGGTGCTGCACGACAAGTACCCGGACGTGAACCCCGAGTTCAAGTTCGACGAGATCGACAAGGCTCCGGAAGAGAAGCAGCGCGGTATCACGATCAACATCGCGCACATCGAGTACGAGACGGAGAAGCGTCACTACGCTCACGTCGACGCTCCCGGGCACGCCGACTACATCAAGAACATGATCACCGGTGCCGCTCAGATGGACGGCGCGATCCTCGTGGTCGCGGCGACCGACGGCCCCATGGCCCAGACGCGTGAGCACGTTCTGCTCGCCCGCCAGGTGGGTGTCCCCTACCTGCTGGTCGCGCTGAACAAGTCCGACATGGTCGAGGACGAGGAAATCCTCGAGCTCGTCGAGATGGAGGTGCGTGAGCTCCTCTCGTCGCAGGGCTTCGACGGCGACGAGGCCCCCGTGGTCCGCGTCTCCGGTCTGAAGGCTCTCGAGGGCGACCCCGAGTGGGTCAAGTCCGTCGAGGCGCTCATGGAGGCCGTGGACGAGAACGTCCCCGAGCCCGTCCGTGAGCTCGACAAGCCCTTCCTCATGCCTGTCGAGGACGTCTTCACGATCACCGGTCGTGGCACCGTCGTCACCGGCAAGGTCGAGCGCGGCACCCTCGCGGTCAACTCCGAGGTCGAGATCGTCGGCATCCGCAACCCGCAGAAGACCACGGTCACGGGTATCGAGACGTTCCACAAGCAGATGGACGAGGCTCAGGCCGGCGACAACACCGGTCTGCTGCTCCGCGGCATCAAGCGCGAGGACGTCGAGCGCGGCCAGGTCGTCGTCAAGCCGGGTTCGATCACCCCGCACACCGACTTCGAGGCTCAGGTCTACATCCTGGGCAAGGACGAGGGTGGGCGTCACAACCCGTTCTACTCGAACTACCGTCCGCAGTTCTACTTCCGCACCACGGACGTCACCGGCGTCATCACGCTGCCCGAGGGCACCGAGATGGTCATGCCTGGTGACAACACCGAGATGACGGTCGCGCTGATCCAGCCGATCGCCATGGAGGAGGGCCTCGGCTTCGCCATCCGTGAGGGCGGCCGTACGGTCGGTTCGGGCCGTGTCACGAAGATCATCAAGTGATCTTCTGACCACCTGATCCACCCCGGCAGCTCCTGAGCCTCGCGCTCGGGGAGCCGGGGTGGATTGACCGAAGGGCCCGGGTACCGCAAGGTACCCGGGCCCTTCGTCGTCCCCGGACGCCTGGCCGGCCGTGCCTGACCCGGACGCCGACGGCGCGCCGCGACGCCGGCGTCCTCGCGTACTGGTGCCGGTGGGCCTGATGTCGAAGGTCGAGCTGCCAGGGACCGCCCGCGGACGTCGAGTCGCCTGACGAGCCGGTGGGCGCCGTCGCTCCGTGCGGTCGCGGGCGAGAGGGCAGAGCGAGGCTCCATCGAGCGACTCACCGCCGGCCTGGGGTCGTGTCCGGTCGTGCGAGGCGCCTCGAGCGGGGGCGTGCGGGGCGGATCGGCAGGTTCCGGCGGTGTGATCTCCCACCGATCTGGAATCTGGTGGGGGCGTCGTCGCGTCGCATCGATGCAGGTGAGGCGCGCGTGGGCGGTCCATGGTTCCCAATGCCGGGCCGATCGCGGGTGTGAGGGCGGTCACTTCGTCCTGCGAGGCCCGTCCGGGCGGTTACCCTAGAGGGACCGACAAGCCCGCACTGCGCGTGAGCGTGTCGGTCGGAGCGTGGGGACAGTCCCTCTGAGGGCAGAGTCACACGCACCATGATTGGTCTTCCACGGCTTCCTGTGGCAGACTGTTCAGGTTGCCTGTTACGGGTGCGCTCTTTCATGTGTCGAACAGTGTGTTGAACCGCTAAGCATGCGGACCTCGGTATTCCGGGGTTGCCGCGGGTTGAACTCTCTGTCGATACGGATCGAGGACCCCGCGGAGCTCAGGTTCTGCACAGGCTCGACAACGTTGTGAACGGCTGTGACGCCGTCGGGCGCCAGAAGTTGGCCCGATGCGTGAGCGGTTCACATATCCAACGGCCCTGCACCGTTCCTCGGTGCGTGCGCTGGGTAGGTCGCGATAGGCGACACGCCCGAGCGCGGGGGTCGGACAGCTAGCGGTTCGAGAGAGAGAGTCAGACGACGCCATGGCGGGACAGAAGATCCGCATCCGGCTCAAGTCCTACGACCACGAGGTGATTGACAGCTCGGCGCGCAAGATCGTCGACACTGTCACCCGCGCTGGTGCAACGGTCGTGGGCCCGGTGCCGCTGCCGACGGAGAAGAACGTCTTCTGCGTCATCCGGTCGCCTCACAAGTACAAGGACAGCCGCGAGCACTTCGAGATGCGCACGCACAAGCGGCTTATCGACATCATCGATCCCACTCCGAAGGCCGTCGACTCGCTCATGCGTCTCGACCTGCCTGCGGACGTGAACATCGAGATCAAGCTCTGAGGCGGGAGGACAACATGACTACCCCCCAGCAGAACGAGCGGCCCGTCACGGCCGTGCTCGGCACGAAGCTCGGCATGACCCAGCTCTGGGACGAGGCCGGTCGCCTGGTTCCCGTCACGGTCGTTGCCGTGGGCACGAACGTCGTGACCCAGGTCCGTACCGACGAGGTCGACGGCTACAGCGCGGTCCAGCTGGCTGCAGGCCAGATCGACCCGCGCAAGGTCACGAAGCCCCTCAAGGGTCACTTCGAGAAGGCCGGCGTCACGCCGCGCCGTCACGTGACCGAGGTCCGCACGACCAACGCCGGTGAGTACACCCTCGGCCAGGAGATCACCGCGGAGGTCTTCACGGCCGGCGCGAAGGTCGACGTCCAGGGCACCACCAAGGGCAAGGGCACGGCCGGTGTCATGAAGCGTCACGGCTTCCACGGCGCGCCTGCCTCCCACGGTGCACACCGTAACCACCGCAAGCCTGGTTCGATCGGTGGGGCCTCGACCCCGGGTCGAGTCTTCAAGGGCGTGCGCATGGCTGGTCGCATGGGTTTCGACCAGCAGACCACGCAGAACCTGACCGTCCACGCGGTCGACGCAGAGAAGGGTCTGCTGCTCGTCAAGGGCGCAGTGCCCGGCCCCAAGGGCGGCGTCGTCCTCGTGCGTAGCGCCGTGAAGGGAGCATGACACTCATGGCAGCTCTCACTGTTGACGTCCTCGACGCCACGGGCAAGAAGGCCGGCACCGCCGAGCTTCCCGCCGAGGTGTTCGACGTCCAGACGAACGTCCCGCTGATCCACCAGGTTGTCGTCGCGCAGCTCGCTGCAGCCCGTCAGGGCACGCACGACACCAAGAGCCGCGGCGAGGTCCGCGGTGGTGGACGCAAGCCGTACAAGCAGAAGGGCACCGGCCGCGCCCGTCAGGGTTCGACCCGTGCGCCTCAGTTCGCCGGCGGTGGGGTCGTTCACGGCCCGACGCCGCGCGACTACAGCCAGCGCACCCCCAAGAAGATGAAGGCTGCTGCCCTGCGCGGCGCCCTCTCCGACCGGGCTCGTGCAGGCCGTGTCCACGTCGTGTCCGGCTTCGGGATCGACGGCCAGCCGTCGACCAAGGCCGCGATCTCCTCGCTCGCCAACCTCTCTCCCCGCAAGCACGTGCTCGTGGTGCTGGAGCGCGGCGACGAGCTGACGAGCAAGTCCCTCCGCAACGCGGAGCAGGTGCACCTCCTGGTCGCTGACCAGTTGAACACCTACGACGTGCTGGTCTCCGACGACGTGGTCTTCACCGAGGGCGCACTCGCTGCGTTCCTCGCCGGACCCGCCACGGGCTCGTCGGTCAAGGCCGTCGCGTCCGAGTCGGAAGCAGCTGACGAGGCCGAGGAGGCCGCGAAGTGACCGCCGTGACGAAGGACCCCCGCGACATCCTGCTCGCGCCGGTGGTCTCCGAGAAGAGCTACGGGCTCCTCGACGAGGGTAAGTACACCTTCCTCGTGGACCCGCGGGCCAACAAGACCGAGATCAAGATCGCTGTCGAGCAGATCTTCTCGGTCAAGGTTGCCTCCGTGAACACGATCAACCGCAAGGGCAAGACCCGGCGGACGCGTTTCGGACTGGGCAAGCGCAAGGACACCAAGCGTGCGATCATCACCCTCCGCGAGGGCACGATCGACATCTTCGGCGGGCCGGTCGGCTGAGGCCGGACGAGAGCAGATTGAGGACAGATCCCCATGGGAATCCGTAAGTACAAGCCGACGACGCCCGGCCGCCGCGGCTCGAGCGTTGCCGACTTCGTCGAGATCACGCGCTCGCAGCCGGAGAAGTCGCTGGTCCGTCCGCTCACCAAGAGCGGTGGCCGCAACAGCACCGGTCGCATCACCACCCGTCACAAGGGTGGTGGCCACAAGCGCGCATACCGAGTCATCGACTTCCGTCGTCACGACAAGGACGGCGTGCCCGCGAAGGTCGCTCACATCGAGTACGACCCCAACCGCACGGCACGCATCGCGCTCCTGCACTACGCGGACGGCGAGAAGCGCTACATCATCGCGCCGAACAAGCTGAAGCAGGGCGACGTCATCGAGAACGGCGCCGGCGCCGACATCAAGCCCGGCAACAACCTGCCGTTGCGCAACATCCCGACCGGTACGGTCATCCACGCCATCGAGCTCAAGCCCGGTGGCGGCGCGAAGATCGCCCGTTCGGCTGGTGCCTCCGTGCAGCTCGTCGCCAAGGACGGACCCTACGCCCAGCTGCGTATGCCGTCCGGTGAGATCCGCAACGTCGACCTGCGCTGCCGCGCGACGGTCGGCGAGGTGGGCAACGCCGAGCAGTCGAACATCAACTGGGGCAAGGCCGGCCGTATGCGTTGGAAGGGCAAGCGCCCCTCCGTCCGTGGTGTCGCCATGAACCCGATCGACCACCCTCACGGTGGTGGTGAAGGCAAGACCTCCGGTGGACGTCACCCGGTCAGCCCCTGGGGCCAGGCCGAAGGTCGTACCCGCCGTCCCAACAAGCCGAGCGACAAGCTGATCGTGCGTCGTCGCCGTACCGGCAAGAAGCGCTGATAGGAGCCTGACAGATGCCACGCAGCCTGAAGAAGGGCCCCTTCGTCGATGGACACCTTCAGAAGAAGGTGGACGTCCAGAACGAGAAGGGGACCAAGAACGTCATCAAGACCTGGTCCCGTCGGTCGGTCATCACGCCCGACTTCCTCGGTCACACTTTTGCCGTGCACGACGGACGCAAGCACACTCCGGTGTTCGTCACCGAGTCGATGGTTGGCCACAAGCTCGGCGAGTTCGCACCCACCCGGACCTTCCGCGGCCACGTGAAGGACGACAAGAAGGGCCGTCGTCGCTGATCTGCGTGCAGACGCAGATCAAGAGACGACGACTCCGAACGTCATGACGAGACAAGAAGGCAGGACAGCAATGGAAGCCAAGGCGCAGGCGCGGTTCGTCCGTGTCACGCCCCAGAAGGCCCGGCGCGTCGTGGACCTCATCCGTGGCAAGCAGGCCACCGAGGCCGTCGCGGTGCTGAAGTTCGCACCGCAGGCCGCGAGTGAGCCCATCCGCAAGGTCGTGGAGAGCGCGATCGCGAACGCACGGGTGAAGGCCGACCGCGCGAGCGTGGCATTCGACGAGCAGGAGCTCGTCGTTGCCCAGGCGTTCGTGGACGAGGGCCCGACCCTCAAGCGGTTCCGGCCTCGCGCTCAGGGGCGCGCGAGCCAGATCCTCAAGCGGACGAGCCACATCACCGTGGTTCTCGTTCCGCGCGAAGACACGAAGGGAAGGGCCCGATAGTGGGACAGAAGGTTCACCCGCACGGGTACCGCCTCGGCATCACCACCGACCACCGGTCGCGTTGGTTCGCCGACAGCACCAAGCCCGGACAGCGGTACCGCGACTACGTCCGTGAGGACGTCCAGATCCGCAAGCTCATGGCCACGGGCCTCGAGCGTGCCGGCATCTCCAAGGTCGAGATCGAGCGCACCCGCGACCGTGTTCGTGTGGACATCCACACCGCACGTCCGGGCATCGTCATCGGCCGCCGTGGCGCAGAGGCAGACCGCATCCGCGGCGAGCTCGAGAAGCTCACGGGCAAGCAGGTCCAGCTCAACATCCTCGAGGTCAAGAACGCTGAGATCGATGCTCAGCTCGTGGCCCAGGGGATCGCGGAGCAGCTCGCGAGCCGCGTGTCCTTCCGTCGTGCGATGCGCAAGGGCATGCAGTCCGCGCAGCGCGCCGGCGCCAAGGGCATCCGTGTCCAGTGCTCGGGTCGTCTCGGCGGCGCCGAGATGAGCCGCTCGGAGTTCTACCGCGAAGGCCGTGTGCCGCTGCACACGCTCCGCGCGAACATCGACTACGGCTTCTTCGAGGCCCGCACCACCTTCGGCCGTATCGGCGTCAAGGTGTGGATCTACAAGGGCGACATGACCGAGAAGGAGTTCGCTGCGCAGCAGGCGACCGCCGCTCCCCGCCAGGGCCGTGGTGGCCCCCGCGGTGGCGACCGTCCTGACCGTGGTGGAGACCGTCGCGGTGCTGGTCGTCGCAACGAGCGTCCGGCACAGTCCGAGGCACCTGCAGCTGCAGGGGCGGAGGCACCTGTCGCCGAGAAGGCTCCTGAGTCCGGAACGGAGGCCTGAGCATGCTGATCCCGCGCAGGCTGAAGCACCGCAAGCAGCACCACCCCTCGCGCTCCGGCGCCTCGAAGGGTGGCAACCAGATCGCGTTCGGCGAGTTCGGCATCCAGGCTCTCGAGCCTGCGTACGTCACGAACCGCCAGATCGAGGCTGCTCGTATCGCGATGACCCGCCACATCAAGCGAGGCGGAAAGGTCTGGATCAACATCTACCCGGACCGTCCGCTGACCAAGAAGCCGGCGGAGACCCGCATGGGTTCTGGTAAGGGTTCGCCCGAGTGGTGGATCTCCAACGTCAAGCCCGGCCGTATCATCTTCGAGCTGGCCGGTGTACCGGAGCCCCTGGCTCGCGAGGCCATGCGCCGCGCGATCCACAAGCTCCCGATGAAGTGCCGTTTCGTGGTGCGCGAGGGTGGTGGCAACTGATGGCTATCGGAACCAAGGAACTGGGTTCGAGCGAGCTGGACACGTTCGATGACGAGAAGCTCGTCGCCGAGCTGAAGAAGGCCAAGGAGGAGCTTTTCAACCTCCGCTTCCAGTCGGCCACCGGTCAGCTGGAGAGCCACGGTCGCCTGAAGGCCGTGCGTCGCGACATCGCGCGGATCTACACGATCCTGCGTGAGCGCGAGCTCGGTATCCGTACCGCACCGAGCGTGAGTGAGTGAGGCTGGAATGAGCGAGAACGCAACGAACGCCGCACCGGTGACCGAGACGGCCGCTGACCAGCGCGCCAACCGCAAGACGCGGCGCGGCTACGTGGTGAGCGACAAGATGGACAAGACCGTCGTGATCGAGGTCGAGGACCGGGTCAAGCACCCGCTCTACGGCAAGGTCATCCGGCGCACGAGCAAGGTCAAGGTCCACGACGAGCAGAATGCTGCCGGCGTCGGTGACCTCGTCCTTATCATGGAGACCCGCCCGCTGTCCGCGACCAAGCGGTGGCGCCTGGTGGAGATCCTCGAGAAGGCCAAGTAGGCCCTGCGGCCTACCAGGTCGTGACGGGCGGGGTCCCGCCCGTCACGACCGGTCTCGGGCCGCACCAAGGTGCGGCAACCAGTAGACAGGGTGGCGGTACCCCGCCGCGCCTGGCCGGTTCACCCGCAAGGGACCCGGCACTGACAGCTATCCGTTCGGCAAGGCTCGCTCAGCGAGAACCGGCTCGACGACAGGAGTTCATTACATGATCCAGCAGGAGTCGCGACTTCGCGTCGCCGACAACACGGGTGCGAAGGAGATTCTCTGCATCCGTGTTCTCGGTGGTTCGGGCCGTCGCTACGCCGGAATCGGCGACGTCATCGTCGCAACCGTCAAGGACGCTATCCCCGGCGGCAACGTGAAGAAGGGCGATGTCGTGAAGGCGGTCATCGTCCGCACCGCCAAGGAGCGCCGTCGTCCGGACGGTTCCTACATCAAGTTTGACGAGAACGCGGCCGTGATCCTCAAGAACGACGGCGAGCCCCGTGGCACGCGCATCTTCGGCCCCGTGGGCCGCGAGCTGCGCGACAAGCGGTTCATGAAGATCATCTCGCTGGCTCCGGAGGTGCTCTGAACATGGCGAAGATCAAGAAGGGCGACCTGGTGGTCGTCATCTCTGGCAAGGACCGCACCCAGCAGGGTCGCGTGCTCGAGGTCCTCACGGACTCCGACCGCGTGATCGTCGAGGGCATCAACCGCGTCACGAAGCACACCAAGGTGGGTCAGTCCCAGCGTGGGACGCGTACCGGTGGCATCGAGGTCGTCGAGGCGCCGATCCACGTGAGCAACGTGATGGTCGTCGACCCGGAGACCAAGAAGGGCACCCGCGTCGGGTACCGCACCGAAGAGGTCGAGCGTGACGGCCGTACGCGTAACGTCCGCGTGCGCGTCGCCAAGCGTTCCGGTAAGGACATCTGATGAGCACTGAACTGCAAGCCCCGGAGATCGCGCGTCTCAAGCAGCGCTACCGCGACGAGATCGTCGCCGGCCTCCTCGAGGAGTTCGGCCACGAGAACGTCAACCAGGTTGCACGACTGACGAAGATCGTCGTCAACATGGGTGTCGGCGACGCGGCCAAGGACTCGAAGCTCATCGAGGGTGCCATCCGCGACCTCTCGGCCATCACCGGCCAGAAGCCGCAGGTCACCAAGGCCCGCAAGTCCATCGCTCAGTTCAAGCTGCGTGAGGGCATGCCGATCGGCGCGCACGTCACGCTGCGCGGCGAGCGCATGTGGGAGTTCCTCGACCGCCTGCTGTCCATCGCGCTGCCGCGTATCCGCGACTTCCGCGGCCTGTCGCCCAAGCAGTTCGACGGACACGGCAACTACACCTTCGGTCTCACGGAGCAGTCGATGTTCCACGAGATCGACCAGGACAAGATCGATCGCGTCCGCGGTATGGACATCACGATCGTGACGACGGCGACGACCGATGACGAGGGCCGCTCCCTGCTGCGCCGTCTCGGCTTCCCCTTCAAGGAGCAGAACTGATATGGCGAAGAAGGCCCTGGTCAACAAGGCAGCCGCAAAGCCTAAGTTCGCGGTTCGCGCCTACACTCGCTGCCAGAAGTGCGGTCGCCCGCACTCCGTGTACCGCAAGTTCGGCCTGTGCCGTATCTGCGTTCGCGAGATGGCACACCGTGGCGAGCTTCCCGGCGTCACCAAGAGCAGCTGGTAACAACTACGTCGTAGGTCTGGCACGGTTCCCCTCGGGGAACCGGCCAGATACCCCGGCGAGGAAGGGCTGAAGCCCAATGACGATGACCGACCCGATCGCAGACATGCTGACCCGTCTGCGTAACGCGAACTCGGCTTACCACGAGACGGTTCAGATGCCGTTCTCGAAGCTGAAGTCGCACATTGCTGAGATCCTGCAGGCCGAGGGCTACATCTCCGGCTGGACCGTCGAGGACGCCCCCGTGGGCAAGTACCTCACGATCCAGCTGAAGTTCGGCCCGAACCGTGAGCGCTCCCTTGCTGGTGTGCGCCGCGTGTCGAAGCCCGGCCTGCGTGTGTACGCGAAGTCGACCAACCTGCCCAAGGTTCTCGGTGGCCTCGGCGTGGCGATCCTGTCCACGTCCTCCGGCCTCCTGACCGACCGTCAGGCAGCCAAGAAGGGCGTGGGCGGAGAAGTCCTCGCCTACGTCTGGTAATCGGAAAGGAGAGATACGCCATGTCTCGTATCGGCAAGATCCCCGTTCCGGTTCCCGCCGGAGTGGATGTCACGATCAGCGGCGCACTGGTGACGGTCAAGGGCCCGAAGGGTTCCTTGGAGCACACCATCCCCGCCCCCATCGAGGTCTCCCAGGACGCCTCCACCCTCGTGGTGACGCGCCCCAACGAAGAGCGCTCGTCGCGCGCTCTGCACGGCCTGACCCGCACGCTTCTCGCAAACCTGGTGACCGGTGTCACCGAGGGCTACGAGAAGAAGCTCGAGATCGTCGGTACCGGTTACCGCGTGACCGCGAAGGGCACTGACCTGGAGTTCGCTCTGGGCTTCAGCCACCCCGTCGTGGTGTCCGCGCCCGCTGGTATCACCTTCGCTGTCGAGTCCCCGACCAAGTTCTCGGTCGCGGGCATCGACAAGCAGCAGGTCGGCGAGGTCGCTGCGAACATCCGCAAGATCCGCAAGCCCGAGCCGTACAAGGGCAAGGGTGTGCGGTACGCCGGCGAGGTCGTCCGCCGCAAGGTCGGAAAGGCTGGTAAGTAACGATGGCTCTCAAGGTTCTCGGCAAGGGCAAGGCGGTCTCGCGCAAGCGCCGCCACCTCCGCCTGCGCAAGAAGATTGCCGGCACGGCTGCTCGTCCCCGCCTCGTGGTGACGCGCTCCGCGCGCCACATCACGGCGCAGATCGTGGACGACACGATCGGCCAGACCGTTGCTTCCGCTTCGACCATCGAGGGCGACCTGCGGTCGCTCGAGGGCGACAAGAGCGCGAAGGCCCGCAAGGTCGGCGAGCTCGTCGCAGAGCGTGCCAAGGCCGCTGGTGTCGACTCGGTCGTCTTCGACCGCGGTGGCAACAAGTACCACGGCCGGGTGGCTGCAGTCGCCGACGGGGCCCGCGAAGGCGGTCTGTCCCTGTGATGATGGCCGAAACCACCACCGTGTACACGGTACGGAAGCAAAGGATTCTCTGATGGCTGCAGGGCAGCGCAGCAGCACCGGCGCCCCTACGGGTGCCGCCAACGAGTCGACCGACCGCAACTCCGGAGGCCGGGGCGACGCTCGTCGCGACGGTCGCCGTGGTGACGGTCGCCGTGGTGACGCCGCCGAGAAGAATGCCTTCGTCGAGCGCGTCGTCACCATCAACCGCGTGTCCAAGGTCGTCAAGGGCGGCCGTCGCTTCAGCTTCACCGCGCTCGTCGTGGTGGGCGATGGCGACGGTACCGTCGGCGTCGGCTACGGCAAGGCGAAGGAAGTTCCCGCGGCGATCGCCAAGGGTGTCGAGGAGGCCAAGAAGAACTTCTTCAAGGTTCCCCGCATCCAGGGCACCATTCCTCACCCCATCCAGGGCGAGGCAGCCGCCGGTGTCGTCTTCCTGCGTCCGGCCGCTCCGGGTACCGGTGTTATCGCCGGTGGTCCGGTGCGCGCCGTGCTGGAGTGCGCGGGCATCCACGACGTCCTGAGCAAGTCGCTCGGTTCGTCCAACGCGATCAACATCGTGCACGCAACGGTCGAGGCCCTGCGCAACCTGGAGCAGCCTGAGGCTGTTGCAGCGCGCCGTGGCCTGCCGCTCGAGGCAGTGGCTCCGGCCGCCCTCCTGCGTGCACGTGCAGCTGGGGTAGGTGCGTGATGGCTCGACTCAAGGTGACCCAGACGAAGTCCGCCATCGGCGGCAAGCAGAATCAGCGCGACACGCTGCGCACTCTGGGCCTCAAGCGGATCGGCGACACCGCCGTGAAGGAGGACCGCCCGGAGATCCGCGGCATGGTCGCAACGGTGGCGCACCTCGTCGCCGTTGAGGAGGTCGAGTGATCATGGCTGAGAAGGCCAAGAAGGAGACCGCGGTCGAGGCTTCGACCGACGCTCCCAAGAAGAAGGCTCCTGCCAAGAAGGCTGCTGTCGCCGAGGCCCCCAAGGCCGAGGCTCAGCAGACCGTCGGCGCTGGTGGCACCCTGAAGGTGCACCACCTCCGTCCGGCCCCCGGCGCCAAGAAGGCCAAGACCCGTGTGGGTCGTGGTGAGGCGTCGAAGGGTAAGACGGCCGGCCGTGGTACCAAGGGCCAGAAGGCTCGTTACCAGGTGCCGGAGCGTTTCGAGGGTGGTCAGATGCCGCTCCACATGCGTCTGCCCAAGCTTCGTGGCTTCAAGAACCCGTTCCGCACGGAGTACCAGGTCGTGAACCTGGACAAGCTCTCCGCGCTGTACCCCGAGGGTGGCTCCGTCACCGTCGAGGACCTGGTCGCCAAGGGAGCCGTCCGCAAGGGCGAGCTCGTCAAGGTGCTCGGCACGGGTGAGATCACCGTCAAGCTCGAGGTCGCGGTCGACGCGCTCTCTGGTTCCGCCAAGGACAAGATCCTTGCGGCCGGTGGCTCCATCTCGGAGAACTGATACGAAGGACAGGGCCGATAGCGCTATGCGCTGTCGGCCCTGTCTGCGTCTAGAGGCGTGGTAGCCGGTACCAGCCTCGCTCGGGGGAACGTAGAATCACTGCCGGTTGTCTCAAATTGCCGTCCATCGCGGCGCAGCGGCTAAGGTGCCCAGTGGCGTCCCGTGCCGGGTGCGTCACATCTCGCCGAACCCCGGCGACACGACATCCCGCCTCGAGCGGGCCAGGAGGATAGGTGCTCAGCGCATTCGCCCGGGCTTTCCGGACACCTGACCTGCGGCGCAAGCTGCTGTTCACGATCGCCATCATGGCGATCTTCCGTGTGGGCTCGTTCATCCCTACCCCCGGCGTGGACTATGCCAACGTCCAGCAGTGCATCGCGGCCCAGGGGCAGAACGACCTCCTCGGAATGGTCAACCTGTTCAGCGGTGGAGCCCTGCTCCAGCTCTCGATCTTCGCGCTCGGCATCATGCCGTACATCACCGCGAGCATCATCGTGCAGCTGCTCCGCGTGGTCATCCCTCACTTCGAGGCTCTGCACAAGGAAGGTCAGTCCGGTACCGCGAAGCTCACGCAGTACACGCGCTACCTGACCATCGCCCTCGCGATCCTGCAGTCCACGACGGTCATCACGACCGCCCGCAGCGGCTTCCTCTTCCCGAACTGCCCGGTCGAGGTCATCCCGAACGACAGCTTCATGACCTCGGCCCTCATGGTCATCACCATGACCGCCGGTACCGGTCTGATCATGTGGCTCGGTGAGCTCATCTCGGAGCGCGGCGTCGGCAACGGCATGTCGCTCCTCATCTTCACCTCGATCGCCGCCAGCTTCCCCACGGCTCTGTGGTCCATCGCAGGTGGCGCCAACGGCGCCGTGAACTTCACCATCATGATCGCGGTCATCATCCTGGTGATCGGTCTCGTCGTCTTCGTCGAGCAGTCCCAGCGCCGAGTGCCGGTGCAGTACGCGAAGCGCATGGTCGGTCGCAAGATGTACGGCGGCTCCAGCACCTACATCCCGATCAAGATCAACATGTCGGGTGTCATCCCGGTCATCTTCGCGTCGTCGCTGCTCGCGGTCCCCGGTCTCATCGCCCAGTTCGGCGACGCGACGGCCGGATGGGTCCAGTGGGTCTCGAAGTACCTCGCGGACCCGGCCTCGCCGATCCACATCTCGATCTACGTGCTCCTGATCGTCTTCTTCTGCTTCTTCTACACGGCCATCACGTTCAACCCGGACGAGGTCGCCGACAACATGAAGAAGTACGGCGGCTTCATCCCCGGCATCCGTGCCGGCCGCCCGACGGCGGAGTACCTGGACTACGTCATCACCCGCATCACCTCCGCGGGTGCCATCTACCTCGCGCTCGTTGCGCTCATCCCGACGCTCGTCCTCGTCCTGCTGGGGGTGAGCACGAACATCCCGTTCGGCGGTAGCTCGATCCTCATCGTCGTGGGCGTCGGTCTCGAGACGGTCAAGCAGATCGACTCGCAGCTGCAGCAGCGTCACTACGAAGGGTTCCTCCGTTGACCTCAGAGTTGACTGCCGACGCTCAGCGTTCCGGCACGCGCTCCGCTCGCCTGATCATCATGGGTCCCCAGGGTGCAGGCAAGGGCACCCAGGCAGCTCGCCTGGCGGAGCACTACGGCATCCCTGCGATCTCCACGGGCGACATCTTCCGTGCGAACATCAAGGGCGGCACCGAGCTGGGTAGGCTCGTCCAGGAGTACACCGCGAAGGGTGAGCTCGTCCCGGACTCCGTGACGAACGAGATGGTCCGTGACCGTCTCGCCCAGGACGACGTGGCGCGCGGCTTCATCCTCGACGGCTACCCGCGCAACGCGGCGCAGGTCGTCGAGCTCGACGAGATCCTCGCGGACCTCGGCGTCCGCCTGGACGCCGTCCTCGAGCTCACCGCGGACCGTGACGAGCTCCTGGCTCGTCTGCGCAAGCGTGCGGAGATCGAGGGCCGCGAGGACGACACCGAGGAGGCCATCGCTCGGCGTCTGGACATCTACGCCGAGCAGACGGCTCCGCTGACGTCGGCCTACGCCGAGCGCGGTCTGCTCGCCCAGGTCGACGGCATCGGTGAGATCGACGACGTGACCACGCGTCTCGTCGAGGCGCTCGCGCCTCTCGTCGGCTGACCCGGGACGGTTGGAGCGAGAAGTGTTCGGCCGCGAGAAGATCGAGTACAAGACGGTCGACCAGGTGCGCACCATGCGCCGGGCGGGCCTGGTGGTCGCTGACGCGCTCGCCACGGTCCGCTCGGCGGTGCGTCCCGGCATGACGACCGCAGACCTGGACGCCCTGGCGGCGGCAGTCATCGGTGACGCCGGTGCCACCCCGTCGTTCCTGGGGTACCACGGTTACCCGGCGACGCTCTGCGTCTCGGTGAACGACGAGGTGGTGCACGGCATCCCCGGGACACGCGAGCTCCTCCCGGGCGACGTCGTCTCGGTCGACTGCGGCGCGATCGTCGACGGCTGGCACGGGGACTCCGCGTTCTCGTTCGTGCTGCCGGAGGCGGACGCCGCGGACGTCGCGCTCGTCGAGGCGACCGAACGGGCGCTCTGGGCGGGCATCGCCGCCCTGGCGACCGGCGAACGGCTCGGTGACGTCGGGAACGCGGTCGAGGACTCGATCGAGGCCTCGGCTGCCGCGGACGGCGTCGCGTACGGGATCATCGAGGAGTACGTCGGCCATGGCATCGGTACCTCGATGCACCAGCCGCCGGACGTCCTGAACTACCGGACGCGCGAGCGCGGCCCTCGGCTCAAGCCGGGCATGTGCCTCGCGATCGAGCCCATGGTGACGCGTGGCGAGCGCTTCACGCAGGTTCTCGAGGACGACTGGACGGTCGTCACCGACGACGGTGCTCGTGCTGCTCACTGGGAGCACAGCGTCGCGATCCTCGAGGACGGCATCTGGGTCCTGACGGCCCCTGACGGCGGTGCGGCCAAGCTGGCCGAGCTCGGCGTCACGATCGCCCCGCTCGACGCCTGACGGCCCGGAGAAGGCCTGAATCCGAGAAGATGGCCCGTCCCGACCCTTTCCGGTCCGGGGCGGGCCGTCGCTCGTCCGCCGTGCCGGCGGCGCATGCCCGACCCCTGCAGTCCGGGGTGACCGGGTGCACAGCCCCGCGGTTCCCTCGCGGTGATCCATGCCGTAGGATAGTCCGCTGGGTGTAGTCCGCGTTTCCCGTGCGAGTCGAACTGACCGACGACGGGCCGGACCACACACGACGTCCACTCACCGGTCCTCGTAGAGCACGGGTGCGTGGGAAGCAGTTCAGACGAGAGTTAGCGGAGGATATGGCAAAGAAGGACGGTGTCATCGAGATCGAGGGCAGCGTGGTCGAGGCCTTGCCGAACGCGATGTTCCGCGTGGAGCTGGCCAACGGGCACAAGGTTCTGGCTCACATCTCGGGCAAGATGCGACAGCACTACATCCGGATCCTCCCTGAGGACCGGGTGGTGGTGGAGCTGAGCCCGTACGACCTGTCCCGTGGCCGGATCGTCTACCGCTACAAGTAGTCGTCAAGAATCCACCACTCGAAACAACTGCTGCCGCAAGCCTGGGTTCGCCTGCGCGTGCGTGCGGCGGCGGAGGAACAGACTGATGAAGGTCAAGCCCAGCGTCAAGAAGATCTGCGACAAGTGCAAGGTGATCCGCCGGCACGGTCGCGTCATGGTGATCTGCGAGAACCTGCGCCACAAGCAGCGCCAGGGCTGAGTCCCCGGCGCTCCGGCGCACGGTGATCCAGGTCCGCGAGAGCGGACCGGTCGCCGGCACCCTCGGGTGCCAACCAGCGCATCACCACGAACCTCACGGTCGGGCCGCACAGGCCCACTGAGGGGAACCCCCGGCTCGGAGGCCGGGGCCCGCAGCTCCGCGGGAAGATGGTGCGGTAGACCTCCGAACGAAGTACAGAGGAGCCGAAAGGCACATGGCACGTCTTGTCGGCGTCGACCTCCCCCGCGAGAAGCGGCTCGAGATCGCGCTCACCTACATCTACGGCGTCGGCCGTACCCGCGCCCAGCAGACGCTGGCCGCCACCGGGATCTCCCCGGACGTTCGCGTGAAGGACCTCGGTGACACCGAGCTCGTCGCGCTGCGTGACTACCTCGAGGGCAACTACAAGCTCGAGGGTGACCTCCGCCGTGAGGTGGCTGCTGACATTCGCCGCAAGGTCGAGATCGGCTGCTACGAGGGCCTGCGTCACCGCCGCGGCCTGCCCGTCCGCGGGCAGCGCACCAAGACCAACGCGCGTACCCGCAAGGGACCCAAGCGCACCGTGGCCGGCAAGAAGAAGGCCCGCTAAGCAGTAGTCCGTGGGACGCGTGCCGCTCGCCTGAACCTCGAGTTCACCCGCGCAGCGCACGCCGACCCGGTCCGAACACCTCAGACCAGGAGAGAACTCAGAAATGCCTCCCAAGACTCGCGCCACCGCGGCTCGCAAGCCGCGCCGCAAGGACAAGAAGAACGTCCCTCACGGCCAGGCTCACATCAAGAGCACGTTCAACAACACGATCGTGTCGATCACGGACCAGACCGGTGCTGTCATCGCCTGGGCCTCGGCAGGCCACGTCGGCTTCAAGGGCTCGCGCAAGTCGACCCCGTTCGCCGCGCAGCTCGCTGCCGAGTCCGCGGCTCGCCGCGCCCAGGAGCACGGCGTCAAGAAGGTCGACGTCTTCGTCAAGGGCCCGGGCTCCGGTCGCGAGACCGCGATCCGCTCGCTCACGGCGACCGGCCTCGAGGTCGGCTCGATCCAGGACGTGACGCCCCAGGCTCACAACGGCTGCCGCCCCCCGAAGCGTCGCCGCGTCTGATCTTCCGCTTCGCTCGCCGTCGCGCCGCACCCGACCTCGTCGGGTCGGCGCGGCGGCGGGCGCAGCCACCTGGGCGGGTGGACAGAGTCCCGCCCCGGCACAGCGTTGCCCGTGATGCGTCATATGGCGGACGCACACTGAAAGGAACACACCAGTGCTGATCGCACAGCGCCCCACCCTGACCGAAGAGGTCCTCTCGGAGAACCGTTCGCGCTTCTCCATCGAGCCGCTCGAGCCTGGCTTCGGCTACACCCTCGGCAACTCGCTTCGTCGCACGCTGCTCTCGTCCATCCCGGGCGCTGCAGTGACCTCGATCCGTATCGACGGTGTGCTCCACGAGTTCACCACGGTGTCCGGTGTCAAGGAAGACGTCACCGAGATCATCCTCAACATCAAGAACCTCGTGGTCTCCTCGGAGAACGACGAGCCGGTCGTGATGTACCTGCGCAAGCAGGGTGCTGGCGCGGTCACCGCCGCGGACATCGTTCCGCCGGCGGGTGTGGAGGTCCACAACCCGGACCTGCACATCGCCACCCTCAACGACAAGGGCAAGCTCGAGATCGAGCTCACGGTCGAGCGTGGACGTGGCTACGTCTCCGCCAACCAGAACAAGTCCTTCGACGCCGAGATCGGCCGTGTTCCCGTCGACTCGATCTACTCGCCGGTCCTCAAGGTCACGTACAAGGTCGAGGCGACCCGTGTCGAGCAGCGCACCGACTTCGACAAGCTGATCGTCGACGTCGAGACGAAGCAGGCGATCTCCCCGCGCGACGCGCTGGCCTCGGCCGGCAAGACGCTCGTCGAGCTCTTCGGCCTCGCCC
The DNA here is from genome assembly GCF_001428945.1 of Oerskovia sp. Root918. Classification (NCBI taxonomy): domain Bacteria; kingdom Bacillati; phylum Actinomycetota; class Actinomycetes; order Micrococcales; family Cellulomonadaceae; genus Oerskovia; species Oerskovia sp. Root918. Next base: position 74,117 of record NZ_LMJG01000016.1, read on the forward strand.
GTGAGCTCAACGTCGAGGCCGAGGGCATCGAGATCGGCCCGTCCCCGACGGACGCCGCTCTCGCCGCGGACCTGGCGCTCCCGATCGAGGAGCTCAACCTCACGATCCGTTCGTACAACTGCCTCAAGCGCGAGGGCATCCACCAGGTCGGCGAGCTCGTCGCTCGCAGCGAAGCAGACCTGCTGGACATCCGGAACTTCGGCGCGAAGTCCATCAACGAGGTCAAGGAGAAGCTCGCTGAGCTCGGCCTGAACCTCAAGGACTCGCCGCTGGACTTCGACCCCTCGACGGCCGACTACTACGAGGCCGACGAGGACGAGGCGACGTTCTCCGACGAGCAGCAGCAGTACTGACCTTCCGTGCGAGCGGCTCGGCCGCACGCACGATCCACTTCTAAGGAGCAAGATCAATGCCTACCCCCACCAAGGGTCCGCGGCTCGGCGGTGGCCCGGCTCACGAGCGTCTCATCCTCGCGAACCTGTCCACGGCGCTCTTCGAGCACGGCCGCATCACGACCACCGAGACCAAGGCCAAGCGCCTGCGTCCGCTGGCCGAGCGTCTCATCACGTTCGCGAAGCGCGGTGACCTGTCGGCTCGCCGTCGCGTCATGACCGTCGTTCGCGACAAGTCCGTCGTGCACACGCTCTTCACCGAGATCGCCCCGCAGATGGCGGAGCGCAACGGTGGCTACACGCGCATCACGAAGGTCGGCAACCGCAAGGGCGACAACGCCCCCATGGCCGTCATCGAGCTCGTGACCGAGCCCGTCAGCCCCAAGCAGGCTGTCGTCCGCGAGGCCGAGAAGGCCACGAAGAAGACCAGCAAGCCCAAGGCCGCCAAGGTCGAGGACGCGCCGGTCGTCGAGGACGCTCCCGTCGTCGAGGACACTCCGGCTTCCAAGGAGGACTGATCTCGCTCCGGCATAGCCGGACGGGTACCTCCTGAAGGGCCCGGCACCATCTGGTGCCGGGCCCTTCGCCATGCCCGACGGCGGAGCGCGCGTCGGGCGGTCATCGTCCCGCGGCGGACGGCTTCAGGCTGCGGTGGGTCCGTCCTCCAGCGAGACGACCGAGCACGGGCCTGAGGCGTCGGGACCAACGGGCCTCGGGCTCCGGCGACCATGAGCCGTCCACCGCCCCGCGTCGCGGGTCCGTTCGTCCTAGATTGGTCGACATGGCTCTCCCGGTGCTGTTCGTCCACGGCTCTCGCACGTCCCGCACCATGTGGCGCGCGCAGCTCGAGGCCATGGACCGTGCAGGTGTCGTGGCCGTCGCGCCGGACCTGCCGGGCCACGGCCGACGCATCGGCGAGCCGTTCACGCTCGAGGGTGCGGTGGCGACCGTCGCTCGTGCCGTGGACGACCTGGGCGGCCGGGCGCTCGTCGTCGGGCTCTCGCTCGGCGGGTACGTCGGGATCGAGCACCGCGCGCGGTTCCCCGAGCAGGTCGCGGGTCTCGTCGCCGCGAGCTGCTGCACAGTCCCCGGCTCGCCGCTGCGGGGAGCGTGGCGCGTCGCGGCCGACCGGATCGAGAAGCTGCCCGACAACGGCGCGGCGATCAACCAGGCGCTGGTCGACCGGACCCTGCCTGCAGCAGGGATCGTGGACATCGGGGCGGGCGGGTTCGCCCTGACGGCCATGACCGCGATCCTCGACGAGGTGGGCGCCTCGGACCCGCTCACGGCTCTGGCCGCGACCGGCTCGCCGGTGTGGTTCGTCAACGGCCGGTGGGACCACTTCCGCCTCGGCGAGCGCGAGTTCGTGGCGGCGGCCCGGGCGGGAGGGGCCACGGCCGAGCTCGTCGTGATCCCCGGGGCCAAGCACCTCGTGAGCCTGGACCGGCCCGTCGCGTTCAACCGGGCGGTCCTCGAGGCGTACGGGGAGGTCGCGGGGACGGAGTCGCAGCGGACCTGATCCCGCTGCCGGGACCGCCCGGTCCGCTCAGGCCAGGGGCAGGTCCCACGCCCGGGCCCCGCCCACGAGCGCGGCCGAGTTGGGGACGATCACGACATCGTCGCCGAGCCGTTCGAGCGCGGACGGCGTGATCTGGCGCGAGTTGCCCCCGCCGAGGTAGAGGCGGTCCCACCAGAAGACGGGGCGCAGGCCGTCGACGAGCGCCACGACGCGCCGCGACCACAGCCCGTTCCCGAGCCTGCGCCGCTCGACCTCGCCGATGTACTCGTCGTACGTGGTCCCGCGTCGTACCGGGGCATGCGACCACTCGAGGTGGGGTGCGAGGCGCCCTCCGTGGAAGAGCGCGGAACCGAGCCCCGTGCCGAGGGTCAGGACGAGCTCGAGGCCCGACGCCGCGATGACCCCGGCTCCGTGGACCTCGGCGTCGTTGAGGACGAGCGCGGGGATCCCGAGGCGCTCGCTCACGGCGGCCTGGACGTCGAAGCTGGCCCACTGCTCGGCGAGCGCCGGGTCGACCCTGCTCCGCGGGCCCGAGCGCGTGATGTAGTGCGGGGTGTGCACGACGACCCCGCGCCGGATCATGCCGGGCATGCCGACCGTGACACGTACGGCGGGGGGCAGGCGGTCGGCGATCTGCGCGATGACGTCGACCAGGAGCGAGGGCGGCAGCGGGTAGGGCGTGGGTACCCGCACCGCGGTCGCGTGCGCGGTCCCCGCGGCGTCGAGCACGTTGGCCTTGATGCCGCCTCCGCCGCAGTCCACCGCGAGGGTGCGCAGGTCGGCGGGGTCGGTCGCGGCGGGACGTTCGGGCATGTCTGCACACTAACGGGCGCTAGCGTAGGTGCACGTGACGAACGAGCAGCCGGTCCGCGTCCGCCTGGACCTCGCCTACCAGGGCACCGCCTTCGCGGGCTGGGCCCGACAGCCCGGTCTGCGGACCGTCGAGGGCGCCCTCGAGGACGGCCTGGGGCAGATCCTTCGCGGTGAACCGCCGCGCCTGACGGTCGCGGGGCGCACCGACGCGGGCGTGCACGCCCGCGGGCAGGTGGCCCACGTCGACCTCCCGCGGGCCGTGTGGGACGCGATGCCGGGCCGGTCGGACCGCGAGCCGGGGGAGGCGCTCGTCGCACGGCTCGGAGGAGTGCTGCCGGGGGACGTCGTGGTGCACCGGGCCTCCCGGGCGCCGGAGGGGTTCGACGCGCGCTTCTCGGCCCTCTACCGCAGCTACACGTTCCGGATCGTCGACGACCCGGCCCTGCGCGACCCGCTGCGTCGCGAGTGGGTCCTGTGGAACCGCAAGCCGCTCGACGCGGACGCGATGCACGAGGCGCTGCAGCCCTTGCTCGGTGTGCGCGACTTCGCGGCCTTCTGCAAGCCGCGTCCCGGCGCGACCACGATCCGCGAGCTCCAGCACCTGTCCTGGGAGCGCGCGACCGGCGGCCCCGACGAGGGGCTCGTCGTCGCGCACGTCCGCGCGGACGCCTTCTGCCACAACATGGTCCGGGCGCTCGTCGGGGCGTCGGTCGCCGTGGGGGAGGGGCGCCGCCCCGTCTCGTGGCCGGCCGAGGTCCTGGCGGCGAGGCGCCGGGACGCGGGGGCCGGCGTCGTGCCCCCGCACGGCCTGGTCCTCGAGGCCGTCACGTACCCGCCCGACGACGAGCTCGCGGCCCGCGCCGAGCGCGTGCGCGCGGTGCGCATGGACGAGGACGTGTGGGACGCGGGCACCGCGGCACAGGCCGCCGGAGCAGGGGCGTCCCCGACCTCGTAGCGCCGGCGTCCTGCGCCCCCGCAGGCCCGCCCCTACGGCTCCTCGACGATGTGGACCGCGGCCTCCTCGGCGCTCGCCGCGGCGCCGTCGATCCCGGCGTCGTCCGCGTACGTGTCGTTGACGCGCCCGTCGAGCGCGTCGGCGTCCGCCACGAGGCGGCCCGAGCGGGTCGTGTCGGGGCGGTCGAGAGGGTCGGTGTCCCAGTCCTCGGGCTCCTCGTCGGCGAGGCGCTGGTCGAGCGACTCGCCGTCCTCCTCGAGCCGTTCGGGGTGGGCGTAGGTCAGGGGTGCGCGCTCGGGTGGTGCGTACCCCTCGTCGAGCACGTCGTCGACGCCGCGGTCGACCAGGGTGTCGTCCTGCTGGAGCTGGTCGGAGTCGCCCTCGGTGCCGAGGGCCGGGTCTGTCCGGGTGGCCGGTGTGTCGTCGCTCATGTCTCCACACTCGCACCGGTGGCGCGTTCGTGCAGCCCACCGGGCGGATCCGGCCTCCTGCGGACTAGGCTCGGACCACGTGCGCCGCAGGACTCCCGGCGGGCGACCGTCCGAGGCGCCTGCGGTCACGTGCGTCCCGTGACGACGCCGTCCTCGACCCACGGGGCGGCCTGAACCAGGAGTCCCCATGGCATCGATCGACGACCTCCTGTCCGCCATCCCTCTCGACCAGCTCGCCGGCAGGCTCGGCGTGGACGAGGCGACCGCCCAGCAGGCGGTCACGACCGCGCTCCCCGCGCTGATCGGCGGGCTCCAGGCCAACGCGCAGGACCCGGCCGGGGCCGCGTCGCTCCGCAAGGCCCTCGGGCAGCACTCTCCCTCTCTCGTCGAGGGCGGCGTGAACCTCGACGACGTCGACACGGCCGACGGCGAGAAGATCGTCCACAACATCTTCGGCTCGAACGAGGAACAGGTGGTCGCGCAGCTCGCGGACAAGAGCGGCACGCAGTCGAACGTCCTGGCCTCGATCCTCCCGGCGCTCGCGCCCATCGCGCTGTCGTTCCTCGCCAAGCAGGTCGGGGGCAAGAGCGAGCAGCCGACCGGGACGCAGGAGGCCGCCGGGGGCGGCGGGATCGGCGACCTGCTGGGCGGGCTCCTGGGTGGCGGTCAGGGGGGCTCGGGCGGCGGTCTCGGGAGCATCCTGGGCGGGCTGGGCGGCCTGCTGGGCGGCGGCAAGCGCTGACCCCTGCCCGACGGCGGAGCGCACCCCGGGCGCACCGGCCCGCCCGGGGTGCGCCTCGCCGTCGGGCGTCGCGAGGGTGTCGCAGGCGAGCCCGCTCGCTGTCCGGGGCCCGGCGCCCGCGGCTGCCCGGGCGGAAAGGAATCGTCATCCGGGGCCTCGGGCAGGGAGGATGAGCCCGTGGGTCACATCGACATCAGCGACATCAGCTACTTCCTGCCCGACGGGCGTCCCCTCCTCGCGGGGGCCACCCTGCGCGTCGCGGACGGGGCCAAGGTCGCGCTCGTCGGACCCAACGGCGCCGGCAAGACGACGCTCCTGCGCATCGTCGCGGGAGACCTGTCGCCGCACGGCGGCACCGTGGGACGCAGCGGCGGGCTCGGCGTCATGCGCCAGTTCGTCGGCCGCATCGACGACGAGCGCACGGTCCGCGACCTGCTCGTCGACCTCGCGCAGCCCTCGATCCGCGACGCCGCGCGCGAGCTCGCCGCGGCAGAGCTCGACATCATGACGGTCGACGACACCCCCTCCCAGATGCGCTACGCCCAGGCGCTCGCCGACTGGGCCGACGCGCGCGGCTACGAGGCCGAGGCCGAGTGGGACAAGGTCACCGACGAGGTCCTGTCCATCCCGTTCGACCAGGCCCAGTTCCGCGAGGTCCGCACGCTGTCCGGCGGCGAGCAGAAGCGCCTGGTCCTCACGGCACTGTTCCGCGGCCCCGAGGAGGTCCTGCTCCTCGACGAGCCCGACAACTACCTCGACGTGCCGACCAAGCGCTGGCTCGAGGAGAAGCTCGCTGCCTCGCCCAAGACCGTGCTGTTCATCAGCCACGACCGCGAGCTCCTGGCGCGCACCGCGACCCAGGTCGCCACCGTGGAGCCCACGGCCGCGGGCGGCACGATCTGGGTGCACGGCGGCGGGTTCGGCACGTACGCCGAGGCACGGGCCGATCGCCGCAGCCGCCTCGAGGAGCTGCTGCGCCGCTGGGAGGAGGAGCACACCAAGCTCAAGGACCTCGTCAACATGCTCAAGAACAAGTCGGCGTTCAACGACGGGCTCGCGAGCCGCTACCAGGCCGCCCAGACGCGTCTGCGCAAGTTCGAGGAGGCCGGCCCGCCGCAGGTGCTCGCCCACGAGCAGAACGTGAAGGTCCGGCTCACGGGCGGACGCACGGCCAAGCGCGCCGTGACGTGCGAGCGGCTCGAGCTCACGGGCCTCATGGAGCCGTTCGACCTCGAGGTCTTCTTCGGCGAGCGCGTCGCGATCCTGGGGTCCAACGGCTCGGGCAAGTCGCACTTCATGCGCCTGCTGGCGCGGGGTGGGTCGGACCCGGACGTGGAGCACCGGCCGGTCTACGAGTCCGCTGTGGGCACTGGGGGCACCGCGGGTGCTCCGGGCGACGCGGCCGTGGTCCCGCCCGTCGCGCACACGGGCCGCGCCGTGCTCGGCTCGCGCGTGCGCCCGGGGTGGTTCGCGCAGAACCACGCCCACCCCGAGTTCGAGGGCCGCACGCTCCTCGAGATCCTGCACCGGGGCGACGGTGCGCGCGACGGCATGGGGCGCGAGCCCGCGAGCAAGGCCCTCGACCGCTACGAGCTGGTCGGTCAGGCCGAGCAGCGCTTCGAGACGCTCTCGGGCGGCCAGCAGGCGCGCTTCCAGATCCTGCTCCTCGAGCTCGGGGGAGCCACGCTCCTGCTGCTCGACGAGCCGACCGACAACCTCGACCTGCACTCGGCCGAGGCGCTCGAGGCGGGCCTCCTGGCGTTCGAGGGCACGGTCATGGCCGTCACGCACGACCGGTGGTTCGCGCGCGGCTTCGACCGGTTCGTGGTCTTCGGCTCCGACGGCCGCGTCGTCGAGACCCCCGAGCCCGTGTGGGACGTCGAGCGCGTCAAGCGGCAGCGCTGACCGGCCGACCGGTGGCGCCCCGTCGTCGGGGCGCCCCCCGGTCGCCGGCTCGAGGTCGGTCGGGCGACGACGAGACATGGCGGCGCCGGGACGGGCCCCACGCGAGGACGTGTCGCGGTGAGGAAGACCACACGCCCCACGGAGAGCCGATAGCACGGCCTGCGCGGCGCCGTCGGGCTCCTAAAATGGAGCAATGGCTGTCCCCAAGATCGTGCTCTTCTACGCCTTCACACCGCTCGCCGACCCGCGCGCGGTGCAGCTGTGGCAACGCTCGCTCGGGGAGCAGTGGAACCTGACGGGCCGCGTCATCGTCTCCGAGCACGGCATCAACGCCACGCTCGGCGGGACGGTCGAGAACCTCAAGCAGTACGTCAAGACCACCAAGCAGTACCCGGGCTTCGCAGGGATCGACGTCAAGTGGTCGGACGGCACGGGGCGCGACTTCCCCCGCCTGTCCGTCAAGGTCCGGCCCGAGCTCGTGAGCTTCGGGGCCGTCGAAGAGATCGCGGTCGACGAGGACGGCGTGGTCGACAGCGGGGTGCGCCTCGCCCCCGAGGCGCTCCACGAGCTGGTCGCCGAGCGCGGCGAGGACGTCGTGTTCTTCGACGGCCGCAACGCGTTCGAGGCCGCGATCGGCAAGTTCCGCGGTGCGGTCGTACCGGACGTCGCGACGACGCGTGACTTCGTCGCGGAGCTCGACTCGGGCGCCTACGACGACCTCAAGGGTCGTCCCGTCGTGACCTACTGCACGGGCGGCGTCCGGTGCGAGGTCCTGTCCTCGCTCATGCTCGCGCGCGGCTTCGAGGAGGTCTACCAGCTCGACGGCGGGATCGTCCGCTACGGCGAGACGTTCGGCGACCAGGGGCTGTGGGAAGGGTCGCTCTACGTGTTCGACGAGCGCATGCACGTCGAGTTCGGCGACGACACGGTCCCGCTCGGTGCGTGCTGCGAGTGCGGCGCGGCGACCGCGAAGTACGAGAACTGCGTCGACCCCGGGTGCCAGACGCTGCGCCTGTTCTGCACCGACTGCGCGGGCCTGGCGCGCACGCTCCAGTGCGACGCCTGTGCCGAACTGCGCCCGGGCGCGTATCCTCGACCTCGGGAAGACGCGATGACCGGTCTCTCCCACGACAACCACCGGGCAACCGCCTGAATCGGCTGTCTGGCACCAGAGCCCGTGCCGTCCGACGAGGCTGATCACACCGAGGTCCTTTTCGCCCTCGGTGTGACGCATCTTGTTTTGACCCTGCATGGGCCGTCCAGGTAGTCTGTTGAGTCGTTGTGCTTCCCCTTCGGTTATCTCGTCACTTGTGCGCCCACTCGCTCCGTGACGTGGACATCCGTCGACCGAAGGCCGAACGACTTGTCGGACGCAGGCTCCTGCGCCGAAGACATCGAAGACACGAAACGAAGGCTACGACCGTGCGTACGTACACCCCGAAGCCCGGCGACGTCCAGCGTGACTGGTACGTCATCGACGCGACCGACGTCGTCCTGGGCCGCCTCGCCACCCACGTGGCGACCCTGCTCCGTGGCAAGCACAAGGCCACCTTCGCGCCTCACGTCGACGGAGGTGACTTCGTCATCGTCATCAACGCCGGCAAGGTCGCCCTCACCGGCAACAAGCGCGAGCAGAAGCTTGCCTACACCCACTCCGGTTACCCGGGTGGTCTTCGGGCGGTCGCCTACAGCGACCTGCTGGAGAAGCACCCCGAGCGTGCTGTGGAGAAGGCCGTCCGCGGCATGATCCCCAAGACCTCGCTCGGCCGCGCCCAGTTCGGCAAGCTCAAGGTCTACGCAGGCTCTGAGCACCCGCACGCCGCGCAGCAGCCGAAGACTTTCGAGATCACCCAGGTCGCGCAGTAGGCTCCGCCTGCTCGTAGACGAGAACTTAGGACGCGAGGACACACCAGTGGCCGAGACCACCGTCGACATCGACGTGCTGGACGAAGAGACTCCCAGCAACTACACCTCTGAGAGCGCAGCCCCCACGGGCCGTGGCCAGAGCATCACCGCCCCCGCGCAGGCCCTGGGCCGTCGCAAGGAGGCCATCGCCCGCGTGCGCCTGGTGCCCGGCACCGGCCAGTGGAAGATCAACGGCCGCACCCTCGAGGGGTACTTCCCCAACAAGGTGCACCAGCAGCTGGTCAACTCCCCGCTGAAGCTGGTCGACGTCGAGGGTCGCTTCGACGTCATCGCCCGCATCAACGGTGGTGGCTCGTCCGGCCAGGCCGGCGCTCTGCGCCTGGGCATCGCCCGTGCGCTGAACGAGATCGACGCCGAGCACAACCGCCCGGCGCTCAAGAAGGCCGGCTTCCTGACCCGCGACGCCCGCGTCGTCGAGCGCAAGAAGGCCGGGCTCAAGAAGGCCCGTAAGGCTCCGCAGTACTCCAAGCGCTGATCCAGCGCTTGCGCACAACGGCCCCGGTGGACATCGTCCACCGGGGCCGTTGTCATTTGTCAGGGATGCTGACGAGCGACCGGACCGGTCGGCTCGCAGCGGGGGCGGTGCGGGCCTCGGTGCCGGTACCGTCCCGTTGAGGGAGGAAAACTCATGGGACGACTGTTCGGCACCGACGGTGTGCGGGGGCTGGCGAACAGGGACGTCACGGCCGAGCTCGCGCTCGGCCTGGGCGTGGCCTCGGCCAACGTGCTGGGACGCACGGGACAACCCGAAGGGCACCGCCCGCGGGCGGTGATCGGCCGCGACCCCCGGGCCTCGGGCGAGTTCCTCGGCGCGGCAGTGACCGCAGGCCTGGCGAGCGCCGGGGTCAACGTGCTCGACGTCGGCGTCCTGCCGACGCCGGCCGTCGCGTTCCTCACGAGCACGCTCGACGTGGACTTCGGCGTCATGATCTCCGCCTCGCACAACCCGATGGCCGACAACGGCATCAAGTTCCTGGCCCGTGGCGGGATCAAGCTCGAGGACTCGCTCGAGGACGAGATCGAGCGTCAGCTCGACACCGTGTGGGACCGTCCGCTCGGGGCCGACGTCGGCCGCGTCCGGACCGACACGGGCAGCGCCGGTGCGGACTACGTCGAGCACCTCATCGGGAGCATCGGCGCCACGGGCGACGCCCTGCCGCTCTCGGGGTTGCGGATCGCCGTCGACTGCGCGAACGGCGCGGCGAGCGACGTGGGACCCGCCGCGCTGCGTGCGGCAGGCGCCGACGTCGTCGTGATGAACGCGAGCCCCGACGGACGCAACATCAACGAGAAGTGCGGCTCGAACCACCCGGAGCAGCTCCAGGCCGTCGTGGTCGCCTCCGAGGCCGACTTCGGGGTCGCGTTCGACGGTGACGCCGACCGTTGCATCGCCGTGGACCACCGTGGCGTGCTCGTCGACGGCGACCAGATCATGGGCGTCCTGGCCCTCGCCGAGAAGGACAAGGGGCGACTGCACGAGGACACGCTCGTCGTCACGGTCATGAGCAACCTCGGACTGATCCTCGCGATGCGCGAGGCCGGTATCCGGACCGTCCAGACGGGCGTGGGCGACCGGTACGTCCTCGAGGAGATGCGTGCCAACGGGTACACCCTGGGCGGCGAGCAGTCGGGCCACATCATCCTGTCGCAGTTCGCGACCACGGGCGACGGCGTCCTCACGGCGCTCCAGCTCGCCGCGCGCATCCAGGAGTCGGGGGCCAAGCTCGCGGACCTCGCGGGTGCCGTGCCCAAGCTGCCGCAGACGCTGCTCAACGTCCCGGGTGTGGACAAGGCACGCGCCGCGACCGACGAGGTCCTCCAGGAGGCCGTCGCAGCCGCCGAGTCCCGCCTCGGCGAGACCGGCCGTGTCGTCCTGCGCTCGTCGGGCACCGAGCCCCTGGTGCGCGTCATGGTCGAGGCCGCGACGCAGGCCTCTGCCGACGCCGTGGCCGAGTCGCTCGCCGCGGTGGTGCGGGACCGGCTGGCCCTGTGACGGCCGGGAGCCCCGCGCCCGGGTTCGCCGGACCCGTCGACGAGGAGCTGCGCGACCAGGTCGCGAGCCATCTCGCTCGCCACGAGGACGGCGTGCTGCCGATCGTCCAGGCCGGTCACCCGGTCCTGCGCCGACCCGCGGTGCCCTACACCGGCCAGCTCGGGGACCTGTTCCCCGAGCTGGTCGAGGCCATGCGTCGCACCATGCACGCGGCCCCCGGGGTCGGGCTCGCGGCTCCGCAGGTGGGCCTGGGGATCGCGGTCGCGGTGATCCAGGACGCAGGCGTCTCCGACCCCGAGGACGCGGACCTGCGCGAGCGGCACCCCCTGCCGTTCCGCGTGCTCGTCAACCCCGCGTACGAGGCCGTGGGGGAGGAGCGTCGGGCGTTCTACGAGGGCTGCCTGAGCGTGAGCGGCTGGCAGGCCGTCGTGGCCCGGCCCCGGACCGTCCGGCTCACCGGCCAGGACGAGGCCGGGCGACCCGTGGACGACGTCCTGACGGGCTGGCCCGCGCGGATCGTCCAGCACGAGACCGACCACCTGGGCGGCGGGCTCTACCTCGACCGCGCCGAGCTCCGGTCGCTCGCGTCGAACGACAGCATGATGCGGTTCTGGGGTCAGACCCCGGACCCCTCCGGGGCGGCCGAGGCCCTGGGGTTCGCGCTGCCCTGACCTGGCCGGCTCCGGCCGGCTCCTGACGGCCCTGCCGGGCCTGGCCTGGCTGGGCCCCGTCCGGAAGGTCAGTCTCTCGGAAGTGTCACAGCATCCTTCTGGGGGACCTCCCTAGGTGGAGATCTCCCTCCAGAGGATGACGTTCCGGTCTCGGTCGGTGCGGCAGAATCTATCGAGGAAGGTAGGGGTCGAGATCAGGGCAGACTGGGGGGTTTCCCCGATGGTGCCGGCCCCTCGTATCCGTAGGCTGGTCACAGGTGCATCTCCTGTACCTGTGACCAGCCTGGTTCGCCACACCAGCCGACGAACAGAGGACCCGTGATAGAGGCCGTCTCGACCTTCTTGGAGAACCTGGAGACCTGGGTCCTCGCACTCGCGGCGTCCGCATGGATCTACCCCGCCCTGTACGCCTTCGCGACGATCGACGGGTTCTTCCCGCCGATCCCCAGCGAGTCCGTGGTCATCACCCTCGCGGTCGCCGCCAGCGCGTCGGGCAACCCCAACCTCGTGCTCGTCCTGGCCATCGCTGCGGCCGGCGCCTGGACGGGGGACCAGATCGCCTATGCGCTCGGCAGGGGCATCGGTACCGAGCGGATCGGGTTCCTCCGCACGGTCCGCGGCCGCAAGGCCGTCGCCTGGGCAGACCAGGCGCTCAAGGCGCGGGGGGCGGCCTTCATCCTGGCGGCCCGCTACGTCCCCATCGGTCGCGTCGCGGTCAACATGACGGCCGGTGCCGTGGGCTATCCCCGCCGCCGCTTCATGCTCTACTCGGGCCTCGCGGCCGTGACGTGGGCGCTCTACTCGGTCCTCATCGGCCTCGTGGCCGCGCAGTGGCTCGGCCACCAGCCGCTCCTGGCCATGGTCCTCGGCGTGATCCTGGGGGTCCTGTCCGGGGTGGTCGTCGACCGCATCATGAACCGCATGGCCCGCAAGCGTCGCGCAGCCGAGGCTGCGCGAGCCGTCGCTGCCGGGGCGACCCCGCTCCACGGTGCGCCGACCGACCCGGCCGCCGCGCCGTCGTCGGGCACCGAGGGCCTTCAGGACGACGACGGGGCCGCGGTCCGCCGAGCCTGCTGAGGTCCCGTTCCACCGCTCGCTCTCGCCGCCCTGAGCGGGCGTGAGCAGACGGCGAGGCCGCGCTGGGGCTGTGCACACCCACGGCGCCTTCCAAGGCCTCGCAGAGGGTGTCCCGGGCTCAGATCTTGCGCAGGCGCGCCCGCTGGACCGAGTGGTCCGAGCCCTTCGTCAGCACCAGGGTCGCCCGCCCGCGGGTCGGCAGGATGTTCTCCTCGAGGTTCGGCGCGTTGATCGAGTCCCAGATCGACTTGGCCTTCTCGATCGCCTCCTCGTCCGTGAGCGTCGCGTAGCGCTTGAAGTACGACTCGGGACGCGCGAACGCCGTCCGGCGCAGCGAGAGGAACCTGTCCACGTACCACTGGCGGATGTTGCGCGTGCGCGCGTCGACGTAGATCGAGAAGTCGAAGAAGTCGCTCACCGCGACCGTCGACTCGTCGGTCGCGCTGGGCCGTGCAGGCTGCAGGACGTTGAGGCCCTCGACGATCAGGACGTCCGGCTTGCGGACGACCGTCTCGGCCCCCGGGACGATGTCGTAGGTCAGGTGGTCGTAGACCGGGCTGCGGACCTCGGGAGCGCCCGCCTTCACGCGGGACAGGAACCGGATCAGGGCACGGCGGTCGTACGACTCCGGGAAGCCCTTGCGTTCCATGAGGCCGCGGCGCGCGAGCTCGGCGTTCGGGTACAGGAACCCGTCGGTCGTGATGAGCTCGACGCGCGGGGTCTCGGGCCAGCGCGCGAGCATCTCGCGCAGGATGCGTGACGTCGTCGACTTGCCCACGGCGACCGACCCCGCGACACCGATCACGTACGGCGTGCGCGTCGAGTTCTCCCGCAGGAAGGTCGACGTCGCCTCGTGGAGGCCGCTCGTGGCCGTCACGTACAGGTTGAGGAGCCGGGAGATGGGGCGGTAGATCGCGTCGACCTCGGCCAGGTCGATCGGGTCTCCGAGGCCACGGAGCTTGACGACGTCGGCGTCCGTCAGCGGCAGCGGCGTCGACTCGGAGAGCTTGCTCCACGCGGCGCGGTCCAGGTCGACGTACGGCGACGCCGTGGTGCGCTCGGGCAGCAGCCCCGCGCCGGGAGAGGCGCCCGGGTCGATCGCAGGGAGACCCTCGCGCGGAGGGACGGGCAGGTCGGAGGGAGGAACCACTCGGATGATTCTGCCGGACGCACGCGGTGATCGAGAACCGCGAGCCGCCGGACCGCTAACAAAGAACCGCGAGATGTCGCGGTCGAGAGAGCCCGAACCGGTGCCGCTAGACTCCGGAAACATGTGTGGAATCGTGGGTTACGCAGGCCCTCTCGCAACGTCCGGGCGACCCCTGGACGTCGTCCTCGAAGGACTCGGCAGGCTCGAGTACCGCGGCTACGACTCGGCCGGGGTCGCGCTCGTCGCACCCGAGCTGAACCGTGTCGCGACGGCCAAGAAGTCCGGAAAGCTGGTCAAGCTCCTCGACGAGCTCGCCGCCAGACCGCTGCCCGCCGCGTCCGCGGCGATCGGGCACACGCGGTGGGCGACGCACGGCGCGCCCAACGACACCAACGCCCACCCGCACCTCGCGGACGAGGGACGGCTCGCGGTCATCCACAACGGGATCGTCGAGAACTTCGCGGTCCTCAAGGAGGAGCTGCTGGCCGACGGCGCCACGTTCCTCTCCGAGACCGACACCGAGGTGGCGGCCCAGCTGCTCGCCCGCGCCTACCGCCGCACGGGCGACCTGACCGAGGCCATGGCCTACGTCGCCCGCCAGCTCGAAGGCACGTTCACCCTGCTCGCGGTCCACGCGGACAGCCCCACCACCGTGGTGGGTGCGCGGCACGACTCGCCGCTCGTCGTCGGGCTCGGCGAGGGCGAGAACTTCCTCGGCTCCGACGTCGCGGCCTTCATCGCCTTCACCAAGGACGCGCTCGAGCTCGGCCAGGACCAGATCGTGACCATCACCCCGGACTCGGTCGAGGTCGTCGACTTCCACGGCAACCCGGCCGAGGCCACGCGCTTCACGGTCGACTGGGACGCCGCCGCCGCGGAGAAGGGTGGCTTCGCCTCCTTCATGGACAAGGAGATCCACGACCAGCCGCAGGCCGTGGGCGACACCCTGCTGGGACGCACCGACGCCGAGGGACGCCTGATCCTCGACGACCTGCGCATCGACGAGGCCGTGCTGCGGACCATCGACAAGATCATCGTCATCGCGTGCGGCACCGCGGCCTACTCGGGGCACGTCGCCAAGTACGCGATCGAGCACTGGTGCCGCATCCCGGTCGAGGTCGAGCTCGCGCACGAGTTCCGCTACCGCGACCCGATCGTGAACGAGAAGACGCTCGTCGTGGCCGTCACGCAGTCCGGCGAGACCATGGACACGCTCATGGCGGTCCGGCACGCGCGTGAGCAGGGTGCCAAGGTCATCTCGATCGTCAACACGCACGGGTCGACCATCCCGCGCGAGTCCGACGCGGTCCTCTACACGCACGCCGGCCCGGAGATCGCGGTCGCCTCGACCAAGGCGTTCCTCTCGCAGATCACCGCGGCGTACCTGCTGGGCCTGTACCTGGCGCAGCTGCGCGGCAACAAGTTCCCCGACGAGATCCGCGAGATCCTCGACGACCTGCGCGAGATGCCGCGCAAGATCCAGACCGTGATCGAGCGCGGCGAGTACGTCAGCGCCGTGGCCCGCTCCATGAAGGACGCGACGTCGGTGCTCTTCCTGGGCCGGCACGTCGGGTTCCCGGTCGCCCTCGAGGGCGCGCTCAAGCTCAAGGAGCTCGCCTACATCCACGCCGAGGGCTTCGCCGCCGGAGAGCTCAAGCACGGGCCCATCGCCCTGATCGACGAGGGGCAGCCGGTCTTCGTCGTCGTGCCCTCGCCGCGCGGGCGCGACTCGCTGCACTCGAAGGTCATCTCCAACATCCAGGAGATCCGGGCCCGTGGGGCCAGGACCCTCGTCATCGCCGAGGACGGCGACGACGCGGTGCTGCCGTTCGCGGACGAGATCTTCTGGATCCCGCAGTCGCCCACGCTGCTCTCGCCGCTCCTGGCAGTCGTCCCGCTGCAGATCTTCGCCATGGCGCTGGCCACGGCCAAGGGCCTCGACGTCGACCAGCCGCGCAACCTGGCGAAGTCCGTCACGGTCGAGTAGCCCGTGCGCTGCGCCGGTCCGGACCGAGCACGCAGCACCACCTGCCAGAAGCCCACCGTGCCCCGGCCCGGTGGGCTTCCGGCGTCCTGGGCCCGTGCCGCACGCGACCACTTAGGGTGAACGCATGATCATCGGGGTGGGAATCGACGTCGTGGACGTCGCGCGGTTCATGGACACGCTCGGTCGGACGCCGCGCCTGCGCGAGAAGCTCTTCACCCCCGCCGAGCGCGACCTCCCGGCGGCGTCGCTCGCTGCCCGCTTCGCGGCCAAGGAGGCCATCGCCAAGGCGCTCGGTGCACCCGGCGGCATGAACTGGCAGGACGCCACGGTCCACCGCGTCGTCGGGGGCGCTCCCCAGGTCGAGATCACCGGGACCGTCCAGGCCCGGGCGACCGCGCTCGGGATCACGTCGTTCCACCTGTCGATCTCGCACGACGCCGGGATCGCGTCGGCCATGGTGGTCGCGGAGGGCTGAGGGGTCGTCGCCTCGCCGTACGCTCCGCCCGGGTGAGGCGGGAGGCCGAGGGGGCTCCGTCGTCGAGCAGGTGGTCGCGCGGCCGCGAGCGGCCGCCGAGCACGAGGTTGCGGTCGTTCTCGACGTCAGAACGACCGCAACCTCGTGCTCGGCACCGGCACACTGCCTCCCGCAGGCACCGGGGCGAGCGGAAGCAGTCAGCCCTGCAGCGCCGGCACGACCTCGCGCTCGAACAGCTCGATCCCGCTGCGGTCGTAGGCCGCCTCCGCGAAGTACGTGATGGCGTACGTCATGCCCGCGCCCTCGAGCTTCTGGAGGGTCTCGACGACCTGCTCGGGGGTGCCCACGAGCGGGCCCGAGCGGAAGTCCCGCACGGTCTGCTCCACCTTGGCCGGGACGGTCTTGGCGTAGTGCTCGCCGATCCAGCGCAGGCGGTCCTCGACGTCGGCCTCGGTCTCGCCGATGACCACGTTGTAGTTGGCCGAGCGCGTGATGTCCTCGAACGGGCGCCCGATGCTCTCGCAGTGCCCCCGCAGGACGTCGGACTTGTGCGCGAACCCCTCCAGGGACCCGTCGAAGTTCGTGTACTGGGCGTGCTGCGCGGCGATGCGCAGCGTCTTCTTCTCGCCGCCGCCCGCGATCCACAGCGGGATGCTGGGGGCGCTGCCGCCTCCTGCCCCCACGCCGTCCAGGACCTGGAGCGGCTGCGGGTGGCACAGCGCGCCGTCGACCTGGAAGTACGTGCCGTCGAGCGTCGCGGAGCCCGTGCGCCACATCTGCTCCATGACCTGCACGCCCTCGTCGAGCGCGCCCAGGCGCGCTCCCGCGCCCGGGAAGCCGTAGCCGTAGGCACGCCACTCGTGCTCGTACCAGCCGGCGCCGATACCCATCTCGGTGCGGCCGCCGCTCACGATGTCGACCGTCGCCGCGACCTTGGCGAGGTAGGCGGGGTTGCGGTACGCCATGCACGTGCACATCTGGCCCAGGCGCACGCGCTCGGTCGACGCCGCGAACGCCGCCATGAGGGTCCAGGCCTCGTGCGTGGCCTCGCCCGTGGGCTCGGGCACCGTGTGGAAGTGGTCGTAGACCCACACCGACTCCCACGCGTGCCGCGCGTCAGGGCCGGGCGCGCCGGTCGTCGCGGTGTCCGCGTGCTGAGCGAGCGACCGCATGGTCTCCCACTGTGCCGAGGGGTCGATGCCGACGAGGTCCTGTCGCCAGCCTTGCGGGATGAAGAGTCCGAATCGCATGGTCGCCAATCTAGCCCGGCGGGGAACGGGGGCCGCGCGGGTCTCGCCCGCGCGCAGCCCGGCCCGGCGGGCCGCGCCCGCGCGCGGCATCATGGCCCCATGATCGAAGCGTTCACCGCCGCCCAGGTCCGTGCCGCCGAGGAGCCGCTGCTCGCCCGGGGCGTCCCGCTCATGGAGCGCGCGGCGTTCGCGCTCGCGACGGTCGTCGCAGGCGACCTGCGGCGTACGGCCGCGCATGGGCGGTCCGCGCGAGCGCGGGGTGCGGGGCCCGACGGCGGTGCGCGCCCCGGGCGCGTGACCGGCACGCGCGTGGTGCTCCTCGTGGGTTCGGGCAACAACGGGGGCGATGCCTTGTTCGCGGGGGCGTACCTGTCCCGGCGCGGGGTCGCGGTCGAAGCGGTCTGCACGAGCGGGCACCCTCATGCCGCAGGTCTGACGGCGCTGCGCCGTGCGGGTGGACGGGTCCTCGACCTCACCGTCCCGACCGGGCCCGCGCGGTGGGGGGACGTCGTCGAGGGCATCCTCTCGGCCGAGGTGGTCGTCGACGGGCTGGTCGGGATCGGGGCGTCGGGGGCGCTGCGGGGGCTGGCAGGGGAGCTGGTCGAGGCGCTCGCGGAGGGGACGTCGGTGCGTGCCGCTCGCGCCGTCCACGTCCCCTGGGTCGTCGCGGTCGACACGCCCAGCGGGATCGGGGTCGACGACGGCTCGGTCCCCGGGCCGGTCCTGCGTGCCGACCGGACGGTCACGTTCGGCGCGCCCAAGCCCGGGCTGCTGCTGCCGCCGGCGACGCACCTCGCGGGGCTCGTCACGCCCGTCGACGTGGGCCTCGACGAGCTGGGGACTCCCGCGGTCAGGCGCCTCGAACCCGCCGACGTCGCGCGCCTGTGGCCCGTGCCCGGGGCGAGCGACCAGAAGTACACGCGCGGGGTCCTGGGAGTCGTCGCGGGCACACCGACGTTCCCGGGGGCTGCGGTCCTCGCGGTCACGGCGGCCGTGCGCGCGGGCGCCGGCATGGTGCGCTACCGCGGGCCCGACGACGTCGCGCGCGTCGTCGTCTCGGCTCGCCCCGAGGCGGTGCCCGCCGAGGGCAGGGTCCAGGCGTGGGCGCTCGGGTCAGGGGTCCCGGCCGCGGGGGAGCGGTCCGGGCTGCGCGACGGCGCGAGCGAGCGGGACACGGGCTCCGGACCGGACGCCGGCCAGCACGAGCGCATCCGGTACGCGCTCGCGGTGGCGAGCGGCGAGCTGGCGCAGGACGCCTGGGACGCCTCGGCCGGCCCGCGTCCGGCGTGCGTCGTGGACGCCGGTGCGCTGTCGTTGCTGCCCGCGACCTGCCCGCCGTCGGTCGTGCTGACGCCGCACGCGGGCGAGCTCGCGACGCTCCTGCGCGCGCGCGGCGAGGACGTCGACCGGGACGGCGTCGAGGCCGAGCCGCTGCGCTGGGCGCGCACAGCGCACGAGCTCACGGGCGCGACCGTGCTGCTCAAGGGGTCGGCGACCGTGGTGGTCGGGCCCGAGGGCGCGTGGTCCCAGGCCGACGGACCTGCCTGGCTCGCGACCGCGGGCGCCGGAGACGTGCTCACGGGGCTCCTGGGCGCCCTCCTGGCCGCGTACGGCGAGCGCGTGGTCCGAGAGCCCGGGCTGGCGGCAGAGCTCGCTGCCGCGGCTGCTACGGTCCACGGGTTGGCCGCTGTGCGGGCCAACCCAGGCGGACCCGTCGCCGCCATGGACGTGGCCGAGGCGGTCCCAAGGGTGGTGGCCGAGCTGCTCCGAGGGTGACGCACCGCCACGCCGACGGTGACGAGAGACGAGGTCGAAGGTGACGCACGTGCAGGTCGAGAGTGACCCGGCGCTGATCGAGGGCGACGTCGCGACGGCGCTCGCGGACCGGTGCGCAGCTCTCGTCGCGCGCGCCCGGCGCGCAGAGCCCGGCGGACGTGTCCGGGTGCTCGTCGGGATCGTCGGCGCACCCGGAGCGGGGAAGTCGACGCTCGCCGGCGACGTCCTCGCCGCGCTCACGCAGCGCGCCGCACCCGCCGCCAGCGCCGGGCCGACCCTGTCCACGCAGGGCGTCCGAGCGCCCGGGGTGAGCGCCGTCGTCGTGCCCATGGACGGCTTCCACCTCGCCGACGCCGAGCTCGCCCGCCTGGGCCGCCGGGACCGCAAGGGTGCCCCCGACACGTTCGACGCCCACGGGTACGTCGCGCTCCTCGAACGGCTCCGGTCGCCCCGCGACTGCGTCACGGTCTACGCGCCCGCGTTCGACCGCGAGATCGAGGAGCCCGTCGCGGGGTCGATCCCCGTCGGACCCGACGTCGAGCTCGTGCTGACCGAGGGCAACTACCTGCTGCTCGGTGGTGACCAGGACCACGGGCGCTGGACCCCGGTGCGAGCGATCCTCGACGAGACCTGGTTCCTCGAGGTCCCCGAGCACGTCCGCGTCGAGCGCCTCGTGGCCCGGCACGAGCGGCACGGCAAGCCGCCTGCCGCGGCGCGCGCCTGGGCGCTCGGGCCTGACGAGACCAACGCCCGGCTGGTCGCCTCGACGCGGGACCGGGCCGACGTCGTCTGCCACCGCTGAGTGCGGAGTTCTTGCGCGACACGCCCGGTGTGTCGCGCAAGAACTCCGCACTCAGCCGGACGGCCGCCCACGGTGAGCGACTACCGTGGTGGCCGTGCCGACCCCCACGACCCCTCAGGTCCCGCCGCGCCGTCGGCGCATCCCGTTCCAGCCGCTCCCCGTGCGCGACGGCCTCAACGCGACCCGCGTCGTCCTGCCCTCCAACGGTGACGGCAGCGACGGCTCGCCCCGGTGGGACACCGTCCTGGACCACCTCGTCCACCGGTTTCCCGACGACGAGCGGCGTCTGCGGGAGAAGGTCGCCGCGGGAGAGGTCGTCGACCACCTGGGCCGACCGGTCGCGCCCGACACGGCCTTTGCACAGCACGCGCGCGTGTTCCTGTACCGGGACCCGCCCGTGGAGACGCGCGTCCCGTTCGAGATCGAGATCCTGTACCGCGACGACGACCTGGTCGTGGTCGACAAGCCGCACTTCCTCGCGAGCATCCCGCGTGGCGCCTTCATCGCGGAGTCCGCGCTCGTCCGGCTGCGCAGGGACCTCGACCTGCCCGAGCTCTCGCCCGCGCACCGGCTCGACCGCGTGACCGCCGGGGTGCTCGTGCTGACCGTCCGGCCCGAGGTCCGCGGGCCGTACCAGACGCTGTTCGCCGAGCGGCGCGTGACCAAGGTGTACGAGGCCGTCGCGGGCGTCGACCCTGCGCTCGACCTGCCGCGCGTCGTGCGCAGCCGCATCCACAAGGAGCGCGGAGTCATGCGCGCGTCCGAGGTGCCGGGCGAGCCGAACTCCGAGAGCCTCGTGGAGCTCGTGGACACCCGCGAGGATCCGTCCGGGACGGGCGACGGAGGCGACGGGTCCCGCGGTCGCCTGGGCCTCTACCGTCTCACCCCGCACACGGGCAAGACCCACCAGCTTCGGCTGCACATGAACTCGCTGGGCCTGCCGATCCTGCACGACAACTTCTACCCGACGTTCTACGACGTGCGTCCTGACGACTTCAGCCGGCCGCTCCAGCTCGTCTCGCGCTCGATCGAGTTCGTCGACCCGCTCAGCGGGAGGCCCCGGCGGTTCGAGACGACGCGGCCCTTGCAGGAGTGGGCGTAGGCCCGATCCTCAGCAGCCGGCCCGGTCGTCCCCGGCGGGCGGGCCCGTCACCCTCGGCCCACCCATCGGTCACCGCCGGTGAGAGAATCGGTGATCGTGAGCCCCTTCAGCGATCCCCCGCACGGTTCCACCGGCGACACCACCCCCACGCCGTCGGCCACCGGCCCCGTCCCGCCCGCCGACTACTACCCGGCGCGCGCCGTGATCGACCTGGGCGCGATCCGCTCCAACGTCGAGTCGCTCGCGCGGCACGCCGGCACGGCCCAGGTCATGGCGGTCGTCAAGGCCGACGCGTACGGTCACGGCCTGCTGCCCAGCGCCCGCGCTGCGCTCGCGGGCGGGGCCACGTGGCTCGGCACGGCGCAGATCTCGGAGGCGCTCGCGCTGCGCGCCGCGGGCATCGGCCCCGACCAGGCGCGGGTCCTGACCTGGCTCTACGCGCCGGGCGCGCCGCTCAGGGCACTCGTCGAGGCCGAGATCGACGTCTCGGTCGCCGCACCGTGGGCCCTCGACGAGGTCGCCGCGGCGGCTCGCGCGGCCGCACGCCCCGCCCGCGTGCACCTGAAGATCGACACGGGGCTCGGGCGCAACGGGATCGTTCCCGAGCAGCTCCCGGCCGTGCTCGACGCCGCGCTGCGCGCCGAGTCCGAGGGCGTGCTGCGCGTCGTCGGGATCTGGTCGCACTTCGCCTTCGCGGACGAGCCCGAGCACCCGACCGTCCTGCACCAGGCCGACGTGTTCGACGCCGCGGTGCGCACGACCGAGGCCGCGGGTGCACAGCTCGAGGTCCGGCACCTCGCGAACTCCGCGGCGACGCTCACCAACCCGCGCGTGCACTACGACCTGGTGCGCCCGGGCCTCGCGGTCTACGGCCTCTCGCCGGTCCCGAGCCTCGGCACGCCCGACGACTACGGGCTGGTCCCGGCCATGACGCTCGAGGCACGGCTCGCGACCGTCAAGCAGGTCGCGGGAGGCCAGGGCGTCTCCTACGCGCACGCCTACACGACGCCCCGGGCGACGATCCTCGGCGTGGTCCCGCTCGGCTACGCCGACGGCATCCCGCGGCACGCCTCGGGCGCCCTGCCCGAGCGGCCCGGTGGCCCCGTGCTGGTGGGTGGGCCGATCGACGAGGCCGGCGGCGTGGACGGCACGGGCCGCGTCCTGCACGTGGCCGGTCGGGTCTGCATGGACCAGTTCGTGCTGGACCTGGGCCCCTACGCGTCCGAGCAGGCGGGCGACGTCGTGACGCTGTTCGGGCCCGGCGCGGGCCTGGCCCGCGGGGGAGCCCCGACCGCCGAGGACTGGGCGCTGGCCGCCGGGACCATCAGCTACGAGATCACGACGCGCCTGGGTGCGCGCGTGCCGCGCGTGTACGTCGACGGCGCGGACGAGGGCCCGACGACGGCGCTCGCCCCGGGCGCGTCGGCGACACCGGCGGAGCCCGCCCCCACCGCCTCGCACACCCCCCTTCACCACGACCAGGAGTGGCTGTCATGACCGACCTGACCATCGACCTGCCCGACGCCGACGCGACGCGCGCGTTCGGGCTCGCGCTGGCCCGTGACCTGCGCGCGGGCGACCTCGTGATGCTCACGGGCGACCTGGGCGCGGGCAAGACGACCCTGACCCAGGGGATCGGCACGGGCCTGGGGGTCCGGGGGCAGGTGGCGTCGCCCACGTTCATCATCGCGCGCGTCCATCCGCCGCTCGCGGACGGGCCGTACCTGGTCCACGTCGACGCCTACCGGCTCGGCTCGCTCGACGAGGTCGAGGCGCTGGACCTCGACGCGAGCCTCGACGAGTCGGTGACGGTCGTCGAGTGGGGCCAGGACCTCGTGGAGTCCCTCGCCGAGGACCGCCTGGAGATCACGATCGAGCGCCCGCGCGGCGGGCTGGGTGTGCCCGCGGCGGGGGCTGACGAGCCCGACGACGGGCTCGACGCGCCCGAGGCCGGTGTCCGGCACGTGACGGTGCGGGCCGTGGGGGACCGGTGGGCCGACTTCGAGCGAGCCGCGACCGCGTTGCGCGCGGCCGTCGTCGAGGCAGCCGCGGCGTCGGGGGATCCGGACGCTCCGGTGGGCACGGACACGGGCCGACCTGACGCACGGGCGCTGGCAGCCGACCCGTCCGCGGAAAAGTAGGCTGGGACCGTGGCAGTCCTCGCGCTCGATACGTCAGCCGCCGTCGCGGTCGCCCTCGTCGGGGAAGGCGGTGAACGGCTCGCCGTGCGCTCCGCGGACGAGAGACGTCGGCACGCCGAGACCCTGGCCCCCCTCGTCAGCGAGGTGCTCGCCGAGGCCGGCGTGGACCGGACCGCGCTGACCGCGGTCGTCGCGGGCACCGGTCCGGCTCCGTTCACGGGCCTGCGCGTCGGGCTCGTCACGGCCCGCACGCTCGCGCTCTCGCTCGGGATCCCGGCCCTCGGGGTCTCGGGGCTCGACGCGATCGCGGCGCAGGCCGTGAGCGACCTGGGCCTGACGCCGGGCGACGAGGTCCTCGCGACCGCCGACGCCCGCCGTCGGGAGGTCTACTGGGCGCGCTACCGCGTCGTGGCGCACGAGGGTCCGCACGCGACCCCGGTCGTCGAGCTCGTCGCCGGGCCCGACGTCGGTCCGGCCGCGGGGCTGGCCGACCAGGCCGCGGGCGCCGTCGTCGTGGGCGAAGGGGCCGCGCTGTACCCGGAGCACCTGCCGCTCGCCGAGGACGCGCCCCTCGTACCCGACGCGACGGTCCTCGCGCGGCTCGCGATCGCCCGCCGCGACGCGGGCGTCGAGCAGCCCACCGAGCCGCTGTACCTGCGCCGTCCCGACGTCCAGGAGCCGGCCGCGCGCAAGCGGGCGAGCGACGCACCGCCCGCGGTGACCCCGACGGGGGCCGGGGCGTGAGCGCGCACTACGAGGTCAAGCTCCGGCCGCTGCGGGCTGCGGACCTCCCGCGCGTCGTGCGCCTCGAGCAGGAGCTGTTCGGGTCGAGCGCCTGGACCTACGGCATGCTCGCCGAGGAGCTCGGGGCGCTGGGCCGGTGGTACGTCGCGGCCGAGCCCGTCCGCCTCTACGCCGCGGGCCCCCAGGAGCTCATCGGCTACGCGGGGCTGTGGTTCGACGGCGACGTCACGCAGATCATGACGATCGGCGTGGACCCGCAGTACCAGCACCTCGGCATCGGGTCGGTGCTGCTGACCGCGCTGATCGACCGTTCGCGCCAGGTCGGCGCGAGCGCGGTGCTGCTCGAGGTCCGCGTCGACAACGACGCCGCGCTGGCCATGTACGGCAAGTTCGGGTTCGAGCAGCTCGGCATCCGCAAGCGGTACTACCAGCCCGAGGACGTCGACGCGTACACCATGCGCCTCGAGCTGACCGACGACTCGGCGACGGACGACGCGCCCGCAGCCGAGATCCGTGACGCAGCGGTGCCCGACGAGCCGGGCGTCGCGTGAGCGCACGCGACGCGGTGCTCGTCCCGGCGCGGGCGCTGCACGACGAGATGGCGGCGGGCACGGGCGACCTGGTCCTGCTCGACGTCCGCTGGGCGCTCGGTGTCACGGACGGCCACGAGCAGTACCTCGCAGGGCACCTGCCCGGCGCGGTGTTCGTGGACCTCGAGACCGAGCTCGCCGCTCCGCCGTCGCCCGCGCGAGGGCGGCACCCGCTCCCGGACCTCGCCGACCTCGAGGCGGCAGCGCGTCGCTGGGGCGTGCGCGCGGGCTCCCGGGTCGTCGCGTACGACGCGGTGGGCGCCACGTCGGCCGCCCGCGTCTGGTGGCTCCTGCGGTGGGCGGGTCTCGCCGACGTCCGCCTCCTCGACGGCGGCCTCGGTGCGTGGACCGGCGCGGGCTTCGCGCTCGAGCAGGGCGAGGTCGTCCCCGTCCCGGGGGACGTCGTCCTGTCGGAGGGCGAGCTCCCCACGCTCACGCCCGACGACGCAGCGCACCTGGCGTCGTCGGGCGCGGGACTGCTCCTGGACGCCCGCGCGGGCGAGCGCTTCCGGGGCGAGGTCGAGCCCGTGGACCCGCGTGCGGGGCACGTGCCGGGAGCCGTGAGCGCCCCGACCGTCCAGAACCTGGGGCCCGACGGCCGGTTCCTCGGCGAGGACGCGCTGCGCGAGCGCTTCGAGGCGCTCGGGGTGCGCGCCGACGGTGAGCAGCACGTCGGTGTCTACTGCGGGTCCGGGGTCACGGCCGCGCACGAGGTCGCGGCCCTCGCCACGCTGGGGGTCGACGCCGCGCTCTACGCGGGCTCGTGGTCCCAGTGGTCCAACGACGAGACCCGCCCCGTGGCCACGGGGGCCTGACCGGACGGGTCTCGGGTCGTGCTCGGCACCGCGACGCGCGGGGCGTCGGAGCACGGGTCACGCGGTGCCGCGGTACCTCAGAGGGTCTGCGACGCCTGCTCGAACGTGAGGCGCGTCTGGCGCGGGTAGGTCGCGCCCTCGCCGGCCGGGGTGCCGACGTTGATGACGACGAGCGACTTCCAGCCGTTCTCGCCGAAGAACTCGGCGTCGATGCCGGCCGCGTCGAACCCGCCCATGGGACCGACGTGCAGACCGGCAGCGCGCAGGCCCACGATGAAGTAGCCGACCTGGATCAGCGCGGACGTGCGCGACATCCCGGCGCGCGTCTCCTCACCGGCGGCCTCGAAGTTCTCCTTGGCGCCCTCCATGTGCGGGGCGAGGACCGGGAGGAACTCGTGGAAGTTCGTGTCGGCCGCTGCGACGATCGTGAGCGGCGCGGCGAGGGTCTTGGCCTTGTTGCCGTCCGCCATGTGCTCGACCAGGCGCGCACGGGCCTCGGGGTCACGAACCACGAGGAGGCGCAGCGGCACGGTGTTCATGGCGGTCGGTCCCCAGCGGACCAGGTCGTAGGCGGCCTGGATCTTCTCGTCCGGCACGGCCTCGTCCTCGAACGCGTGGACGGTGCGGGCCTCGCGGAACAGCAGGTCGGCGGTCGAGGCGTCGATCTCGAGCAGGTCGTCGAAAGCGGCGTCGATGGGGGTGAAGGTCTCTGTGCTCATGCCTCGGTCAACAGTTGAAGGATCAATCACTCTTCCCGATCCGGGCCGTGACGTGCGACACAGCGCAGGGGGCTCCCGTCGCACGACGACCCCTGCGGCACGACTACGCTGGGAACCATGGTTTCTGGCGGTACCTCTGACAGCCTCGGCGCCCCCCTCGTCCTCGGCATCGAGTCCTCCTGCGACGAGACGGGGGTCGCGCTCGTGCGCGGCCGCGAGCTCCTCGTGGACGCGGTCGCGAGCTCGATGGACGAGCACGCCCGCTACGGCGGCATCATCCCCGAGGTCGCCTCGCGCGCCCACCTCGAGGCGATGATCCCCACGATCCAGCGCGCGCTGGGCGAGGCGGACGTCGACCTCTCGCAGATCGACGCGATCGCCGTCACGGCGGGTCCCGGGCTCGTGGGCCCGCTCACGATCGGCGCCTCGGCCGCCAAGGCGCTGTCGATCGGCCTGAACAAGCCCCTGTACGGCGTGAACCACGTGATCGGGCATGCCGCGGTCGACGAGCTGGTCCACGGTGAGTTCCCCGAGCGCGTCATGGCGCTCGTGGTCTCGGGCGGGCACTCGTCGCTGCTGCTCGTGGACGACATCGCGACCGACGTGACCGAGCTCGGCTCGACGCTCGACGACGCCGCGGGCGAGGCCTTCGACAAGGTCGGTCGCCTCCTGGGCCTGCCCTACCCCGGCGGGCCCCACGTCGACCGCCTCGCGCGCGAGGGCGACCCGACCGCGATCCGCTTCCCGCGCGGGCTCACCGCGCGCAAGGACCAGGAGAAGCACGCGTACGACTTCTCGTTCTCGGGCCTCAAGACCGCGGTCGCCCGCTGGGTCGAGGCACGCGTCGACAGCGGGCTCGAGGTGCCCCTGAACGACGTCGCGGCCTCGTTCGCCGAGGCCGTCGCGGACGTGCTCACGGCCAAGACCATCGCGGCCTGCCAGCGGCACGGCGTCGAGACGCTCGTGGTCGGGGGCGGGTTCAGCGCCAACTCGCAGCTGCGCGACATGGCCGCGAAGCGCTGCGCCGAGGCGGGGATCGACCTGCGCATCCCGCCCATCCGCTACTGCACCGACAACGGCGCCATGATCGCCGCGCTCGGCTCGGCCGTGGTGCGGGCGGGCGTCGCGCCGTCGGGCCTCGACATCCCTGTCGACTCCTCCATGCCCCTGACGACCGTCACGGTCTGATCTGCCCCGACGACCGTCACGGTCTGAACCGCGCGCGACGCCGCGTCAGCGCGCGGCGCGCAGCACGAACGTGACGTCGCTCGCGTCGTGCGCGGCCGGGCGGCCCTCGTCGTCCTGGACGTCGACGACCTCGAGACCGGCTGCCCGGGCCAGCTCCCGGAAGCCGTCGCGGGTGTACCAGTGGATGGTCCACACGCGCTCGTCGACCGTGCTCAGCCCGTCCAGGACCCGCTCGTAGCGCAGCGTGCTGCGCTGGACCTGGGTCTTCTCGTCGCGCTCCTCGGAGATGACCCCGACGCGCAGGACCGCGCCGTCGTCGCGCGTCGTCCCGCGCGCCAGGCCGAGCTGCTCGGTCGGTGTCGGCGACGGGACGAAGAGCGGGACGATCGCGGTGCCGTCGAGGGTCAGGTGGGTCCGGATGCGGCGCAGCGCGGCGAGGGCGGTGTCGTCGTCCGGCAGCAGGTTGAACGTGGGGCCCGCGAGGAAGATCGAGC
This sequence comes from Oerskovia sp. Root918, assembly GCF_001428945.1. Lineage (NCBI taxonomy): Bacteria > Bacillati > Actinomycetota > Actinomycetes > Micrococcales > Cellulomonadaceae > Oerskovia > Oerskovia sp. Root918. The sequence goes on from NZ_LMJG01000016.1 coordinate 101,774, forward strand.
GGAAGCTCCGGTCGAGGTCGAGCTGCTCCATGCGCTGGTGGTGCACCACGACGTCGATCCCTTCCCGGGCCGCGAGCTCGCGGCACCGCGCGAGCATGTCGGCCGACGAGTCGACGCCCTCGACGTCGAGGTCGAGCGCGCGCAGCGCGAGGAGCGGGTCCCCGTCCCCGCACCCGAGCTCGAGGGCCGGCTCGCCCGAGTCCAGGACGAAGCGCGCGTAGCGCTCGGGGTCCTCATGACCCGACTTCAGGGGCGAGTAGAGCTCGACGACGAGTCCGGTGTAGAAGTCCGCGGGATCCATGCGCCCATGCTCTCAGCCACCGCCACCCAATTGTTCGGACCCTCGGGCGGGGCGCGCGGGTGGACTTGATACCGTGCCACCTGGCCGACGCGACCGCCGCGGGGGCAGTACGGAGAGCTCATGGACCCCGCCCGACCCGGCCCGGCAGGACCGGCGTACCCGGGCCCGCCGTCGGGGTCGGTGCCCGCGACGCCCGGCAGCGCCGCCGCTGCGTGGCAGAGCGCGCAGGCGTGGCACGCGTACGCACGCACCCAGGCCGGGCCGGCCCAGCAGCACGCCCTGGCAGCGTCGGCGCACTGGTTCGCGGTGCACCGCACGCTCGCCGCCCAGGAGTCCGCGCGAGCCGGCTGGGCAGCGCACCCGACGCCCCCTGCGGTGGCACCGACCGGGCTGGCACCTGCACCGGGGCCGTCGTCGGCCGCCGGCCCGGCCTGGGGCACAGCCGGTCACCACGGGCCCCCGGCCCCTGCTGCACCCCCGGTATACCCTGCCCCCGGCGCGCCGCAGCCCCCGCGCCGCCGAGGGCCCGCGCTCGTCGGAACCTTCGTCGCGATCGTCGGTGTCCTGGTGCTGATCGGCATGGTCCTCGGCGTGGTGCGGTCCGCGCAGCAGGGCCTCGCCGAGGTGTTCGACAACCCCGCGCCGACCGTCCCGGCGATCGACGGCTGGGTCGCGCCCGAGCCGGTCCCGGAGCCCGCCACGGACCAGGTCCCCGCGACGGGCGACGTCGACCCGGCTCCGGGCGACCTCACCGCGGACGGGACGGACCTCCCACCCGGCGCGGGCATGGAGGAACGATGGAAGCAGGGCGAGTACGCGCTGCCCGTGCCGGACGACCTGCTCACGGCTTCCCCCGGTACCCCCTTCGCGCCCGGTCAGCCCGACCCGACGCGATGGCTCGTCGACCTCAACGCGGCCAACGAGGGCCTGCGTGTGGTGTTCACCGACGACAGCACGTACAACTGCGGCATGGACTGGATCGTCGAGCGCGACATGCGCGAGTCGGGCGTCGCGGGGTGCTACGACCCCGACTACCCGACGACCCTGTTCATGTACTGGGGACCCGAGGCGAGCGCCGCGGCGAAGGAGTTCGTGCTCGCGCACGAGCTCTCGCACCTCATGCAGTGGTGGCACCGGTTCGACGTCGTCCAGTCCGCGGGCGACGCAGGACTGCGGGACGACGAGGACTGGAAGACGGTCGTCGAGTCGGACGCGACCTGCCGCGTCCTGTCCTGGGGCGGCTACTCGCAGGAGGTCGCGGACAGCTCGTCGTCGCCGTGCACGGCCCCCGACTGGTCCGAGGACTGGCTCGCCGAGCAGGCTGCGGCACGCGGGGTCACGATCACGGACTACTGACCGGGCGCACCCGAGGTGCGCTCCGGCGTCGGGCACGTCGCGGCTACAGCGGGCGACCCGCCCGCATCTCCGCGACGAGCGCGCGCACCACGGCGTCCAGCTCGCCGCCGTTGCGCCGCGCCACCGCACGCTGCCGCTGGTACGACGCGCCACGGCGCAGGATCACGCGGACGTCGTCGAGCTCCTGGAGACAGCCGAGCCGGGCCGCGACGGGCTCGAGCTCGACGAGCAGCTTGGCCACGGCCTCGGTCACGAGCTCCTCGTTGCCCGCCCGGTCGAGGATGATGATGGCGTCCATCCCGTACCGGGCCGAGCGCCACTTGTTCTCCTGGGCGAACCAGGCCGGGATGGTCGGGAGCTCCTTGCCCTGGTCGAGCAGCGTCGAGAGGTGCTCGACCAGGCAGTGGTTGAGCGCCGCGAGCGCGAGGACCTCGGTGAGGTTGGTCGCGCCGTCGCAGATGCGGGTCTCGAGCGTCCCGAACCGCGGCGACGGGCGCAGGTCCCAGCGGACCTCGTCGAACTGGTCGATCACGCCCGTGTGGATCATGTCCCCGACGTAGCCCTCGAGCTGCTCCCAGGTCTCGAACTGGAAGCCCAGGCCGGCCGTCGGCAGCTGCTGGAACATGAGCGCGCGGTTCGATGCGTAGCCCGTGTCCTTGCCGCCCCAGAACGGCGACGAGGCCGAGAGCGACTGCAGGTGCGCGAAGTACCCGAGCATGGCTCGCGAGATGGGCAGCACCTTGCTGCGGTCCTCGATCCCGACGTGCACGTGCACGCCGTAGATGAGCATCTGGCGGCCCCACCACTGGGTGCGGTCGATGAGGGTCGCGTAGCGCTGCTTGTCGGTGACCTTCTGCTGGGCCCAGCGCGCGAACGGGTGCGTGCCCGCGCTCATGAGCTCGACGCGCAGCGGGTCGGTCAGGACGCGGATCTCCTCGATCGCGGCCTCGAGGTCGCGGCCGGCGTCGCCGACCGTGCGGCACACGCCGCTCACGACCTCGACCGTGTTGAGCAGCAGCTCCTGGCGGATGTGCGGGTGCTGCGAGCCGTCGGTGGGCTCGACGGCGTCGAGCACGGTCTGGGCGACCTGGCGCAGGTCGCCCGAGTCCTTGTCGACGAGCGCGAGCTCCCACTCGATGCCGACGGACGAACGCTCGGACCGGGCGAAGGGAAGGTGCACCGATCAGCCCCTTTCAGGAGGCGTGGGGGAGTCGAGGATGTTCGTGCCGTCGGGCCGGATCAACGGTTCGACGACCAGGACCTGCTGCGAGCCGGCGATCCGGGTGAGGACGACGGTCGCCTCCGCGGTGCCGCGGAGGTCGAGCTGCTTGCGGAGCTGTTCGGGCACGACGGCCGTGCCCCGCTTCTTGATGGTCAGGCGTCCCACGCCACGCTCGCGCAGGTAGGCCTTGAGCTTCTTGAGGCTGAAGGGCATGACGTCCAGGACGCGGTACCCGGTCGCGAGATCAGCACTGTCGGCGCTGCCGACCGCCGCGCGCGGAGCGGGGGAGTCCGTGGTCACGTAGGCGATGGTCCGGTCGAGCAGGCGCCCGCCCAGCTCCGCTGCGGCCTGGGCGACGAGCCCTGCGCGGATGATCGCGCCGTCGGGCTCGTACAGGTAGTGCCCGACGGCGCCCACGTCGGGGACGAGCTCGTCGTCACCCTGGGAGCGGCGCAGGGTGCGCGACGTGGTGCGGCGCGTGCCGTCGTCGTCCGTGACGGTCCGCAGGACCAGCGCGGTGCGCCCAGGCCCCTCGGGGGCGAGCGGGCCGAACCACAGCGCGGCCTCGACCACGTCGCCGTCGACCGAGACCCACTGCGTCTCGGCGTCGGTCGGCAGGCCCGCGTGCGGGATGCCGGGGCCGACCTTGATGCCGACCGCGGGCACGACCGAGCGCAGGGCCCAGACGTCGTCGAGCGGGGGAGCGTACGAGCGCGGGTCGAAGATCCGGGTGCCCGAGCGGGTGCGGCGCGCGGGGTCGGCGAACACGCCGTCGACGCCCTCGGTGGCCAGGTCGATGCTCAGGCCGTCCGCGTGACGGACCTCCGCCTCGGGGAAGTGGCGCAGGTTGACCGTGGCGATCGACGCCGTGACCTCGTCGATGTCCGTCGCGAGCACGCGCAGACCGGTCCCGGCGAACGTCATGGAGTCCGCACCGATGCCGCACGTCAGGTCGGCGACCTTGGTCACCCCGGCCGCGTGGTACCGCTGCGCGTGGCGCGCGGCGACCACGAGCCGCGTGGCTTGCTCGAGGCCGTCCTGGGTGAAGAGCATGCCGTCGGCGAACGTGTCGAACTTCAGGTGCGCCTTGGCGCGCAGGCGCGACTGGGTGAGAGCCGCCGCGGCGAGCTCCGGGTCGACCCCCTTGGCCCGCAGGCCGGTCGCGAGCACCATGGCCTGCCGCTCGTCGTACGGGGGGAGCGCGTTGAGGAGCGCCCACCCCGTGGGGCTGAGCAGCTTGGTCAGTGCCGACGCGTCCATGCGTCGATCTTTCCACGCCCGGCACGCGTTGGCACTCGCCTTGACCGAGTGCTAATGCGGACCTAGATTGTGCGTAGGACGTTCAGGCCCTCGGGCGTGGACGAACACCAGAGCGACACCCGCCGGTCCGGCACCCGCGACGACGGACGGCAGGCAGCGCTCGACACTCATCCGTTGCAGTTCTCATAGCGAAAGGGGAGGTCCGACGTGTCGGTCCCCATCAAGCCGCTCGAGGACCGGATCGTCGTGAAGGCCCTCGAGGCCGAGACCACGACCGCATCCGGCCTGGTCATTCCGGACACCGCCAAGGAGAAGCCCCAGGAGGGCGAGGTCCTGGCCGTTGGTCCGGGTCGTATCGACGACAACGGCAACCGCGTCCCCCTGGACGTCGTCGTCGGCGACAAGGTCATCTACAGCAAGTACGGCGGCACCGAGGTCAAGTACGGGGGCCAGGAGTACCTGGTGCTCTCCGCGCGCGACATCCTCGCCGTGGTCGTCGCCTGATCATCGGCTGACGGCTGGCAGCTGCCAGCACGAAGGGCCCCGCAACCTCGGTTGCGGGGCCCTTCGTCATGTCAGGGGTCTGCTGGGTCCTCGGAGTGGTGCAGGTCGTGGTGAAGCTGGTCGTGGTGCGGGCCGACGGGGGCGTGGCGACGCGCAGGTCGCGCCCGGGGCCAGGCGGCAGGTCAGGCGGTCTTCGAGACCCCGGCCAGGATCGCGGAGCGCTCGTCCTCGCTGAGGCCGCCCCACACGCCGTACGGCTCGCGGACCTTGAGCGACTGCTCGCGGCACTGCATCAGCACGGGGCACGAGGCGCAGATGGCCTTGGCTGCTTCCGCGCGGCGTCGTCGGGTGGAGCCTCGCTCGCCCTCCGGGTGGAAGAAGAGGGTGTCGTCCGCGTCGCGGCACGAGCCCTGGTACTGCCATTCCCACAGTTCCATCACCGGTCCGGGGAGCCTCGAGATCTCTGTCATGTCGAACAACCTACAAGCGTTGCAGAAGTTGTTCAAGTAGCAGGGGTGGATGAGTTTCTGACCGGCTTTGCCTCTGTGTGCACCGATTCACGGTGAACCTGGCGCGAACTACGGCGTTGTCCACTGTGTGACAGGACACACCGGGCTCGCGGACCGAGACACGCCGCGCCCGAAGTGGCGAGGGGGTGAGCCGGTCGGCAGAATCGGTGCATGACTTCACTCCGGTCCGCCCCGACCTCCGGCGGGCCCCGACGGAAGGTGACCGAGGTTCCTGCACTCGCTGTCGCAGCCGTCGCCAAGAGGCTGGGCGTCGCCCCCGCCACCCTGCGTACCTGGGACCGTCGCTACGGTCTGGGTCCCTCCGAGCACACTGCCGGTTCGCACCGGAGATACACCGCCGACGACGTCGCGCGCCTCGTCATCATGCGTCGCCTCACGCTCGAGGGGGTCGCGCCCGTCGACGCCGCGCGCGCAGCGCTCGACGCCGACGAGGCAGAGCTCGCGCTCGAGAGCAGCCCGGTCGAGCAGCCCACCGCCGCCGACGACGACTCCGCCGAGGCCGGGACCGAGGGCGAACCGTCGGGCGAGACGCCCGGTGGGGGCCTGCGCCTCCTGCGCGCGGTCCCTCGCGGTGCGGACGACGAACCGGTGCGCGTCGGCGCGATCCGCGCCGCGGGCGTGTCCGACGTGGTCGACGCCGCGATCTCGTTCGACCAGAAGCGGTGCGACAGGCTCCTGCGCATCGCACCCGGCACCGATCCCGGTCAGTGGTGGTCGAGCCTCGTGGAGCCGGCCCTCCATCGCATCGCCGAGCGCACGTTCCTCGCCTCCCCGGGAGAGATGCCGGAGGTCGTCTTCAGCAACGCGACCCTGGCCGCGCTGCGCGAGTACACCCAGCAGTCCGAGGCCGCCCTCGTCGCGGGCGGCGGACCTCCGCCCAACCACCCGAGCAGGATGCGGCGCATCGTCCTCATCTTCGCGGCGCCGGGGGAGCAGGTGCCGCTCGCGGCCCACGCGCTCGCCGCTGCCCTGGGGGCCCAGGGAGCGATGGCCCGCATCGTGACCGGGTCGGCCACCATGCACCGCTCGCTCGAGCTCGTCGCCATGGTGCGTCCTGCGGCGGTCGCGGTCGTGACGACCCAGCCCCGGCCGGACCTCGACGTCGTGCGGACGGTGCACGAGGCGAACCCCGACCTGCCCATCTTCGTCGGGCTCCAGAACGACGAGGCGGCGACGGATCTGCCCCTCGCCGCGACCGTCCAACGGGTGCGCAGCTTCACGGGGCTCCTCCACGAGGCGCTCGCCGTCGTCCGGTGACGCGTGGCACGTGCGCACCGGAGGCAGGCCTCCCGGCCGTCCGGTGGCGGGACGGCCGGGAATATGTCAGAGGCCCTCGGCGTAGAATCTTGATGTGACCGACTCTCTCGCAGCCCCCGCACACGACCCCTTCGGATTCACCGGACTGACGTACGACGACGTCCTCCTGCTCCCGAACGAGACGGACGTCATCCCGAGCGAGGTCGATACGACCGCGCGGCTGACGCGCGAGATCTCCATGTCCTCGCCGCTGCTCTCGGCCGCGATGGACACGGTCACCGAGTCGCGCATGGCGATCGCGATGGCACGCCAGGGCGGGATCGGGATCATCCACCGCAACCTGTCGATCGAGGCGCAGGCCAAGGAGGTCGACCTCGTCAAGCGGTCGGAGTCCGGCATGATCACCGACCCGGTCACGGTCGGCCCGGAGGCCACGCTCTCCGAGCTCGACGCCCTGTGCGGTCAGTACCGCGTCTCGGGGCTGCCCGTGGTCGACGAGACCGGCAAGCTCCTGGGCATCATCACGAACAGGGACCTGCGCTTCGTCAACCCCGCGGACTTCGCGGAGCGTCGCGTCTTCGAGATCATGACGCCCATGCCCCTCGTGACGGCCCCGATCGGCATCGCGCGCGACGACGCCGCAGCGCTGCTGGCCAAGCACAAGATCGAGAAGCTCCCCCTCATCGACGCAGAGGGCCGCCTGGGCGGGCTCATCACGGTCAAGGACTTCGTCAAGACCGAGCAGTACCCGGGCGCGACCAAGGACGACGAGGGTCGTCTGCGCGTCGGTGCCGCGATCGGCTTCTTCGGTGACGCCTGGACGCGCGCGACGGCGCTCGCCGAGGCCGGCGTCGACGTCCTCGTCGCGGACACGGCCAACGGGCACGCCCGCCTCCTGCTCGACATGATCCGCAAGCTCAAGGCGGACCCGGCGTTCAAGGACGTCCAGATCATCGGCGGCAACGTCGCGACGCGCGCAGGCGCGCAGGCGCTCGTCGACGCGGGCGCGGACGGCGTGAAGGTCGGCGTCGGGCCGGGCTCGATCTGCACGACCCGCGTCGTCGCGGGCGTCGGCGTCCCGCAGGTCACCGCGATCTACGAGGCCTCGCTCGCGTGCCGCCCGGCCGGCGTCCCGGTCATCGGGGACGGCGGCCTGCAGTACTCGGGCGACATCGCCAAGGCGCTCGTCGCCGGAGCCGACACGGTCATGCTGGGCTCGCTCCTCGCGGGCTGTGACGAGAGCCCCGGCGACCTCGTGTTCGTCAACGGCAAGCAGTACAAGCTCTACCGCGGCATGGGCTCGATCGGCGCCATGGCCTCGCGTGGCAAGAAGGTGTCCTACTCCAAGGACCGCTACTTCCAGGCGGACGTCGCGAGCGACGACAAGATCGTGCCCGAGGGCATCGAGGGCCAGGTGCCCTACCGCGGCCCGCTCGGTGCGGTCGCCCACCAGCTGGTCGGTGGCCTGCACCAGTCGATGTTCTACGTCGGCGCGCACACCATCCCCCAGCTCCAGGAGCGCGGCAAGTTCGTGCGCATCACGCCGGCCGGGCTCAAGGAGTCGCACCCGCACGACATCCAGATGACGGTCGAGGCGCCCAACTACACGGGACGCTGACCCGCTCCTCCCCCGACGTCAGAACGGGCGTGACCCCTGGTGGGGTCACGCCCGTTCCGGCGTGCAGAGGCCTTCAGTCGCGGAAGGTCTCGATCCGAGCGCCCAGCTCGATGAGGCGCTCCTGGAGCTGCTCGTAGCCGCGCGAGATGATGTCGACGTTGCGGAGCACCGAGGTGCCCTTCGCGGCGAGCATCCCGAGCAGGATCACGACCGCGGGGCGCAGAGCGGGCGGGCAGCTGACCTCGGCGCCCGACCAGTGGGTGGGGCCCGTGATGTCGAGGCGGTGCGAGTCGAGCAGGCGGACGTCGGCCCCGAGCCGGGTCAGGTCCGTCAGGTGGATGGCCCTGCCCTCGTAGACCCAGTCGTGGATGAGCGTGTGGCCGCTCGCGCACGCGGCGATGACCGCGAAGAACGGCAGGTTGTCGATGTTGAGCCCTGGGAACGGCATGGGGTGGATCTTGTCGATCGGGGCGTGCAGCTCGCTCGGGTGGACCGTCACGTCGACGAGGCGCGTGCGTCCGTTGAGCGCCAGGTACTCGGGCGTGAGCGAGTAGCGCAGCCCCATCTCGGAGAGCGTCGCGAGCTCGATCTCCATGAACTCGATGGGCACGCGGGCCACGGTGATCTCCGAGCCGGTCACGATCCCCGCGGTCAGCAGGCTCATGGCCTCGACCGGGTCCTCGGAGACCGCGTACTCGACGTCGGCGTCGATGTCGGTGCGGCCGTGGATGCGCAGGGTCGTGGTGCCGATGCCCTCGATGCGGACCCCGACGAGCTCGAGGTAGAAGCACAGGTCCTGGACCATGTAGTTGGGGCTCGCGTTGCGGATCGTGGTGACGCCGTCGCGCGACGCGGCCGCCATGATCGCGTTCTCCGTGACGGTGTCGCCGCGCTCGGTCAGGACGACGCTCAGGTCTTCCGAGCCGCCCGGGGTCACGAGGGCCTCGTAGTTGCCCGAGGCCGCCGTGACCGACAGCCCGAACGGGCGCAGCGCGATCATGTGCGGCTCGACGGTCCGCGTGCCCAGGTCGCAGCCCCCGGCGTAGGGGAGGGCGAACTCGCGCTCGAGGCCCAGGAGCGGGCCCAGGAACATGATGATCGATCGAGTGCGACGAGCCGCGTCGACGTCGATCGAGGCCAGGTCGAGCTGCTCGGGCACGACGATCTCGAGGTCGCGGCCGTCGGTCGACCAGGTCGCCTGCACGCCGATGCTGCGCAGGACGTCGACGATGCGGTCGACCTCGACGATGCGGGCGACGCGCCGCAGCGTGGTCCGGCCGCGGTTGAGCAGCGACGCGCAGAGCAGGGCGACGGCCCCGTTCTTCGAGGAGTTGACCTCGATGCGTCCGGACAGCTCGTGTCCGCCGCTGACCCGCAGGTGCGAGTGCTTGGGGGCTCCGAACGTGATGATCTCGGAGTCGAGGGCTGCGCTGATCCGCGCGAGCATGTCGAGGCTCACGTTCTGCGAGCCCTGCTCGATCCGGTGGATCGCGCTCTGGCTGGTGCCGAGCCTCTCGGCGAGCTGAGCCTGGGTCAGGCCCTTGTTCTGGCGCGCGCCGCGGATGAGCGCGGCGACCTGTGCGAGGTGCTGGGGTGCTTCGTCGACCATGGTCATGGACCGACCGTAACTCATGCATGAGATATTGACGCGTCGATCCTGGCGTGTGGCGGCAGTTTCACGAGATCATCACGCCTGGCTCATCTGTTCTATGAGTTCAAGGCGGCGTGTCGCCGCTGGTCAGGACGGCCAGGCGGTGCTGGCTCCCGCCCCGACGTACCCCTGCTGCTGGCGCCAGGAGTTGAAGTTCTCCGCCCAGGCGCGGTGGGCCGTGATCTGGTGACGGTGGAGCGCGTCCAGGTCCTGGTCCACGATCTCCGGGAACGTGCGGGTCATGGCCTCGAGCACGTCGAGGGTCGCCAGGACGTCGACGTCCGCGGTGTGCAGGTTGCCGCCGTCGAACACGCCGTAGTGCGCGCACAGGTCGCCGAGCTTGCGCTTGCCCTTGCGGTAGCGGTCGAGCGAGCGGTCCAGCACGAGCGGGTCGATCACGGGGGTGACCTCGCGGCCCAGGCGCTCGCCGAGCGTCGGCAGGGCGTGCCGCGTGAGCTCGGCGTCGAGCAGCGAGAGGTCGAACGCGGCGTTGAACGCGACGACCGGTACCCCCAGCGCGAGGTCCGCGGCGATGAGCGACGCGATCTCCTCGAGCGCCGGGCCCGGGGCCTCCCCGTGCTCGACCGCGTGCTCGGTCGAGATCCCGTGGATCGCCGCGGCCTCCGCGGGGATGGGGACGCCCGGGTCGATCAGCCACGTCCGTACCTCGGTGCTCTCGCCCGGCACGCGCCGGACGAGGGCCGCGGTCACGATGCGGTCGTTGTGGACGTCCACGCCGGTGGTCTCCGTGTCGAAGCCCAGCAGGGGCCTGGTGGTCCAGCTCATCGTCGTGCTCCTTGCGGTGGTCCTGTGGACGGCGGGCCCGGCCGACTGCGCCGTGCCCGACCTGTCCTGGTCTCTGGTGGTGAGCATGCCAGCGGCCACTGACACGGGCGCCCGCGCGTGGCACGGGGCGCGTGCGCGGCGTCCAGGGTGAGGCCGGGCCTCGTCCGGCACCGCGGCAGCCTCGTCGGCCCGGTCCGTCCGGCGGGCTCCAGGGTGCCCGGGGCTGGACGTGCGGAGTCCACCCGGCGGCACGGGCGGGCGGGGGAGCGGCGTGGGCCGGTATCCTCGTCGGGTGAGCAACGAGATCGAGATCGGTCGTGGCAAGCGCGGACGGCGCGCCTTCTCCTTCGACGACATCGCCGTGGTCCCGTCCCGGCGTACGCGTGACCCGGAGGACGTGTCGGTGGGGTGGCAGATCGACGCCTACCACTTCGACCTGCCGATCCTGGCAGCACCCATGGACTCCGTCATGAGCCCGTCGACCGCGGTCGCCCTGGGCAACGCGGGCGGTCTGGGCGTCCTGGACCTCGAGGGCCTGTGGACGCGCTACGAGAACCCGGAGCCGATCCTCGCGGAGATCGCGACGCTCGACGCCGCGAGCGCGACGCGCCGCATGCAGGAGGTGTACGCCGAGCCGATCAAGGCCGAGCTGATCACCCAGCGACTCAAGGAGATCCGCGCGACGGGCGTCACGGTCGCCGGCGCGCTGTCCCCGCAGCGCACGCAGGAGTTCTACAAGACGGTCGTGGACGCCGGCGTGGACCTGTTCGTCATCCGTGGCACCACGGTCTCGGCGGAGCACGTCTCGGGCAACGCCGAGCCGCTCAACCTCAAGCGCTTCATCTACGAGCTGGACGTCCCCGTGGTCGTCGGTGGCGCCTCGACGTACACCGCGGCCCTGCACCTCATGCGTACGGGTGCCGCGGGCGTCCTCGTCGGGTTCGGCGGCGGCGCGGCGCACACGACGCGCGTGAGCCTCGGCATCCACGCCCCCATGGCGACGGCCGTCGCGGACGTCGCGGCTGCCCGCCGCGACTACCTCGACGAGTCGGGCGGCCGGTACGTGCACGTCATCGCCGACGGCGGCGTGGGCCGCTCGGGCGACCTGGTCAAGGCCGTCGCGTGCGGTGCGGACGCCGTGATGCTGGGTGCCGCCCTGGCGCGCGCTTCCGAGGCTCCCGGGCGTGGTTGGCACTGGGGTTCCGAGGCGCACCACCCGCAGCTTCCCCGCGGCGAGCGTGTGAGCGTCGGCACGGCCGGCACGCTCGACGAGATCCTGTTCGGCCCGGGCCGCCAGGCCGACGGCACGCTCAACCTCGTGGGTGCGCTCAAGCGCGCCATGGCCACGACGGGCTACTCCGACCTCAAGGAGTTCCAGCGCGTCGAGGTCGTCGTCTCGCCGTACCAGCCGCGCTGATGGCTCCGGGCCGCATCCGCGACGGGGTCGCTCTCACGAACGCCCTCGCCGCGGGTGCGCCCGACGCCGCGACCGAGCACCTGCGGGTCGGCGGCGTGGACTTCCGTGAGATCGCCGACGACGACGTCGAGCAGGTCGTCGCCCTGTGGGACGAGTGCGGTCTGGTGCGCCCGTGGAACGACGCCCACCGGGACGTCGCGGACGCGCGGGCCAACCCGACGTCCACCGTCCTGGTCGCGCACGGCGAGAGCGGGGCCGTCGTCGCGACGGCGCTGGCCGGCTACGAGGGGCACCGCGGCTGGATCTACTACGTGGCGGTGGCGCCCGCGCTCCGGGGCGCGGGACTCGGCAGGGACGCCGTCGTGGCGGCCGAGGCGTGGCTCGTGGCAGCCGGTGCCCGCAAGGTGCGGCTCATGGTCCGCACGACCAACGCCCCCGTCCTGGGGTTCTACGAGCAGCTGGGCTACTCCGACGCCGAGTGCACGGTCCTGGGGCGAGACCTCGTCTGAGCCGGACCAGTGCGTCGGGCCCGGCGCCGAGCCCGAGCGTGACCGGTCGGCTCGGTCGAGCCGCCCGGCGCGCTCGGGTCCGCGCCCCTGGAAGGTGTGCCGTCAGATCGTCGACCAGCCGCCGTCCGACATCAGGAGTGCGCCGTTGACGTTGGCGGAGTCCTCGGACAGCAGCCACGTGATCGAGGCCGCGAGCTGCTCGGCGGTCGCGGGCGCGGGCACGGTCGCCTGCATGATCGGGCCCAGGCGCTGGGCGCCCAGCTCGGAGCGGAACGGCGCCTCGATGTTGGTCGCGACGGCCCCGGGGGCGACCGCGTTGACCCGCACGCCTGCCGGGCCGTAGAAGAGCGCGGTGCTCTTGGTGAGGCCGACGACCGCGTGCTTGGAGGTCGCGTAGGGCGTGCCCGACGCGCCGGCGCGGATGCTGGCCTCGCTCGCGACGTTGACGATCCGTCCGTGGCCGGCCTCGACCATCGCGGGCAGCACGGCGCGCATGAGCTTCATGGGTGCGGTCACGTTGATGCGCAGGACACGCTCCCACAGGGCGTCGTCGATCTCTGCCGTGGGGACGAACGCGTCCATGATCCCGGCGTTGTTGACGAGGCCCGTGATGCGCCCTTCGCCGACCTCGACGATCTGCGCGATCACCGCGTCGTCGGACACGTCGCCCACGACGGTCATCAGGGGGGCGTCGCCGACCTCTACGCTGAGCGCATCGAGCCGTTCGGCGTCGAGGTCGCTCGCGATGACGCGGGCGCCCTCGGCGAGGAGCCGGGTCGCGGTGGCCTTGCCGATGCCGGAGCCTGCGCCGGTGACGACGACGGTCGCTCCTGCGAAGCGGTTCGGGATGGTCGACGTGGTCATGATGGGGTCCTTCCGCCGGATGAAGGGACCGGGTGTGGCCCCTGCTACCTTTTTAACACTGAGTGCCATAAAGAAATGCCTCGAGGAGATGTGATGTCGGAGACAACCGCGCGCCGAGGTCGGCCGGCCACCGTCGACCGGGACCGGGTGGCGGCCACGGCCCTGCGCCTCTTCACCGACGAGGGGTTCGGCAACGTGACGATGGACGACGTCGCGCAGGCGTGCGGCGTCGGCCGTCGGACCTTGTTCCGCCTGTTCCCCTCCAAGGCCGCGATGGTCTGGGGCGGGTCGGGCGAGGCCCGCGAGACCATCACGGGCGCGCTCGACGCCGCGGGCGACGTCGGGCTGCCCGAGGCCCTCGACGTGGTGCGGGACGCGTTCGTGGCGTCGTCGACCTTCCCGCCCGAGGCGCTCGAGGTCACGCGCCAGCGGCTGTGCCTCATCGCGGCGGACGAGGAGCTCCTCTCCTGGGGCACGTCGAGCATCGGGACCTCGGCCGTCCTGGTCGCGGAGTTCCTGGGGCGGGCCGAGGGGGCTGAGCAGCCCTCGTTGCGCGCCCGGTCGCTGGCCGGGGCCTGCGCTGCGGCGAACTTCGCAGCGCTCGTCTGGTGGGCGCAGTACGCCCCCGGGCGGGACCCCGCCCGGGTCGTCGACGAAGCGCTCACGCACCTGCTCGACGGCGCGCGCACCTGGGCCGCGCAGGCCTGAGCAGCGGGGGGCACCGGCTGCCGGGCCCGCCGCGCCTCCCGGCGCTGCGCCCGGACGGTGAGGCCAGGGGGATTGTGTGAAGGATGTCCTGCGTGGGGGTGGCGACGCGTAACCTGTCACGCATGGCAAGCGAACCAGCCGACGGCGGCCAGGGCGGCAGCGCCGCGATCGACGGACTCATCGACCCCGAGGACCCCTCGGCCACGTACGTCCTGGAGCCCGACGTCGTCGCTCCCCTCGTGGCCCGGATCGTCACCTCCCACACCGCGGGCGACCACCGCTCGCTCCTCCCGTTCACGGGCGCCCCGCTCGCGGCGATCCCCCTGTCCTCGGTCGAGGACGTGGCGGACGCGGTCGGGCGCGCTCGACGTGCGCAGCGCTCGTGGGCGCACACCACGGTCGCCGAGCGCGCGGCCGTGCTCCTGCGCTTCCACGACCTGGTCCTGGAGCGGCAGTCCGAGGTCCTGGACCTGCTGCAGATGGAGACCGGCAAGTCGCGGCGCAGCGCGTTCGAGGAGGTCGCGGACATCGCCCAGGTCACGCGGCACTACGGCGTGCGGGCGGGTGCGTACCTCGCGGACCGTCGCGTGGGTGGCATGCTCCCGGTCCTGACCCGGGCCTCAGTGCACCGCCGGCCCGTGGGGGTCGTCGGCGCCATCGCTCCCTGGAACTACCCGCTGACTCTCGGTCTCGCCGAGGCCCTGCCCGCGCTCGTGGCGGGCAACGCGGTCGTGCTCAAGCCGGACCCGCAGACGTCCCTGACCGCGCTGTGGGCCGCCGAGCTCCTCGAGGAGGCCGGGCTGCCCGGCGACCTCTTCCTCGTCGTCGCGGGCGGCGGCGACATCGGTGCCGCCCTGACCGGCCACGTCGACCACATCGCCTTCACGGGCTCGACCGCGACGGGGCGCAAGGTCGCCGCACAGGCGGGCGAGCGCCTCATCGGGACCACGCTCGAGCTCGGCGGCAAGAACCCCCTGTACGTCGCGGCGGACGCGCACGTCCCGTCGGCCGCCCAGGGCGCGGTCCGCGCCTGCTTCTCGAACAGCGGCCAGCTGTGCGTCTCGATCGAGCGCCTGATCCTCCACGAGGACATCGCCGAGGAGTTCCTCGACGCGTTCGTCCCGCTCGTGCGCGGGCTCACGCTCGGGACGGCGCTCGACTACTCGGTCGACATGGGCTCGCTCACGTCCCAGGCGCAGCTCGACCGCGTGGTCGCGCACGTCGACGACGCCCTGGCGCAGGGCGCGCGGGTGCTGGCAGGCGGTGTCCACCGCGCGGACATCGGCCCCTTCTTCTACGCGCCCACGGTCCTCGACCACGTCCCGCCCACCGCGGACTGCGCCCACGAGGAGACGTTCGGCCCGGTCGTCTCGGTGACCCGCGTGCCCGACGACGCGACCGCGATCCGCGTCATGAACGACTCCGAGTACGGGCTCAGCGCGAGCATCTGGACCCAGGACACGGCCCGGGGGCGCCGCCTCGCGGCGCAGGTCGAGGCCGGCGCCGTCAACATCAACGACGGCTACGCCTCGGCGTTCGGGTCGGTCTCGGCCCCCATGGGCGGGTTCAAGTCGTCGGGCCAGGGGCGCCGACACGGACGCGAGGGCATCGAGGCGCTCACCGAGCCCCAGACGATCGTGGTCCAGCGCGGGGTGTCCCGCGGGCTGAGCTTCGACACGCTGTACGCCCAGCCGGGGGACCGGCCCAGCCGGTTGCTCACGGCCGCGTTCTCGGTCATGAAGAAGCTGCGCCTGCCGTAGCGGCGTCGCACCGGCCGACACCCACGGCGCTCTGCCGTGGGTGTCAGGGCGCCGTGGAGAGCGACTCCAGGGCGTCGGTGACCGCGGTCTCCTTCGTGCCAAGGTGCACGGGCTCGCGGTGCGTGACGGCGTCCCAGGCTGCCTTGAGCGAGGCCGGCACCTCGCGGACGCGGTACATCACGGCCTTCGCGGGCTCGACGCTCGTCGAGGAGACGCCCACACCCACGGCATCGATCCCCGCCCGCGAGCACGAGAACAGGGCACGCGGCAGGTGGTAGTCCTGCGTCACGACCACGGCCTCGGTGACCCCGAAGATCTCGCGCGCACGGACGCACGTGTCGTGGGTGTCGAACCCGGCGAAGTCGCGGACCACGTGCTCGGCCGGGACACCTTGCTCCACGAGCCAGTCGAGCATCGCGGTCGGCTCGTCGTACCCCTCGCGCGAGTTGTCGCCGCTCACGAGGACGACCTGGACCTTCCCCTGCTCGTAGAGCTCGCGGGCCGCGTCGAGGCGGCGACGCAGGAAGGTGGACGGCGACCCGTCGGGTCGCAGGCCCGCGCCGAGCACGAGGGCCACGGGGCGGTCGGGCGTCGAGGCGACGCCGGGGCTGACCCGGGACTGACCGCTGACCTGCACCCAGGCGAGCGGAGCCGCGACCACGAGCACGAGCGCGGCAGCGCCGAGCGCGAGCGCGCGCCGACGCCGTCGAGAGGTCGGGACGGGCGGGGCTGTCTGTTCCGTCGACTCCGTCGGTGCCGTGCTCCCCTGCAGTTCGCTCACGCGGGCGAGCCTAGCGGCCGGTCACGGGTCAGGGGCCTCGCCACCGCGCGCGTCGCCGCCTGACGTCGAGGCCGGGCCGCAAGGACCCGACGAGACTGTGACCCGGGGGAGCGGTCAGACGGCTCCCGGGGCCCCGAGGAGACCCGCGAGCTCGGTCCGGAGGTTCTCCTCGGCGCGCGCGGCCCAGCGCTCGCGCCCGAGCGGCGTCCGGAAGAGCTCCGGCAGCGCGAGGAGCTGCTCGAGCACCGCGGCGCGTCCTGCGCGGAAGAGGTCGTCGGGGACGTGCGCGTACTCCGCACGGACCTGGCGCACGTAGCGGGCGTAGCGGTCGGGCATGGCGCCGAGGATCGCGAGGTCCGCATCGCACACGAGCGCGCCCGCGGTGTCACCGGGGGAGGGGTCGTGGCCCGCGGTGAGCCGGACGAGCCGGGCGACCTCCGCCACGTCGTCGGCCGTGAGGTGCGTGCTGACTGCGGCGGGGTCCGCGCCCGGGCCGGGCGTCGTCGTCGGGCCGGCGACCAGCGGGCCGAGGCTCGCCACCGCGAGCGCGGCGGACGCCTCCTCGTCGTCGCCCGCGACGCCCTCGTGGACCGCGTCGTGGAACCACAGCGCGAGCTGCGCACGCAGCGACGTGCCCGACGGCGCCGGCTCGCCGCGCGCAGGTACGCCCGGCGAGCGTCCCTCGAGGACAGCGAGCGAGTCGAGCACGTGCACCAGGTGCGAGGGGCCGTGGTAGGCGCGGTGCGGCTCGTGCCAGCGGCGCACGAGGTCCGCACCGACCTCGCGCGCGCCCGGGACGCCCGGCAGGAGCGTGTCCCAGCGGGCCCCGAGCGCGGCGGCCTTCGCGGCCCCGCGCTCGCGCGCAGGGACGCGCAGGCCCGAGGCGCGCAGCCGCACGATGAGCTCGCGGCCAGACACCTCGTGCGCGCCCGCGGCGACGCAGTCCGCGTGCCGGTCGGCCGGGACGTCGTAGTGGTCGAGGTCGAACGCGCGCCGCCCCAGTCCCCGGCGCTCGGCGAACGCGTGCAGCTCGTCGAGCGAGGAGTCGGACACGAGGTGGGACCAGAGGGTCCCGTGGGCCGGCCAGGTCGGCGGGTCGATGAGAAGAGCCACGCCTCGACCCTAGAGGGTCGAGGCGTGGCTCGGGTCGTGCGCCGGCAGTGCCGTGCCGGTGCACTGTCGTCGTCGGGCGGTGCTCCCTGCCCGACGGCGTCAGCGGGGTGGTGAGGTCAGCTCTCCTCGGCGAGGGTCGGCTCGGACGCGCCGTCCTCGGCCGGGACCTCGGTGGCCACCGTCTCGGAGGCTAGCGCAGCCGGCGGGAACGTGACAGGTCGACCCGCCTTCTCGGTCTCCTCGACGACCTCGACGCTCAGGCGGGCGATCGCGAGCTCCTCCATGGTGGGGACGACCATGACGAGCGTGCTCGTCCAGTCGGGCGAGATGACGCGCGGCTCCTTGCTGCGGACCGCGTTGCGCTCGGGGTCGACCGCGATGCCCAGCCCTGCGAGCCCCTCGACGACCTGGGCGCGCACGATGTCGTCGTTCTCGCCCACGCCCGCCGTGAAGGCGATCACGTCGATGCGCCCCAGCACGGCCATGTACGCGCCGATGTACTTGCGCAGGCGGTGGATGTAGACGTCCAGGGCCAGCCGGGCGTCCTCGTCTCCCGCCGCGATGAGCTCGTGCAGCGCACGGAAGTCGTTCTCCCCCGCGAGGCCCTTGATGCCCGAACGCTTGTTGAACAGGTCGTCGAGCTCGTCGATCGACATGCCCGCGTTGCGCGCGAGGTGGAAGATGACCGCGGGGTCGATGTCCCCGGTGCGGGTCCCCATGACCAGGCCCTCGAGCGGCGTCAGCCCCATCGAGGTGTCGACCGCGATCCCGCCGCGCACGGCCGATGCCGACGCGCCGTTGCCGAGGTGCAGGACGATGATGTTGAGGTCCTGCAGGCGGCGGCCCAGGACGCGCGCGACCTTGCCCGACACGTAGTGGTGGCTCGTGCCGTGGAAGCCGTACCTGCGCACGCCGTACTTCTCCGCGGTCTCCTTCTCGAGCGCGTAGGTCGAGGCGGCCTTGGGCAGCGACGAGAAGAACGCGGTGTCGAACACCGCGACGTGCGGGACGTCGGGCAGGAGCCGACGCGCGACCGAGATGCCCGTGACGTTGGCCGGGTTGTGCAGCGGCGCGAGCGGGGCCAGGTCGAGGATCTGGCGCTCCACGTCGTCGTCGACCAGGACCGGACGCGAGAACGTCGCGCCGCCGTGCACCACGCGGTGCCCCACGGCGTAGACGTTGGCGTCCGCGAGCCGCGGCCCGACCTCGTCGAAGAGCGAGAGCGCGATGCGCAGCGCCTCGCCGTGGTCCGCGACGTGCTCCTCGCGCGTCGTCGTGTTCCCCGCGAAGCGGTGCTTGATGACCCCGCTCGACTCGCCGATGCGCTCGATCGTCCCGGCGGCGATGGCCTCGCCGCCCACCGGGTTGACCAGCTGGTACTTGAGCGAGGACGAGCCCGAGTTCATCACGAGCACCGAGCCGTGCGCGCCGTACGCCGAGTACGGGTTGGTGCGCTCGTGCTCCGGGAGGACGGTCATGCGGATGCTCCGTTCGTGCTGGTCAGGGCGGTCGACCCTGCCTGTGCCTGGATGGCCGTGATGGCCACGGTGTTGACGATGTCCTGGACCAGGGCACCGCGCGAGAGGTCGTTCACGGGCTTGTTGAGGCCCTGCAGGACCGGTCCCACGGCCACCGCTCCGGCCGAGCGCTGCACGGCCTTGTAGGTGTTGTTGCCCGTGTTGAGGTCCGGGAAGATGAAGACGGTCGCCTTGCCGGCCACGTCCGAGCCCGGCATCTTGGAGGCCGCCACCGAGGCGTCCACCGCGGCGTCGTACTGGATGGGGCCCTCGACGAACAGGTCGGGGCGACGGCTGCGGACCAGCTCGGTCGCCGAGCGCACCTTGTCGACGTCGACGCCCGAGCCGGACTCGCCCGTCGAGTAGGACAGCATCGCGACGCGCTGGTCGATCCCGAACTGCAGCGCCGTGGCCGCGGACGAGATGGCGATGTCCGCGAGCTGCGTGTCGGTCGGGTCGGGGTTCACGGCGCAGTCGCCGTAGACCAGGACCCGGTCCTCGAGGCACATGAGGAACACCGACGAGACGACCGAGACGCCCGGGACGGTCTTGATGATCTCGAACGACGGCTTGATGGTGTGCGCCGTGGTGTGCCGGGCGCCCGAGACCATGCCGTCGGCCAGGCCGAGGTGGACCATCATGGTGCCGAAGTAGGACACGTCCGGCACGATCTCGCGTGCCCGCTCGACCGTCATGCCCTTGTGGGCGCGCAGCCGCGTGTACTCCTCGGCGAACCGTTCGACGAGCTCGGGGTCGTGCGGGTCGATCACGGTCGCGGCGTCGATGTCGAGGCCCAGCTCGGTCGCGCGCGCCCGGATCGACTGCTCGTCGCCCAGGATCGTGAGGTCCGCGACCTGACGGCCCAGGAGCGTCGAGGCCGCGCGCAGGATGCGGTCGTCCTCGCCCTCGGGGAGCACGATGTTCTTGCGGTCCGCGCGGGCCCGTGACAGGAGCTCGTACTCGAACATGAGCGGCGTGACGACCTCCGGGCGCGGGACGTCGAGCCCCGCGAGGAGCGCCGCGCCGTCGACGTTCTGCTCGAACAGCGCGAGCGCGGTGTCGACCTTGCGCTGCGACTCCTTGGACACCCGGCCTCGCGCGCGCGACGCGGCGCTCGCCGAGCGGAACGTCCCCAGGTCCGTGCGGATGATCGGCAGGCTCGGGTCGAGGGCCTCGACGAGGCGCCCGGTCGAGTCGGGCGGGTAGAACCCGCCGTTGAGGATGATGCCCGCGAGCGACGGGAAGTTGCGCGCCTGCTGGGCAGCGAGCAGCCCGATGAGGATGTCGCTGCGGTCGCCGGGCGTGATGACCACGGCGCCGTCGACCAGCTTGTCGAGCAGGTGCTCGAGCGACATGGCGCCCACGAGCACGTCGAGCACCTCGCGGCCGAGCAGCTCGGGGTCGCCCAGGGCGAGCTCGCCGCCCACGGCCTCCATGAGCGCGGCCACGGTGGGCGCGTTGAGGAACGGGTCCTCGGGGATGGCCCAGCCGGGCAGCGTGCCCGACGACAGCGTGGCCAGCTGGGCGCGCACGTCCTCGATGCTGGCCGGCAGGCAGCGGTTCGCGATGACCGCGATGGGCTGGGCGTGGTTCGAGCGCAGCTCGGACACGCTGACCTCGATGAGGTTCGCGATGGCCTCGGGGGAGCGCTCGCGGCCCGAGACGACCAGGAGCACGGGGGCTCCCAGGTTGGCGGCGATCCGCGCGTTGAACGCGAGCTCGGTCGGTCCCGCGACGTCGGTGTAGTCCGTCCCGACGACGACCACGAAGTCGCACTGCTTGGCGACCTCGTGGTAGCGCGAGACGATCTGCGCGAGCGCGGCCTCGGGGTCGGCGTGGACGTCGTCGTACGTGACGCCCATGGCCTCCTCGTAGGTGAGGTCGACGCCGTCGTGCGCGAGCAGGAGCTCGAGCACGTAGTCGCGGTCCTGCTCGCGTGAGCCGGCGTCGGCCGGTGCGGACCCACCCGGGGCGCCCACGGCCTCGACGGGGACCGTCGCCCCCGTGAAGGCGCTGGGCGAGGTCCTGGTCACGGGGCGGAAGACCCCGACCCGCTGGACCCTGCGGGTCAGCAGGTCGAGGACTCCCAGGGCGATCGTCGACTTCCCCGTCTCACCCTCGGGTGAGGCGAGGTAGATGGATCGGGCGGTGCTGGTCACTCGTTGTCGCCTCCGGTAGCGGCGGCCGCGTCGTACGCCGGCCCGCCTTCTGCAGTTGCGGTGTCGCCCGCGTCGGGCCACACCCAGTCACGGACCGAGGGGATGTCCTCGCCGTGCTCCCTCGTGTACTGACGAGCCTCGAGACGAGCGTCCACCATCTTCTGGCGCAGCCCGGCCGCCTTCGACCGCAGCGAGGGCACGCGGTCGATCACGTCGATCACCAGGTGGAACCGGTCGAGGTCGTTGAGCATGACCATGTCGAACGGTGTGGTGGTGGTGCCCTCCTCCTTGTAGCCGCGCACGTGGATGTTCTCGTGCCCGTTGCGGCGGTAGGTCAGGCGGTGGATGAGCCACGGGTAGCCGTGGTACGCGAACACGACCGGCTTGTCCGTGGTGAACAGCGTGTCGAAGTCGCGGTCGGAGAGCCCGTGCGGGTGCTCCTTCTCGTCCTGCAGGCGCATGAGGTCCACGACGTTGACCACGCGGACCTTGAGCTCGGGCAGGTGCTGGCGCAGCAGGTCTGCCGCGGCCAGGGTCTCGAGCGTGGGGACGTCCCCGGCGCAGCCGAGCACCACGTCCGGGTCCTCGCCCGGGACCTCGGTGCCCGCCCACTCCCAGATGCCCAGGCCGCGCGTGCAGTGCGCCACGGCCTGGTCCATGGTCAGGAAGTTCGGCGCCGGCTGCTTGCCCGCGACCACGACGTTCACGTACTGGCGCGAGCGCAGGCAGTGGTCGTAGGTCGAGAGCAGCGTGTTGGCGTCCGGCGGCAGGTAGACGCGGACGATCTCGGCCTTCTTGTTGACCACGTGGTCGATGAAGCCGGGGTCCTGGTGGCTGAACCCGTTGTGGTCCTGGCGCCACACGTGGCTCGAGAGCAGGTAGTTGAGGCTCGCGATGGGTCGGCGCCACGGGATGTCGTTGGTGACCTTGAGCCACTTGGCGTGCTGGTTGAACATCGAGTCGATGATGTGGATGAAGGCCTCGTAGCACGAGAAGAGCCCGTGGCGCCCCGTGAGGAGGTACCCCTCGAGCCAGCCCTGGCACTGGTGCTCGGAGAGCATCTCCATGACGCGACCCGCGCGCGCGAGGTGCTCGTCGACGTCGGGCCCGAAGAACTCGGCGTTCCACTGCTTGTCCGTGACCTCGTAGACCGCCTGGAGGCGGTTGGACGCTGTCTCGTCCGGTCCGAAGATCCGGAAGTTGTCCGGGTTGAGGCGGACCACGTCGGTCAGCCACTGCCCCAGGACCCTGGTCGCCTCGGAGAGGCCCGCGCCGGGGGCCGTGACCTCGACGCCGTAGTCGCGGAAGTCGGGCAGGCGCAGGTCCTTGAGGAGCAGGCCACCGTTGGTGTGCGGGTTGTCGCTCATGCGCAGCGTGCCGCGCGGGGCGAGCTGCGCGATGTCGGCGTCGAGCCGGCCCTTGTCGTCGAACAGCTCGTGGACCCGGTAGGAGTCGAGCCAGTCCTTGAGGTCCTGGAGGTGCTCGGGGGTGTCGCGCGCGCTCGCGAGCGGCACCTGGTGCGAGCGCCAGGAGTCCTCGGTCTTCTTGCCGTCGATGGACCTGGGTCCCGTCCAGCCCTTGGGCGTGCGGAACACGATCATGGGCCAGAACGGGCGCTCGTCGTTGCCCGCCGCGGCGTCGGCCTTGATCCGCGCGATGTGGTTGAGCACCTCGTCGAGCAGGGTCGCGAACCGGCGGTGCACCTCGTAGTGGTCCTCGCCGTCGAACCCGCCCGAGAAGAAGTAGGGCGTGTGCCCGTAGCCGACCATGAGGTCGTGCAGCTCGTCGTCGCTGATGCGGCCGAGGATCGTCGGGTTCGCGATCTTGTACCCGTTGAGGTGCAGGATCGGCAGCACGACGCCGTCGTTGACCGGGTTGACGAACTTGTTCGAGTGCCAGCTCGTGGCCAGCGGTCCGGTCTCGGCCTCGCCGTCACCCACGACCGCCGCGACGAGGAGGTCCGGGTTGTCGAACGCCGCACCGTACGCGTGCGAGAGCGCGTAGCCGAGCTCGCCACCCTCGTGGATCGAGCCGGGCGTCTCCGGGGCCACGTGCGAGGGGATGCCGCCGGGGAACGAGAACTGCCGGAACAGGCGGCGCAGGCCCTCGGTGTCCTGCGTGATGTCGGAGTACACCTCGGAGTACGTGCCCTCGAGGTAGGAGTTCGCGACGAGGCCGGGGCCGCCGTGGCCGGGCCCCGTGACGTAGATCGTGGACTGCTCGCGCTCGACGATCGCACGGTTGAGGTGCGCGTAGAGGAAGTTGAGACCGGGCGTGGTGCCCCAGTGGCCCAGGAGACGGGGCTTCACGTCGTCCCGGTCGAGCGGCTCGCGCAGCAAGGGGTTCGCGAGCAGGTAGATCTGCCCCACCGAGAGGTAGTTGGCCGCCCTCCACCAGCCGTCGACGCGGGCGAGGGTCTCCTCGGAGAGAGGGACGACCTCACCGGATCGCCAAGGTGTTCCTTCTGTCGGACGCGAGGTGGTCGTAGTCATCGCACGCTCCAGCTGTACCGGGGGATGGTGGCCCCTTCATACAACCCCATCGGTTGGGGTGACGCATGGTTTCGGTGGTCCCACGGAGTGTGAGGTGCGCCCGAAACGGCAGAAAAGGACGAAGGTCCCCGACCGGCTGGTCAGGAAGTCCCGATCGGGTCGTCGACGCGGCCGGGAGTGGTGTGGGTCACGTCTCCCCGCACGGATTCTCCGGGGCAACTCGCGCCCGGTTACCGTGGGGGCGTGTCCGACCAGGCCTCCCCTCGCCCAGGCTTCTGGGCCGTCGCCCGCAGCCCCCGCATGATCGGCTTCCTGCTGCTCTTCCTCCTCGCGGCGGGCGTGTGCGGACGGCTCGGGATGTGGCAGCTCGACCGCGCCTACGAGCGTGCCGAGCTCGCCCAGCAGCACGCCCTCGCGGAGGCCGAGGCGGAGGCCGAGGCCCAGGGGCCCGACGGGCTCGGTGAGCTCCTGCGTCCGCAGTCGACGTTCCCGGGCGAGCTCGTGGGGCGCAAGGTCTGGGTCGAGGGCGAGTACGAGGCCGAGGGGCAGCTCCTGGTCGCGGGCCGCGCGCTCGACGGCGAGACGGGCTTCCTCGTCCTGACGCCCCTGCGCGTGTCCGACGACGGGACGGGCGGCGAGTCCTGGGCCGACCTGTCCGGCTCGCCCGTCGTCCCGGTCGTCCGCGGCTGGGTCCCGACGGCGGACGCTGAGGACGACGTGGCCCTCGCCGTACCCTCCGGCCAGGTGCGCGTCACCGCGTACCTCCAGGCCTCGGAGGCCGACGGGACCGGAGGGCTGCCCGAGGGGCAGACCGACTCGATCTCGTCCGCGGCGCTCGCGAACGTGTGGGGCAACCCCATCTACGGCGGCTACCTCGTCCTGATCGACTCCGACCCGTCCCAGCTCGCGGCGTCCGAGGGCGGCCCGCAGGTGCTGCCCCGGCCCACGATCGAGGGCGGCACGGGCGTCAACGTCCAGAACGCGTTCTACGCGCTCCAGTGGTGGATCTTCGGGGCGTTCGCGGTCCTGCTGTGGGTCCGCCTGGTCCGCGACGAGGCGGCCGGTGGTCGCAAGCGCGGCGACGGCGTCTCGAGCGGGATCGCGGGGCTGCCCGACCTGCCGGCCGCGCCGCGGGGGACAGCGGGCGAGCCGGCAGGCGAGGCGCCGGGAGAGGCGGCCGGCGAGGCCCCGGACGGCCCCGTCAGGAACCAGAGGGCGTGAGCTCGAGCAGCAGCTCGACGGTCCCGGCGTCCTCGACCGTGACGAAGCCGAGGTTCGGCGCGCTCACGTCGTAGTCGGAGAACGTCACGGGGATGGACCCGCTGACCTGCGCCCCGCCGCCCACGGTCTGGGCGTCGAGGGTCACGGTGACCTCGTGCGAGACGCCCTTGATCGTGAGCGTCCCGGTCGCCTGGACGGTCGCGGTGCCGCTCGCGAGGCCCGACAGGTCGACGGGCGAGGTGAGGACGAACGTCGCGGTCGGGTGCGCCGAGGTGTCGAGGATCCCGAGGAACTGTCGGTCGCGGCCCGAGTCGTCGGTCTCGATGGTCGTCATGTCGACCTCGATGCTGGCCGCCGTGAGCGTGCCGCCCTCGATCGTCACCCCGCCGCGCACGTCGCTCGTCCGCCCGACCACGGTCACGTCCTGTCCCGAGAGGACCTCGTCCACGCGGTAGCCGGCCTGCGACCCGGTGTCGACGGCGTAGGTGCCGTCAGCAACAGGACCCGCCGTGCCGGCCGTGCCGCCCGAGTCGTCCGCGGAGTCCGACGACGCGCTGGGCGCGACCGACGTCAGGGCGAGCGGGGCGGCCTCGGTCCCGGCCTGCGAGCGGGCGTAGACCCAGGTTCCGCCCAGGAGCAGGGCGCCGCAGAGCAGCACGATCCCGATGGTCAGCGCGACGGTCTTCTTCATGGCAGCCCTACTCCCTAGTTGAACGATCAACTAAGCCTTGTCGGGTTGCCTGAGGATTGCCTGGGAGCAGGGCGTCGCGAGCGCTGTGAACCCGGGTGCCGTGCCGCGGGCCCGCCGACTACTCCTGCTGCCAGGAGTGCCAGAGGCGCGCGTAGTCGCCCCCTGCGGCGACGAGCTCCTCGTGCGGTCCGATCTCGGTGATGCGGCCCCCGTCGACGACCGCGACCCGGTCGGCGTCGTGCGCGGTGTGCAGGCGGTGCGCGATCGCCACGACCGTGCGTCCCTCGAGCACCGCGTTGAGCGAGCGCTCGAGGTGCCGGGCCGCCCGCGGGTCGAGCAGCGAGGTCGCCTCGTCGAGGATCAGCGTGTGCGGGTCGAGCAGCACGAGCCGGGCGAGCGCGACCTGCTGGGCCTGCGCCGGGGTCAGGACGTGGCCGCCCGAGCCGACCTCGGTCGCGAGGCCCTCGGGGAGCGACTCGACCCACCCGCGGGCGTCGACCGCGGCCAGCGCGGCGAGCAGCTGCTCGTCGTCCGCTCCCTCGTCGGCCAGGCGGAGGTTGTCCGCGAGCGAGCCCACGAACACGTGGTGCTCCTGGGTGACCAGGGCGACGTGGCGGCGCAGGTCGTCGAGCGGCAGGTCGACCAGGTCGACACCGCCCACCTGCACCGACCCACCCGTGGGTGGGTGGATGCCCGCGAGCATGCGGCCCAGGGTCGACTTGCCCGCGCCCGAGGGGCCGACCACGGCCAGGCGCTCACCGACGCGAAGGTCCAGGTCGATCCCGTGCAGCACGTTGTGCCCCGCGCGGTACGCGTACTCGACGTCTCGCGCCACGACGTGCTCGTCGGCGGGGACGTCGTCCCCAGCCTCGCGGTCGCTGTCGACGAGCTTGACGCCCACGATGCGGGCGAGCGACGTCGCCGCGACCTGGATCTCGTCGAGCCAGAAGATGAGCTCCCACACGGGCCCCGCGAGCTGGAACGCGTACATCGCGATGGTCGTCACGGCGCCGAGCGTCGCGTGCCCCGTGGAGATCATGTAGCCGCCCCACACGATGACCGCGACGGGCGCGAGGACGAACGTGAAGTCGACCGCGGGGAACAGCACGGTCCGCAGGTTCAGCGTGTACCTCTCGGCGGCGAAGGCCTCCTGCAGGTCCGCCTGGACCCGTGCCCGACGGCGTGCGCCCAGCCGCAGGGCGTCGACCGTCCGCGCACCCTCGACCGACTCGGTGATGGTGCCGTTGAGTGCCGCGTAGGCCGCGGACTCGCGCTGGTAGCCCGGAGAGGCCCGGCGCAGGTACCAGCGGGAGACGACGACCATGAGCGGCACGCCGACGAACAGCGAGACCGCGACGAGCGGCGACGTGAGCAGGCTCGCGACGACCGTGAGCAGGATGGTCACGACCGCGACGATCAGGCGCGGGACGCCGAACCGGACGGCGTGCTGGATGCGGTTGACGTCGTTCGTGGTGCGCGCGACGAGGTCGCCCGTGCCCGCGCGCTCGACGGTCGACAGCGGCAGGGTCGTGACGGTCTCGAGGAAGTCCTCGCGGAGCTCGGCGAAGACGGCCTCACCGAAGATCATCGAGGCCTTCTGGGCGTAGCGGATGAGCACGGCCTGGACGATGACCGCGACCACGCCGATCGCGATGACCTGGTTCACGTAGGTGGCCGTGGTGCCCTGGGTGACCGCGTCGACGAGCCTGCCCAGGATCCACGGGCCCGCGAGCCCCGCGACCGCCGCGACGGTGTGCAGGACCGCGAGCCCGATCAGCGTCCCGCGGTGCTCGCGGACCAGGTAGGCGGTGTGCTTGCGGACGGTGGGGCCGTCGGCGATGGGCAGCTTCATGACACGCCCTTCGAGGCGTCGGAGAGCTCGGGGGAGCTCGAGGTCAGGTGGTCGGTCCCGTGCGCGTCCTCGGCGACCTCGCCGGGCGGCGCGGCCGCGGGCTCGTCCATCGAGCGCCCGACGACGGCGCGGTAGCGCGCGGCCTGCTCGCCCTGGTGCGCGCCGCGCGGGCGGTGCAGGAGCTCGCGGTGCGTCCCGTGGGTCACGACGCGGCCGTCCTCGACGAACAGGACGTCGTCCACGTGGTCGAGCACGAGCGGGCTCGCGGTCACGACGAGCGTGGTGCGACCGCGCCGGACCTCGGCGAGGCGCTCGGCGATCCGTGCCTCGGTGTGGGCGTCGACCGCGCTCGTGGGCTCGATCAGGATCAGGATCTCCGGGTCGGTGAGGATCGCGCGGGCCAGCGCCACGCGCTGACGCTGGCCGCCGGACAGGGACCGGCCCTTCTCCGGGAGGTCGCCCGCGAGGCCGTCCGGGACCGAGTCCAGGACGTCGTGCGCGTCGGCGATCATGATGGCGCGCATCAGCTCGGCCTCGAGGTTCCCCCCGCGCACGTCGAGCTCCTCGCCGAGCACGCCCGAGAACAGGTGCGGCGTGGCCTCGGCGACGACGATGCGCTCGCGCACCACGTCCTTGTCGAGGTCCGCGAGCCGGACCCCGCCCAGGTGCACGGGCGTGCCCGCCTCCGCGACGTCGTCGAACCGGCCCATGCGCGTGGCGATGCGCGCCGACTCGTCCGGGTCCACGCTCACGAGCGCGACGACCCGGCCGGGTGCGAGCTCGACGCCGCTCGCGTCGTCGACCAGCACCGAGCCCACGGGCGGCGTCGCGGCCGTGCCGGGCGTCGCGCCCGTCGCGGGGACGACCGAGAGGACCTTGATGAGCTTCTTCGCGGCGACGTGCGCGCGCGTCGTGGCCTGGAGCGTCTGCGTCGCGATCTGCAAGGGCCACGACAGGAACGCCGCGTAGCCGTAGAACGCCACGAGCTGCCCCGGGCTGATCTCCCCGCGCACCGCGGCGTGCGCGCCCAGGTACAGGACCAGGGCCACGAACAGCCCGGGCAGCAGGACCTGGAGCGCGTCGAGGTAGGACTGCGTCGTCGCGACGCGCACGCCCGTGCGGCGCACGTCCTGCGACTGGGTCCGGTACCGGTCCGTGAAGACCTTCTCGCCGCCGATGCCGCGCAGGATCCGCAGGCCCGAGACGGTGTCCGCGCCGAGCGTCGTGAGCCGGCCCGAGGCCTCGCGCTGGGCGGCCTGGCGCTGCTGGAGCGGCTTGACGAGGAACGCGAGGATGCCCGCGACGACCGGCAGGCCCAGGACGACGACGAGCCCCAGCTGGAACGAGGTGCTCAGCATGATGCCCGCGACGACCGCGTACGCCATGAGCGAGCCCGCGAACCGCGCCGCGATCGCGTAGACCTCGCCCACGCGCAGGGCGTCCGACGCGACGGCCGAGACGACCTCTCCCGTGGGGAGCTCGTCGGTGATGGTGTGCCCCGAACGGGCCACGGTGTCCCCGACGAGCTGCGACGTGGTGAAGGCCGAGCGCAGCCAGTTCTCGATGTCGAAGCGGTGCCCCACCGCGGCGGCGGCCACCTGGACCACGCCGATCCCGAGCATGACCGCGGCCCAGCCCAGCAGGACTGCGCCGAAGCCCTCGCTCAGTCCTTCGTCGAGGGCTCGGCCGAGCACGTAGGGCATGACGGCCTGGCACCCGAACGTGACCATGCCGAGCAGGACGGCGATCGTGAGGATGCCCCACTGGCGGCGGGCGAGCCACCAGAGGAGGGCGCCAGGGCCGGTGAGCGGAGGGGTGCCCGGGTCGGGGAGGGGGAGGGGTCGCACGGTCACTAACATTAGGTGTGGCCACCGACACCGAGCCACGGATTTTCGCACAGCGTAAGGAAACCTTCCCATGACCACGCCCGACCCCGCCGGCACGCAGCAGACCTCCGACGCCGTGGCGCAGGCCCCCACGCAGGAGGTCGTCGACACCGCGGTCCGCAAGGCCCGCGGTGCGCTCGCGCGCTACCGCGTGATGGCTCTCATCACCGGTGTGATGCTCCTGATCCTGTGCGTCGAGATGATCGTCAAGTACGGCGTGGGCGCGTTCGTCGACGTCGACGGCGTGATGCGCTTCGTCGGCTGGATCCCGTTCGCGCACGGGTGGATCTACGTGGTCTACCTCGTCACGGTCCTCGACCTGTGGTCCAAGATGCGCTGGAGCTGGGGCCGCCTGACCAGCATGGTGTTCGCCGGTGTCGTGCCGGTCATGTCCTTCGTCCTGGAGAAGAAGGTCCACCGCGAGGCCGAGGCCAAGCTCGACGCGCTCGTGGAGCAGTACGCACGATGACCTCGCTGCCGCCGCTGGTCGTGCCCTCGACCGAGCCGCTCAGCCCTGAGGAGCTCGCCCGGTACTCGCGGCACCTCGCGCTGCCGGGCATCGGGATCGAGGGCCAGCAGCGGCTGCGCGCCGCGCGCGTCCTGGTCGTGGGCGCGGGCGGGCTGGGCAGCCCCGCGCTGCTCTACCTCGCGGCGGCCGGGGTCGGCACGATCGGGATCGTCGACGACGACCGCGTCGAGGTCTCCAACCTCCAGCGCCAGGTGATCCACGGCGGCTCGGACGTGGGGCGGTCCAAGGTCGACTCCGCGCGGGACGCGATCGCCGAGGTCAACCCGCACGTGACCGTCCGCCTGCACGAGCAGCGCCTCGACGCGGGCAACGTCCTGGACGTCCTGGCCGGCTACGACCTGGTCCTCGACGGGACCGACAACTTCGCGACCCGCTACCTCGTGGGGGACGCCGCGGAGATCGCGGGCATCCCGTGCGTGTGGGGCTCGATCTTCCGGTTCCAGGGCCAGGTGAGCGTCTTCTGGGCGACGCCCCCCGGGGGCGAGGGCGTGGTCTACCGCGACGTCTTCCCCGAGCCGCCGCCCCCCGGCACGGTCCCCGACTGCGCCACGGGCGGTGTGCTCGGTGCCATGTGCGGGACGATCGGCTCGGTCATGGCGACCGAGGCCGTCAAGCTCGTCACGGGCGCGGGCCGCACGCTCCTGGGACGCCTCGCGGTCTACGACTCGCTCGAGCTCACGTGGCGCCACCTCACGGTCCGTGCCGACCCGCAGCGCGTCCCCGTCACGGGGCTGCTGTCCGGGGACCAGGCCTACGAGGCGTTCTGCGGGCTGGCGCCGGTTCCCGCGGGCGCCGGCACGGCGCGTCCTGCGGTCGCGGGGGGCCTCTTCGAGAGCCTCTCGGGCCCGACGGCGGAGGGTCGCCTCGCGGTCGACCTCGCCCAGGTCTCGGAGGAGTCGGGCGGGCGCGGGCTGCCCGGGGCGGGCACGGTCCTCGGTGCGCCGGTCCGCGGGCCGGGCGTGGCGTCGTCGGGCCCCGTGGGTGCTCCGGCCGGAGCTGGCCCGGCCCCGACGAGCCTGACCCCCCGCGAGCTCGCCGCCCGCCTCGCCGACCCCGACGACGACCTGCTGCTGCTCGACGTGCGCGAGGACTGGGAGACGCAGATCGTCGGGATCGACGGCGCCCGCGTCGTGCCGAGCGGGGTCTACGCCGGGCCGGACGCGCGGGCCGCGCTCGCGGACCTTCCCCGGGACCGGACGGTCGCGGTGCTGTGCAAGGTCGGGGGCCGGTCGGACCGGGTCGCGGGGCTCGCACGAGCGGTGGGCGTGGACGCGCGCAACGTCGAGGGCGGGGTCCTGGCGTGGGTGCGGGACGTCGAGCCGGGGCGCCCGACGTACTGATCGCTCCGCTGAGGTAGAGGCCTGCCGTCGAGGTAGAGGGCCAGAGGCCTCTACCTCGACGAGAAGCCTCTACCTCGGCGAACCGGTCACAGCGCCAGGTCGAGGTTCCCGCCGCCCAGCACACCGGCCCCCGTGAGACCGGCCGCCAGCCCGGCGCCGCCCGACCCGGTCCGGCCCACCATCCCGTCGACCGGTGAGCTCGCGAGCGCCTGCTCGCGCCGCGGGATGCGGCCCGCGAGCGCGGCGAGGCGCCCGGCCTCGACCGCGAGCCGCATGGCCGTGGCCATCCGCACGGGGTCGGCCGCGCGGGTGACCGCGGTCGCCAGGAGAACCCCGTCGCACCCGAGCTCGAGGGCGTGCGCGGCCTCGGACGCGGTCCCGATCCCCGCGTCCAGGATCACGGGCACCCGGGCGGCCGACGCGATGGCCGCGATGTTGCGCGGGTTGAGGATGCCGAGCCCCGACCCGATGGGCGCACCGAGCGGCATGACGGCCGCGCACCCCACGTCCTCGAGGCGGCGCGCGAGGATGGGGTCGTCGTTGGTGTACGGCAGCACCGTGAAGCCGTCGCGGACCAGGGTCTCGGCGGCCTGGACGAGCCCGATCGGGTCGGGCAGGAGCGTCACGTCGTCGGCGATCACCTCGAGCTTGACCCAGTCCGTGCCGCAGGCCTCGCGCGCGAGGTGGGCCGTGAGGACTGCCTCCTTGGCCGAGAAGCAGCCCGCGGTGTTGGGCAGGGCGCGGATGCCGAGGCGGTCGAGCAGGCCCCAGATGCCGGTCTCGCCCGCACCCCCGTCGCCGCCCGCGCCACCCGACGGACGCACCCGCGCGACGCGGCGCACCGCGACGGTCGTGAGCGCGGTCCCGGACGCCACGAGGGCGTCCTCGAGCGTCAGCAGGTTGGCCGCGCCGCCCGTGCCCATGACCAGGCGGGAGCCGAGGGGGACGCCCGCGACGACCAGGGAGTCGTCGGGTGCGCGGTCCGTGTCCTGCCTGGTGTCAACCACCCTGCACCGCCGTGACGACCTCGACACGGTCGCCGTCGCGCAGGGTCGTGGACGACCACGTGCTGCGGGGGAGCACGGCGTCGTCGATCGCGACCGCGACGCCGCGGGGGACGTCCCCGGTGTCCCCGACGAGCTCGGGCAGGAGCGCGGCGACCAGCGCTGCGACGGTCGTGGGGGCGGTGAGCGGGTAGGGCTCGCCGTTGACGAGGGCGCTCGCGGTCGAGCGCGGGTGCACGGTGATGCCTGCGGGAGGGGTCGTCGGCCGCGCGCCGGTCGTCGTGGACGGGGGAGTCGGGTGGGTCATGTGGTCCTCCGGGAGGTGGGAGCCGAGGTAGAGGTGTGCCGTCGGGGTAGAGGGCCCCACCCCGCTACCTCGACGCGAGCCCTCTATCTCGCGGGGGTAGGGGTGGGCGAGAAGCGCAGGGGGTCGATCGCCGCGACCGCGGGCGGCAGCGGCTGGCCGGTCAGGACCGCGTCGATCGCTGCCCCCGTGACGGGGGCGAGCAGCACGCCGTTGCGGTAGTGGCCCGTGGCGAGGACCAGGCCGGGGACGGTGGTGGGCCCTAGGAACGGCAGGTTGTCGGGCGTGCCCGGGCGCACGCGCGGGGTGACCTCGACGAGGGCCAGCTCGTCGAGCCCGGGCAGCAGGGCGCGCGCGTCGCGCAGGAGCGCGAAGACGCCGCCCGCGGTCGCGCGCCGGTCGTCGGGGTGCTCCTCGCTCGTCGCGCCGACGACGACCTCGCGGTGCCCGCCGGGCCCGGGCGTACGCGGTACGACGTACACCGGACGCCCTTGCACGATCCCTCGCACCACGTGGTCGAGCGTGAACCACGCGGGGGCGTCGAGCCGCAGCGTCTGCCCCTTCACCGGACGGGTCGGGGCGCACACCTCGGGGACGTCCGCGAGCAGGTCCCCCGAGTCCGCACCCGCCGCGAGGACCACGGTCCCCGCGCGGTGCTCGACGCCCGCGTCGTCGAGCGCCCCGGTCACGGGAGAGCCGGGTCCGGACGCGCGCAGCAGCCGGACCGCCCGGCGGCGCACGACGGCGGCGCGCGGGTCCCGCGCGAGAGCCGCGGTCAGCGCGCGGTGCACCGCGCGGGGATCGACCTGATGGTCGCCCGGTGCCCAGAACGCACCGGCCACGCGCGGCCCGACGAGCGGTTCGCGCTCGCGCGCCGCCGCGACCGAGATCTCGGTCGAGTCGAGCCCCCAGGCCTCCTGGAGCGCGCGCACGCGGCGCCCGAGCGCCAGGTCGTCGCCGTCGTAGGCCAGCGTGAGCGTGCCGGTCGCGCGCAGCCCGACGTCGAGCCCCGAGTCCGCCTCGAGCTCGGCCGCGAACGCTGGCCACCGTGCCGCCGAGTCGGCGCCCAGGCGCAGCGCGGTCTCCTCGCCGAAGTCGGCCTCGGTCACGGGCGCGAGCATCCCGGCCGCGGCGTGGGTCGCGCCGTCGCCCGGGGCCGGGTCCAGGACGGTCACGCGCAGGCCAGCACGCGAGGCCCGCCAGGCCGCGGTGAGCCCCACGATGCCGCCGCCCACGACGAGGACGTCCGTGGCGCCGTCGGGCGTGGTGATCGTCGTCCGGTCGCCGGGCGCGACGCGCCTCACGGGGCCCGACGGCGCCGCGCCCCCCAGGCTCCCGTCGCGCCCCGGCGGACGCGCGGGCAGGGCGGGGTGGTCGGTGGACAGGGCTGCGCACATGCGCTCGCTCCCTTCGCTGGCATGACCCAGATCAGGTTCGACGGTCGGCTCTCGCCCTCTCAGCCCCGTGCGGGGCTCCCGTGCTTCGCGGCCACCCTACAACGCACGCCGGCCACGCTCGGGGCGTGCCCACGGGCTGCGCCGCGACCGTGTCCCGGGCGGGCCGCGCCTATCCTGGGCGCCGTGACCACTGCTCCGACCGGCGACGCCGAGCCCCGACAGCACACCTCGCCCCAGCGCACCAGCCCCACGGCTCCTGCCGGGCGGGCCCGCCCGGCGGCCGTCGAGCGCCTGCGGGCGGCCCGGCTGTACCTGTGCACCGACGCCCGCGAGGAGCGCGGCGACCTCGAGGACTTCCTGCACGCGGCGCTCGCGGGCGGGGTCGACGTGGTCCAGCTCCGCGACAAGGGGCTCGACGTCGCGCGCGAGCTCGAGCTGCAGGAGGTCGTCGCGCGCGTCGCGACCGAGCACGGGGCGCTGTGGGCGGTCAACGACCGGGCCGATGTCGCCCTCCTGACGGGAGCCCCGGTGGTGCACATGGGTCAGGGCGACCTGCCCGTGCCCGCGGTGCGGTCGCTCCTGGGTGCGGGCCCGCTGCTGGGCCGCTCGACGCACTCGCTCGCCCAGGCCACGGCCGCCGAGGCGGATCCCGAGGTCGACTACTTCTGCGTGGGACCGCTCTGGGCGACGCCGACCAAGCCGGGGCGCGACGCCGTCGGGCTCGACCTGCTGCGACAGGTCGCCGCGACGGCGCCGACCACGCCGTGGTTCGCGATCGGCGGTGTCGACGCCGCGCGGCTCGACGAGGTGCTCGACGCGGGGGCCGAGCGCATCGTCGTGGTGCGTGCGATCACGGGCGCGGCCGACCCCGAGCGGGCCGCTCGCGAGCTGCGCGGACGGCTGCCCGCCTGACGCGCGCAGTGATCCCCGTCGCACGTCGTGGACCGATGCCGGGGATCGGCGCCGAGCCAACTATCCTGGGCTGGTGACACCCACCCCCTCAGCCCCCCGGCCCGTATTGGTCGTCGACTTCGGCGCACAGTACGCCCAGCTGATCGCGCGTCGCGTGCGTGAGGCCAAGGTGTACTCGGAGATCGTCCCCCACACCTTCACCGTCGAGCAGATGCTCGCCAAGAACCCGGCAGCGATCATCCTGTCCGGTGGTCCCTCGTCCGTGTACGCGCAGGGTGCGCCCTTCGTGGACCCCGCGCTGTTCGACGCCGGCGTGCCCGTCCTGGGCATCTGCTACGGCTTCCAGGCCATGGCCAAGGCGCTCGGTGGCACGGTCGCGCAGACCGGCCTCAGCGAGTACGGCGGCACGGCCGTCGAGGTCTGCCAGGCCGGTGCGCTGCTCGCGGGCTCGCCCGACCAGCAGACCGCCTGGATGAGCCACGGCGACGCCGTCCACGCGGCCCCCGAGGGCTTCGAGGTCCTCGCGACCTCGGCCGGCTCCCCGGTCGCAGCGTTCGAGGACACCGGGCGTCGCCTCTACGGCGTGCAGTGGCACCCCGAGGTCAAGCACTCCCCGCTGGGCCAGAAGGCTCTCGAGAACTTCCTGTACCAGGGCGCGGGCCTCGCCGGCGACTGGACCCCGGGCAACGTCATCGCCGATCAGATCGCGCTCATCCGCGAGCAGGTCGGCGACGCGCGCGTCATCTGCGGCCTGTCCGGAGGCGTCGACTCCTCGGTCGCCGCGGCCCTCGTCCAGCAGGCCGTGGGCGACCAGCTCACGTGCGTGTTCGTCGACCACGGCCTGCTGCGCGCGGGCGAGGTCGAGCAGGTCGAGCGCGACTTCGTCGCGGCCACGGGCGTCAAGCTCGTCGTCATGGACGAGAAGCAGCGCTTCCTCGCCGCGCTCGCGGGCCACTCGGACCCCGAGACCAAGCGCAAGATCATCGGCCGCGAGTTCATCCGCGCGTTCGAGCAGGCGGCGCGCGACATCGTCGCGGACGCGGGCGATCACGGTGGTGAGGTCAAGTTCCTCGTCCAGGGCACGCTGTACCCGGACGTCGTCGAGTCCGGCGGCGGCGAGGGCACGGCCAACATCAAGAGCCACCACAACGTGGGCGGCCTGCCCGACGACCTGCAGTTCTCGCTCGTCGAGCCGCTGCGGGCCCTGTTCAAGGACGAGGTGCGCGCCGTGGGCCGCGAGCTCGGCGTGCCCGAGGTCATCGTGGCCCGTCAGCCGTTCCCCGGCCCCGGGCTCGGCATCCGCATCGTCGGCGAGGTCACGGCCGAGCGCCTGGAGATCCTGCGCGCAGCGGACGCGATCGCGCGCGAGGAGCTCACGAAGGCCGGCCTGGACGACGAGATCTGGCAGTGCCCCGTGGTGCTCCTGGCCGACGTCCGCTCGGTAGGCGTCCAGGGCGACGGCCGTACCTACGGTCACCCGATCGTGCTGCGCCCCGTCTCCTCGGAGGACGCCATGACCGCGGACTGGACGCGCCTGCCGTACGACGTCCTCGCGATCATCTCGACGCGCATCACGAACGAGGTCAAGGACGTCAACCGCGTCGTGCTCGACGTGACGAGCAAGCCGCCGGGCACCATCGAGTGGGAGTGACCTCCCGCTGAGCCGTGAAGGGCCGGCCGCGCAGAGGAATCTGCGGGGCCGGCCCTTCGGCGTTCCTGGGCCGTTCTCGTCCGGGGTGGACGGGAGCCCGACGGCGGAGCGCGCCACATGCGGACGGCCTGCCGGTCCTGCGGTACCTTGCCCGTCATGGACCCTCGCGCAGCCCGCCCTCGCCTCGTCGTGGACCGTTGATGCTCGGCCGCTCCCGGCGGTCGCAGGTTCCCGCGCTCGACGAGCTCGTGGTCTCGAGCGTCGAGGTCCTGGAGCTCGGGCTGCCGGTGACCCGGGTCGTCCGGTGGCGCGACGGATGGACGTACCTCGCTGCGGTCGAGCCCGACACGTCACAGCCCGTGCTCGTGCACTTCCAGGACGTGCTCGTGCTCG
Organism: Oerskovia sp. Root918; assembly: GCF_001428945.1. NCBI lineage: Bacteria > Bacillati > Actinomycetota > Actinomycetes > Micrococcales > Cellulomonadaceae > Oerskovia > Oerskovia sp. Root918. The sequence continues at coordinate 138,759 of NZ_LMJG01000016.1, forward strand.
ATCCCGGGCTCGCGAGGCTCCCGCTCCGTCGGGCGCAGGTCGCCATCCGGGCCACCCGCGTCGGCACGGTCGGGCCGTGGGCCGTCCTCGGGCCGTACAGCACCCGGATCGTGGAGCAGATGCTGGGCGACGGCACGTTCGACCGCAAGCAGGACGGGATGCTGAGAGACCTTCCGGAGGACGGCGGCCCCGGGTCACGGCCGGACCCCGAGCCGTGGTCGCTCCGCGACGTCGTCGCCTGGAACGTGCAGCACCCCCGGACGTACCAGGTCCCCGAGGACACGTCGGGCGTGATCCCCGGAACCCTTGCCAAGCTCGTGTTCCTCCCCGACGAGGGGATCGGGGAGCGCATGTGGGTGCTTGTGACGGAGGTCGACGGCGATCGCATGGTCGGCGTGCTCGACAACGACCCGGCCGCCGTCGTGGGCCTGCTCGCCGGCGACCGGGTCGAGTTCGAGCGCCGGCACGTCCTGGACCTGGACACCCGACCCACGGGCTGACCGGTCAGTCCCGCGCGGTGCGCCCCACCCGTTCCTCGCGGTACGCCGCCGCCTTCTCGTACGCCTTCTCGACGTCCGCCAGCACGCTCGGCCATCCGCTCGACGGCCGGACCTCGCGGTTGTGCGCGACGATCCGGTCGAGCAGGCCGTCCTGCGTCACGAGCCGCACGATCTGGTCCGTCATCTCGGCGTCGTCGGCGGCGAGCAGCCCGTCGACGCCGTCCGTGAGCCGCTCGGCCACCCCTGACTCCTTGCGGGTCACCACGGCGAGCCCCGCTGCCTGTGCCTCGAGCGCCGCGATGCCGAACGACTCCTGGACCGCCGGTGCCAGGAACACGTCGGCGCGCGAGTAGAGGCGCTTGAGCTCGTGCGCTCCGAGGCGCCCCGGGAGGCTGACCGTCGACGAGAGCCCGTGCTCCTTGACGAACCGTCGGGCCGCGTCGAGCTCGGGTCCCTCGCCCGCGATCGTCGCGAACAAAGCATCGTGGGGGAGTCGCTCGACGGCCTGCCGGATCGACTCGAGCAGGGGGAGCACCCGCTTGCGCGGCGCGAACCGGGTCGCGGCGACGACGTGCACGGCCTTGCCCTCGCCGCGCGCGCCCCTCTCGACGCGCGGCACGGCCCACTCGTCGAGGTCGAGCCCGTTGTGCAGGATCTCGACGGGCACGCCCGGCCCCGCGATGCGTCGCAGCGGGGCCGCGGTCAGCTCGCTCACGGCCGACAGCAGGATCGGGAGACGCGACCAGTGCGTGACGCGGTCGAGCGCCGCGAACCAGCGTTCGGCCGAGCCCCACACGCTGTGCACGGTCAGGACCGCGGGCAGCCCGAGCCGCGCGACGGGGTGGAGGGACGCCTGCACCGACGGCGTCAGGACGCCCATGTGCAGGTGCACGACGTCGGGCCGTGACGCGCGCAGGCGGCGCGTCACGTGGTGGGCAGCGCGAGGGTGCACGGGGTAGCCACCGGGGATCCGGGCCGCGACGCGGTGGATCGTGACGCCGTCGTGCACCTCGGTGCTCACCCCGTGCTCGCCCCGCGCCGCGGGCGTCGTGGTGATCACCTCGACGGCGTGGCCCGCCGCGGCCTGCTGGGCCGCGAGGCGGCTCACCTGGGTCTCGATGCCGCCGAGAAGGGGCAGGTAGCAGTCCGTCACATGGGTGATCCTCACCCCCGGATTCTCCCATCACGCGGTGTCCGACCTGCCCGTGCGTGCGCCGTTTCGACGTCGAACAGACCTTTCGTCCGGCGGAAACGACGAAACGTCGCTACGTTGACACCAAAGGTCCGGCTCGGGGAGGGATACCGCAATGTCCAGCACTGTCACGGTTCGGCCCGCGAAGGGCGTAGGAGTCATCGGGCTCCTCAGCGTCATCGCAGGGATCGTCATGATCATCGCGGGTGGTGTCACCTGGGGTGTCGTGTCCTCGCAGCTGTCGGCCGAGGACATCACGGTGTCCGACGACGCGTCGTTCCTCGCGGGGGCCCACGTCAGCGGTCCGTTCTCCGCCTACGCGCAGGCCGAGGTCATCAACAAGCACGCGCTCGAGATGAGCGACGGCCAGACCTACGCCGAGCTCCCGCAGGACGACGAGCGCCGCGCCACGGTCATGAACGCGTCGTTCCTGCGTGCCTCGCTCTTCACGTCGGTCGTCGCGTTCGGCGTCGCTGCCCTCGTGATCGGCCTGGGCATCATGTTCATCCTCATCGGGATCGCGCTCCGCAAGATCGCGAGCGGTCCGGCGGTCGCGGTCGAGACGCCGGGCGGCTACACCTCGGGCGGCGGTCTGTCGTCCGCCGCACCGCCCGCGCACACCCCCGCGCACGCGGCGCCGGCAGCGCCCGTGACGCCCGCCCCGACGACGCCCACGACGCCGGCACCCACGACGCCGCCGGTCACGCCGCCCACCCGCACGTCGACCCACACGGCTCCCGTCGAGGAGCCCAAGAGCCCGGGCGTCCCCACGACCCAGGTCCCGCCGGTCGTCGAGCCCAAGAGCCCGGGCGTCCCGCCGACCGGTACCGACACGCCTCCCGCAACACCCCCGACGGAGGGCACGCCCCCGCGCTGAGGCACTCTCGCACGGAAGCACGACGGCGGCGCACCGGTCCTTCGACCGGTGCGCCGCCGTCGTGCTCACCTCTTCCGGTGCCGAGTGCATGGTTCGGCTGCGACACGCCGGGCGTGTCGCAGCCGAACCATGCACTCACGCGAGGACGGTCACCGGTGGGCTCGTTCACGGGCGCTGCGCCGGCTGCTCGACACGATCGAGCCGACCACGAGCACCAGGCCCGCGACGCTCAGCAGGGCGATGAGCGCGACGTCCAGGTCGTACGTCGCGCCGAGGGCCAGGGCGAGGATGCCCGCGCCCACCGCGACGATGATGAAGCCCCACACGACCGTGCCCACGCGCAGGCCCCGGTTGCGCGGGTCCTCGCCGGGGACCGTGCTGCTGGGGGCGAGGTTCGCCTTCTGCTGCGCCGTGGTGTTCCACTGCGCGGCCGGGTCGACCGCAGGGGTGGGTGCCGAGGCTGCTGCGGGAGCTGCTGCCGCCGGGACGACCGGCTCTGGGGTGACCGGCGCGTCCTGCACGGGGTAGGCCTGCGTGTGCGTAGGCGCCGCTTCCCAGACAGGCAGTGCCTGAGTCGGGGGAGTCACGGGGAGAGCCTGGGTGGGCTCGGCGGCGGGCAGCGCCTGGGTCGCCTCGGTCCGGAACAGCTCGTCGGCCAGGTCGGCCTCGGACGGAGCGGCCGCCTCCAGGACCTGCGTCGCGTCGGGGTCGCCGTCGGCTTCGTCGGCCCCGGCTCGCGCCTCCTCGGTGGTCTCGCTCGGCGTGACCGCGAGCTCGATCGTCAGGTCGACCGGGGGGAGGGCCTGAGTCTCGTCGCTGTCGTCGGACTCGTAGGGGGTCTTCTCGGTGGTCATGATTCCTCCCGGATGGTGACGTCTCCCGCGGCGACGTCGACCTCGAGCAGGAGCACGGGGTCGGCGCCGTCGGAGACGGAGTCGGTGGTGAAGGTGTACGGGCGGGTGTTGACGCCGTTGACGCTGCGGCGCTCGCCGTCGACGGTCCAGGTCGCGTTGCCAGCGAGGACGCGGACCTCGGCCTCGACCGGGACGCCCGAGGGGACGATCACGGTCAGGTCCCCGGCCCGCAGGTCGACGGGGACGACGACGGGGTCCTCGCCGACCGCGCTCAGGTCGAGCCGGCTCAGGTCGACGACGGGGTCGCCGAACGTGAAGCCGAACCCGTTCTCCGCGTCCTTGACCGAGGTGACCGTGTAGGTCGAGTCCGACGCGCGGCCCTGGAGGTTCACGTCGAAGCGGTCGACCGAGCTCCAGCCGGCGATCGGGAGCGCGATGATCGTCGCGACGATCGCGAGGCCACCCAGGGCTCCGCTCGTGCGGCCCCGCAGGCCCGAGATCACGACGCCGAGGCCGAGGAGGATGATCGTCGCGCCGATCCACGTGTAGAAGAACGGCACGTCGATCACGTCGCGACGCTCGAGCAGCATGAGGACCGCTGCGCCGAGCAGGCTCACGCCGAGCGTGATCCCGACGATCGCGGTGCCCGGGCCGCGGGGGCGCCGGGCGGCGCGGGCGCGCTGCTCCTCGAGGCGGCGCAGCCGGTCGGCCTCGCGCTGGGCCTGGCGTCGGGCCTGCTCCTGGGCGCGCGCGGCCTGCTGGGCGGCGGCCTGCTGGGCGGCGTAGGCCTGGGGCGGGACGGGCGGGGTGGGGCGCTGGCCCGCATAGCCCTGCGGGGGCAGGGGAGCGGAGGCGGTGTACGCGTGGCCCGACGACGCCGCGGGGGACGCGGGGTACGTCGCCCCGGGGGCGGGCTGGGCGCCCGGCGCGGGAGCTCCGTACGGAGGTCGCGGCTGCGTGGGCTGGCCGGGTCGGCCGTGCTGCCAGGCCGCCCCGTGGTGGCCCTGCTGGGGCGACGGCGCCGCGCCCGGTCCGAACGGCTGCGCGGGGTAGGGCTGTCCGGGCTGAGCGACCGGCGGGGCCTGCTGCTGCGTGTGCTGGGCCGCGGTGTAGGCGGCGCGCTTGTCGTTGCGACGGTTGACGACCAGCACGATCACGACGACGACCGCGGCGGTCCAGAACAGTCCGTTGAGCCACTCGAGCCCTGCGAAGTGCCACCAGGACGACCAGCCGGTGCTCCAGCTCAGGCCGACGATGGTCGTCGCGGCCGCCCCGAGCATCGCGACGTCGAAGTCGCCGCGGATCGTCTGCTGCAGGTGGATGCGGCCGTCCCGGGACTCGGGGAGAAGGGCCCAGGCGACGCCGTACAGGACGAGGCCGGCTCCCGAGAGGAAGACCGAGACGACGAGGAGACCACGCACGATGAGGGGGTCGATCCCGAACCGGTCGGCGATCCCGCCGGCGACGCCACCGATCCAGCGGTCGTCCGAGCGGGAGATGCCGAGACGTCGGACGGCGTCGAAGAAGCTGTCCATCCCGGTGGACTGGGCCGGCGGGTTCGCGGGCGGACCGTCGGGACCCGCGGGCGCCGGACCGTTCGTCGGGTAGGGCGTCCCGGCGGTCTGCTGGGACGCCCCGGTCGCTGCGGAGCTCCCGGCCGGGGGTTCTGGGGAGGTGTCCTCGGTGTTCATGGCTCCAGCCTGCCGCGCACCTCCGCCGGACGGTATCGGGTGTTCCCCTGAGCCGACCCTGAATCCCGCGCCGCGGGACCCTGATCTTCCGGTCAGGGATGGGACCAAGGGGGCGTTTCGCCCGGTGGGGTCGCCGGGACGTGTGACCATCAGAGGGTGACACAGACCGCGCAACCAGCCAGGCGACTCCCGCTCCGGCGCCCCGAGCAGGGACGCTGGGTCGGTGGCGTGTGCCGAGGGCTGTCGCTGCACCTCGACCTGCCCGTGGGCGCGATGCGCCTCGTGATGGTCCTGCTCGCCCTCGCGGGCGGCGCGGGGATCGTCCTGTACGTCTTCCTTTGGGTCACGGTGCCCGTGGGCGACCCGGCGCAGGCCGCCGACGAGGAGCGCCCCGCCTCGCTCCGACGGATCGCGCCCCGTCTGCAGGGGCGCGTGCGCAAGCTCCCGGTGCGTGACGTCGCGATCGGCGTGGTCCTGCTGAGCGGGGCCGCTGTCCTGCTGGCGGCCCGTGCCGGGGTCGACGTCGAGGTCTCCTGGGTCCTGCCCGTGCTCATCGCGCTCGCGGGGACGGCCCTCGCGTGGTCGCAGCTCGACGCCGCGCAGCGGGGCCGCTGGCTCTCGCGCGCGGGGGGCAGGACGCCCGCCGGTGTCCTGCGGCTCGCGGGCGGTCTGGTCCTCGTCCTGGTCGGGGTCCTGCTCCTGGTGGGTCAGGACTCGACGGCCTCGGACATGGTCCGGGCGACCGTGGCGTCGCTCGCCGTGCTCGCGGGCGCTGCGATCGTGCTCGCCCCGTGGTGGCTGCGGCTCGTGCGCGAGCTCGGCGACGAGCGCGCTGCCCGGGCACGCGAGGCCGAGCGGGCGGACATCGCGGCCCACCTGCACGACTCGGTCCTGCAGACGCTCGCGCTCATCCGGGCCAGCGCGGCCGACGCGGACACCGTCGCGCGCCTCGCGCGGGCCCAGGAGCGCGAGCTGCGCGAGTGGTTGTACAACGACCGACCGGCTCCTGGTACGTCGCTCGCGGCCGAGCTCCGGACTCTCGTGGGCGAGGTCGAGGACCGCCAGAGCTGGCGGCTCGCGGCCGGCGCCGCGAGCACCGCGGGCATGAGCGCTGCGGGGACGGTCGGCGACGGCGGGTCGGCCGGGACGGCCGCGGTCGTGGTCGACGTCGTCGTCGTGGGGGACTGCGTGCCGACCGACGAGACCACGGCGCTCCTCCAGGCCACGCGCGAGGCGCTCGTCAACGCCGTCGCGCACGGGCGTCCGCCCGTCTCGGTCTACCTCGAGGTGTCCGACGACATGGTCGAGGTGTTCGTGCGCGACCGCGGCGACGGGTTCGAGATGAAGGACATCGCCCAGGACCGGTTCGGCGTGCGCGAGTCGATCATCGGGCGAGTGACGCGGCGCGGAGGGCAGGCCGAGGTCGTGTCGCGGCCGGGGTGGGGGACCGAGGTGCGGCTCAAGGTGCCCCGGGCGGCCGAGGCCGAGGGCGAGTCGACGGCCTCGACGGCCGCCGCGGGTGCGACCGCACCTAGGATGCCGGGGGAGCCCGACGCGGGCACGACGCCCGTCGGACCGGCCCGGAACGGGGCGCGGCCTGCGCCGACGCCCTTCACGGGACCCGCGCCGCAGCCCGAGCCCATCGCCCGCACGACCCAGGAGCGCACGTGACCACCATCCCGAACCCCGAACCGGCCACGCTCCCGGGCGCGCCCGTCCCGGTCGTGCTCGTCGACGACCACCACATGTTCCGCGCGGGGGTCCGTGCGAGCCTCGACGGGCGCGTGGACATCGTGGGCGAGGCCGACAGCGTCGACGGCGCCGTCGAGGCCATCCGCGCCCTGCGGCCACCGGTCGTCCTGCTCGACGTGCACCTCCCGGGCGGCAACGGCGGAGGCGGGGCCGAGGTCATCACCCGCTGCTCCGACCTCCTGGGCTCCACGCGGTTCCTCGCCCTGTCCGTGTCCGACGCGGCCGAGGACGTCGTGGCGGTCATCCGGGCGGGGGCACGCGGCTACGTGACCAAGGCGATCTCGGGTCCGGACCTGGCGGGCGCGGTCGTCCAGGTCGCGAGCGGCGACGCGGTCTTCTCGCCGCGGCTCGCGGGGTTCGTGCTCGACGCGTTCGGCACCGGGCAGGCCGACGTCGCGGTCGCCGACGACGAGCTCGACCGGCTCTCGGCCCGCGAGCAGGAGGTCATGCGGCTCATCGCGCGCGGCTACGCCTACCGCGAGGTCGCCTCGGAGCTCTTCATCTCGGTCAAGACGGTCGAGACCCACGTGTCGTCGGTGCTGCGCAAGCTCCAGCTCTCCTCGCGCCACGAGCTCACGCGGTGGGCCGCGGCCCGGCGCCTCCTCTGAGCCCGTCGGTCCGCTCCGGGGACACCTGACGAACCGCGAGATCTGGCCGTATTAGCAGGTGAGAAGCGGTTCGCCGCAGCCGGGTGGGGCGATAGCCTGGAGGGAGCCGGGTGAAGCCCTCCGGCCCGACGAAAAGGACCTCCGACGTGACGTACGTGATTGCTCAGCCTTGTGTGGACGTGAAGGACAAGGCGTGCATCGAGGAGTGTCCGGTGGACTGCATCTACGAGGGCAAGCGGTCGTTGTACATCCATCCT
>NZ_LMJG01000017.1:0-150821 GCF_001428945.1 Oerskovia sp. Root918
CGCCGAACTTCTCGGCCTGCTTCTGCAGGTTCTCCATGAGCTCAGGACCCATGATCCCGTCGGGGAACCCGGGGAAGTTCTCGACCTCGGTCGTGTTCATCAGCGCGCCACCGGCCGTGATGGAACCGGCCAGGACCAGGGGTTCGAGGCCCGCGCGCGCGGCGTACACGGCGGCCGTGTACCCGGCGGGGCCCGAACCCACGATGATGACGTTCCGCGGCGCGGTCGTGGGGCTGTTCTCCGTCACGTGTACTCCTCAGTGGTGGGTGGTGCACCGGGTCCAACGCCCAGGGGCGTCCTTCTGTTCCGAGGGCACCGGTGTCGGTGGTCTGCTGCGCTCCCTCACGCCGACGCGGGGAGCGCAGCAGTGCGGTCGATGCTGGTCAGCCGTTCAGTAGACCGTGATCTCGTTGAGCTCGACGCGGTACGCGCCGTCGGGGGCCTGGGGCAGCTCGGTGATCATCAGGACGAACGTCGTGCCCTTCGCGGCGGGGTCGAGCTCGAGCTCGACGGTCTCCGAGAAGGTTCCCGAAGCCAGGATCTCGCCACCGTTGGGCTCGGCGGGCGTCACGGCGCGGACCTCGACGTGGCCGCCCGTGTTGTTCGTGCTCAGGACGATCCGCTGGACGGTCTCCGGCTCCCTGAACGAGAAGGTGTAGCCGGTACGCGACTTGAGGCCGCCGAAGCCACCGTCCTTGTAGGAGTACGTGAACCAGAAGGTCGACGGGTCTCCGTCGATCGCGAGGGGCACGGCCTCGGGCTTCTCTCCGACGTCACCGGGGTCGGCCACGTCGGGGTCGAGCAGCCCGCCGCTCGCGATCGTGAGGGGATCGGTGTTGACCGGCAGCTCCTCGTCGGTGCCGCCTTCCGAGGGGTCGGACCCGCTCGGCTGCTCGATCCCGTTGTCGTCGTTGGGCGAGGAGGTGTCACCGAACCCGCTGAGGCCGAACTTGACGCCCCACACGACCGCGACGATCACGAGGAGCAGCACGATCGGCATGATGATCCAGGTGCTCTTGGACCCGGTCTTCTTGGTGGGGGTGGTGGCGAAGGGGCCCGACGGCGGGCCCGCCGCGGTCTGTCCGGCGGAAGGTTGGGCGGCGGCCGGGGGAGGCGGCGGCACGCTGACCGTGGGCTGCGCCGCGGAGACCGGGTGCGGCACGGCGGCGGCCGGCTGCGTCGGGTACCCGCCGGCGGGAGGCCCGGCCGGGACCGCGGCGTAGGCCGCAGGAGCCGGGGAGTCGGCGTAGGTGGGAGCCGGGTAGCTCGCGCCGTCGGGCAGCGTCGATGCGCCGCTCAGGGGGACCCGGTGGATCCGTCCCGTGGCCGGACGATGGAACGGTACCGCGGGCGGCGGGGTGCCCGGCGGGGTCGAGAGCGGGACGTCGAACGCGCTGCGGATCGACTGCCTGCTCACCCCGTTGGTGGGCTGCGGGGCGGGGCGCTGGACGAAGGTCGGGAGCGCGGCGACCACCGAGAGGGTGCCCCAGGGCTCGAGGGCCGAGACGATCTGGGCGGGTGTCGCGGGAGCCGGGCGGTCGCCGTCGGCGGCGGTGTCGTCACCCGATGCGTCCGAACGCGCCGCGGCGTCGGCGAAGACCTGCGCGCAGAGCTCGGACAGGTCGGCGGGCGCCCCGGGGACCACGGCCGCGAGCGGGAGGATGCCCGAGGCGTCGCGCTGCGCCGGAAGGGGATGGACGGAGTCGGGGGTGATCCACGGCACGTCGAGACTGGGCCCGGCCCAGCGCGCGGTCATGGCGTAGTAGAGGAGCGCGACGAGCCCGACGGCGTCGAGGTGGGAGGTGACGTCGGCATCCTGCTGGTCCTGCCCGCTGATCCCGGCGTCGAGACCGAGGCCCGTGACGAGGACCTTGTTGCCGTCGACGCGGACGGCCTCGGGGCGCAGCGCGAGGTGGTGGACACCGCGGCGCCGTGCCACCTCGAGCGCAGCAGCGGCCTCGCCGACGATGACTCGGGCCTGCTGGGCGTCGACGATCCCGCCCGCGACGACCTCTGACAGCGTGATGCCGGCGAAGGGCTCGGTGATGACGTAGGCGATGCCGTCGTCGGTCCCCACGTCGAGCACACGGGTCAGCCGGGGGTCGGCGACGAGCGCAGCGCGTCGTGCCGAGTCGATCGCCTCGGTGACGTGCTCCCCGGTGACGAGCGAGACACGCACGGTGCGGTTGAGCACCGAGTCGTGCGCGGACCAGGCGGTGACGTCGACCAGGTCGCTCGCCAGTCGTTCGGCCAGCAGGTATCGCCCTACCAGCGTCGTGCCGGGTCCTGCTGCGGTCACCTGCCCACCTCGAACTTCCTTGCCGTTGACATCTTCCCCCCACATGGTACGGGCGCCTTCTATCTCGCGGCCGGACGTCGTCGCCCGAGCTTGCGGAGCAGGGGGTCGGCGAGCTGGTCGAGCTCACGGACCCGCATGGCCTTGAGACCGCCGATGTACACGGCGGTCATGATGATCCCGACAACCACCGTGACGACCGCGGCGCGGAGCCACGACAGTCCGTACAGGTCACCGAAGAGCTGAAGTACACCCCATCCGACCGCAGCGCTGGCTCCCGCGGCGAGGATGGTCTTGACGTGCATCCGGACGATCCGGAAGGCGTCCAGCCCGTGCAGCTTGCGCCGCAGGCCGGCGGTCCGCAGGAGCACGACGATCATGTTGGACAGCGACATCGCGGCACCGACGCCGACGACCCACCACACGGGGTCGAGCGTGCGCGTCGCGAGCCACGCGATCCCCACGAGCGCGACGGTCGCGGGGACCTGGATCATGAAGACGGTCTTGCCGTCCTCGTAGGCGAAGTACACCCACTTCATGAGGACCATGCCGCCGAGCGGCACCAGGCCGAAGGCCATGGCGACCAGGATCTGGCTGACGGCGACGGCCCCGCTCGGCGAGACGTTGATGAGCAGGAGCTTGGTGAGCGGCAGTGCGAGGATCGCGAAGACCGCGGTCGCGAAGACCGTGAACACGCCCACCGTCCGCACGCCGCGCGACAGGTCGTGACGCACGCGCGCGAAGTCGCCGGCCCCGGCGGCCGCGCTCATGCCGGTGAACAGCGCGGTGGCGATCGACACGGTGACGAGCGAGTGGGGCAGCAGGTAGATCATGAGCGCCTGGGTGTAGGCGGCGTTGCCCGCGACGGAGAAGGCCTCGGGCGCGCCCGTCACGACGCCCGTGACCACCCCGAGCGCGGCCGGTTCGGAGGCGTAGTCGCCGAACGTCTGCCGCAGCGCGGCGGCAGGTGCGCTCGAGGCGAACTGCGTCGTGAACAGGACGCCGATCTGCTCGAGGATCACGGCACCGAACGTCCAGATCGCGACCTGGCCCGCCGAGCGCAGGCCGATCCCGTGCAGGCCCAGGCGGAAGTGCCAGCGGAAGCCGGAGCGCCACAGGGGCAGGATCAGGATGAGGGCCTGGGACGCGACCCCCAGCGTCGCCGTCCCGGCGAGGAGCGCGATCTTGGCCCCGTCCCACGTGCCGAGGTCCTCGACCGCGCCGGTCGCGTACGGGCCGTAGATCAGGATGAACGCGACGAAGCCGACGATCGACACGACGTTGTTGACCACGGGGGCCCACATGAACGGCCCGAACTGTCCGCGCGCGTTGAGCACCTGCCCGAGCAGCGTGTACAGCCCGTAGAAGAAAAGCTGGGGGATGCACCAGAACGCGAACGCCACCGCGAGCGAGAACTGCGCGGAGCCCCACCCGTCGGTGTACAGCGACACGATGATCGTGGACGCCGACGTCAGGAGCAGGCTCAGGCCCAGGAGCAGGACCCCGGACAGCGTCAGCAGCTTGTCGAGACGTTCCTGCGGGTTCTTGGAGCGGAACGCGCGGATGATCTGGGGGACGAGGACCGCGTTGAGGACACCGCCCGCCAGGATCGCGAAGAGCACGTTGGGGATCTTGTTCGCGACGTCGAACGCGTCGGCTGCGAGGCCCGTGGTCCCGATCGCGGTGATGAGCAGGACGTTGCGGACGAGTCCCAGGATGCGCGAGACCGCGGTCCCGGACGCCATGAGCATCGAGCTGCGGCCGAGGCCGCCCTTGGTGCCGGTCACGGTCGTCGTCCCTGCCTCGGTGTCCTGGGTGCCGTCGGGCGCGGACGACGTCGCTCCGGCGGCGATGGGCGCCGCGTCGTCGTGCACGGGGCGTGGCCTGCGCGGCGTGCCGCTCGGGCGGGCGTGCTTCACTCCTCGCTCCCTGCCGAGGCGTCCGACGACGGCGCCGAGGCCTGAGCGGTCGGCACACCGGACGCGGGGGTGAGCTCCGCGACACGGCGCGGGGAGCGTCCGCGCCGGATCGTCCGCCACAGGCCGCCGATCATGAGCAGGGCGACCAGCCCGGCGAACACCGCGGTGCCGACGGTCTCCCAGTCGGCGCGCACCCTGACAGAGAAGTCGGAGGACGGAGCGACGACCGTCCCGGACGGGACGGCGAGGAGCTCGACCTCGACGCGGACGTTGCCGCTGCCGTACGCCCGGACCGGGACCTTGAAGTCCACCTCGGTCCCGGGCGGGATGGGGCCGACGGGGAACGAGACGACCTTGAGGCGCGCGTTGTCCGGTCGGAGCGCGACCTGGACCGTGACCTCCTGGTCGAGCGTGTTCTGCACCCGCACGGGGATGTTGCCCGACGTGTTGATGAGCAGGACGCCCGACCCGCGACGGACCACGGCGACCGACGAGCGGAGGCGGTCCGCGTCGGCGATCGCCGCCTGCACCGCGGCCGTCCGTTCGTCCTGCGCCGCGCGGTACGCCACGGCCGTGGGCACGACGAGCGCGGGCTCGGCCTCCTGGACGATCGCGGCCGGGTCGGTGGCGATCGTGGAGAACGTCGAGACCTCGGAGCGGGCCCGCTGGAGCGACGACATCTCGGGTGCCGGCAGGACCCCTTCGCCGCCGTCGGTCTCGGGGAGGGCGCTCCGCTCGACGTCCGGCACCGGTGCGGACAGCAGGTCGTCGACGGGGGTGAGCGTGACCCAGGAGGCGGCGTCGAGCGCGTCGAGCACGGCGTCGAAGGCGGCAGGGTCCGGGTCGAACCCACGGGAGAGCGCGATCAGGAGGTGTCGGGAGTCCGCAGGGCGCTCCGAGGCGATCACTGCGGTCTCCGCGAGGAGGCGCTGCGTGGCGTCCGCCGTCGAACCCGCTCCCGAGGCCCGGGTGCCCGCCGAGAACGCCTCGGTGAGCGCGGCGTCGGACACCAGAGCGGTCGCGGGACCCGCGTCGGTCTCGACCGTGGCCAGGCCGGTCGGGGTGTAGCTCACGGAGTCCACCGGGGTCAGGCCGTCGCCCCGGACCACGACGAGGGGCGATCCGGCCTGCACGCTCGTGCGCACGGTCGCCCGGCCCGGGACCTCGTCGCCGGGGAGCGTGAGGTCGGTGCGCCAGGAGGGATCCGTCGTCGAGCCTCCTGGCAGGGGGACCGACGGCGCGGGGAGCGCGGCCCCGACCTGTGCGTAGGCCGCAGGGTCCGGGTCGTAGGGGCGGAGCGCGAAGATCGACCGGTCCGCGGACGCCTCGTCGAAGGCGGACACCCACGCCGCGGTCGAGCTCTCGGCCGAGGTGCGCGCCGCGGCGACCAGCGCCGGGTCGACCGCCCAGGCGACCTCGGGGCGACCCGCGGTCGCGGTGAGGAGGTGTCCCAGAGGTTGCTCGGCACCGAGCGCACCGTCCACGGCCGCGACGTCGACGCTCGTCTGCTCCTGCCCCTCGGCGTCCGGGGCCGTGGTGAGGCCCAGCGGAGGGCCGGTCACGGGGGCGAGGAGGCTCAGCCCGACGGGTGCCGGCGCCGCGGCGTCCTCCCACAGGAGGAAGGTACGCAGCACGTCGAGCCGTGCGGAGCCGTCCGTGACCGTGATCGAGAGGGGGCGGGGCCCCCACGTCGATCCCGGTTCGAGGTTGAAGTCGTCGGTGTCCAGGTCGAACGTCACGGTCGCCTCCTGGCCCGGGGCGATCGGATCGAGGGCCTCGGTCGCCATGGCCTCGGCGGACCGCTTGGAGGTGGGTTCGTCGGCCCAGGTGGCCAGGGCGGACCGGGTGCCGAGGAGGCGCCAGTTCACGCCGAGCGTGGCCCGGGGGGCCGTCAGCGCCTCGTCGGTGCCGTTGTGGATCCGCGCGACCACCGTGACGGTGCTCCCGGGACCGACCGTGGTGGGCGTCATCGAGACGAGCGTGGTCGAGACCGCGCCCGGCTCGTCGACGACCGCGGGCGCGGCCCCGGCCGCCCCGCTCGTCCCGACAGCAGCGGACGCCGTGGCCTCACGTGCACCGCCGGGGGAGGAGGGTACGACGACGAGCGCGAGGGCGAGCGCTGCGGTCAGGAGACCGCCGACGAGGTTCCTGGTCAGGGATCGAGGACCGGAAGCCCTGGCACCGGTACGCAGGTCGTCCGGGGACGACCGAAGGAGCGGTCGAGTCTGCGGGACGGCCGAGGGCGCGGGGGAGTCTGCGGGGCGACGGCTCGATGCACGGGCTGAGCCGACGGGCGAGTGGAAGGTCATGAGTGGTCGGTCGGGTTCCGGGGGTCGTCGGGTGCCGGCCGGCTGGTACGGACGACGGTGCGAGTCACGGTACCCCGGAAGCGGGCTGTCGTGCGCCGACCTCGGAGGACGTCGTGCGCGACGGCCGCGAGGCGCCGCTCGTTCGGGTACGACAACCGCTCGGGAAGGTCCTCGAACGGGATCCAGGCGACGTCCTCGGCCTCGCCGTCGGGGTCGCCCTCGACCGTGAGGCGCCCGCCCGTGGCCTTGAGCAGGAAGTGGTGGACGACCTTGTGCACGCGCCGGTCCTCGCCCGTGAACCAGTAGTCGATGATCCCGAGCGGCAGCTGGACCACGCCCGTGATCCCCGTCTCCTCGGCGATCTCCCGGACGGCGGCCTCCTCGGGCGTCTCGTCACCCTCGAGGTGGCCCTTGGGCAGGCACCACTCGAGGCGTCCACCCCGGTTGCGGCGGGCGATGACGGCGGCCCGGAACAGGCCGTCGAACGTGTCGACGACGAGTCCACCTGCGGAGATCTCCTCGACGACGGGGAGCGGTGTGGTCGGGGAGGGCGCCGGGGTCGCTGCGCGCGCGGCCTCCGGGTCGATCCGCAACGCATGCCCACCGGGCGGTGCTGGGACACCGCGGTGGTCCGGAGAGTGCGCTGGGGTGGACATGACCCAACTTTACCGAGTGTGGAGTCGGCGCCTGATCTGGCACGCTTGGATGTCGTGCCGACTCCTTCCCAGAACGCCCCCGTCCCCGAACCTTCCGCGCAGCCAGCGGGGGGTTCTCGTGGGGTGCCGACCACGCCCGAACAGCTCGAGCTCCTCCGGCGCGCCCTGGCGGTGCTGACGGAGATGGCGCCCGCGGCGATCGAGCTCGGGGAGCTGTTCCACGCCGCAGGCCACGAGCTCGCCCTCGTGGGCGGTCCGGTCCGCGACGCGTTCCTCGGCCGCGCGAGCAACGACCTCGACTTCGCGACCTCGGCGGACCCGGACCAGACCCAGGCGCTCCTCGCGGCGTGGGGCGACGCGCACTGGGACATCGGCAAGGAGTTCGGCACGATCGGCGCCAAGCGGTTCGGGCCCAAGGGCAGCCCGCGGGGGACGGGTGACCTGGTGGTCGAGGTCACGACCTACCGCACCGACGAGTACGACCCGGCGTCGCGCAAGCCGCTCGTCGCGTTCGGGGACACGCTCGTCGGCGACCTGTCCCGGCGGGACTTCACGGTCAACGCGATGGCCGTGCGGGTACCGGAGATGCTGTTCGTCGACCCGCACGACGGCCTCGCGGACCTGGCGCTGGGCGTCCTGCGCACCCCGATCGCCCCCGAGCGCTCGTTCGACGACGACCCGCTGCGCATGATGCGGGCAGCGCGCTTCGCCGCCCAGCTCGGGTTCGAGGTCGAGCCCGCGACCCGCGCAGCGATCGTCGACATGGCCTCGCGCATCGAGATCGTCTCCGCGGAGCGCGTGCGCGACGAGCTGACCAAGCTGCTGCTGTCGGACGAGCCGCGCAAGGGGCTCGAGGTGCTCGTCGAGACCGGGCTCGCGGACCACGTCCTGCCCGAGCTCCCGGCGCTGCGCCTCGAGATCGACGAGCACCACCGGCACAAGGACGTCTACCAGCACTCGTTGACGGTGCTCGAGCAGGCGATCGCGCAGGAGACGGGGCCCGACGGCGCGGTGCCGGCCCCGGACCTCGTCCTGCGGCTCGCGTCGCTCCTGCACGACATCGGCAAGCCCGCCACGCGGCGCTTCGAGTCCGGGGGCGGGGTCAGCTTCCACCACCACGAGGTCGTGGGGGCCAAGCAGACCGCCAAGCGGCTCAAGGCCCTGCGCTTCGACAAGGACACGGTCAAGGACGTCTCGCGGCTCGTCGAGCTGCACCTGCGCTTTCACGGGTACGGCGAGGGCGAGTGGACCGACTCCGCGGTGCGGCGGTACGTCACGGACGCCGGCCCTCTGCTCGAGCGGCTCCACCGCCTGACCCGGGCCGACTCGACCACGCGCAACAAGCGCAAGGCGCAGCGTCTCTCCGACGCGTACACCGACCTGGAGCAGCGCATCGAGCGGCTGCGGGGCGAGGAGGAGCTGGCCTCGATCCGTCCCGACCTCGACGGGCAGCAGATCATGGCGACCCTGGGGATCGCTCCCGGCCCCGAGGTGGGCCAGGCCTACAAGTTCCTGCTCGAGCTGCGGCTCGACCGTGGCCCGCTCGGCGAGGATGTCGCGCGCGAGGAGCTGCTCGCCTGGTGGGCGGCTCGCGAGCAGTGAGCGCGAGCCCGGCCGCGGGCTGACGCCGGCCGAGGTGCTGGTCGGCTCTCGCGGTCGGCCGGTCGACCGCGGGCCACCTCGAAGGCCGGGAACGACGAAGGGCGGGCACCTCGGTGCCCGCCCTTCGTGCGTCGTTCCGCTCGCGTGCCGTCGGCCGCGTCAGCGGCGCTCGGGCGCCTCCCCGACGCTCTCGAGGACGGGAGCGTCGAGCGTGGCGGGCGCGACGGCGTCGGGCAGGACGGGGGACGTCTCGACCGCAGCCGGCCTGCGCAGCAGGAACGTCAGCGCGACCGCGACCAGCGTGACCGCCGCGCCCCAGACGAACGCCGAGCTCACGCCCTCCGCGAGGGCGACCTGCTCGCTCGCGCCCTCAGCGGCCAGCGCGACCGAGCGCGACGTCATGACCGCGACGAACAGCGCCGTCCCGGCCGCGCCCGCGAGCTGCTGGACCGTGCCGATCATGGCGCTGCCGTGCGAGTACAGCGACGGCTTGAGCGCCGAGAGCGCCCCCGTGAACAGCGGTGTGAACACGAACGCCAGGCCCAGGCTCAGCACGACGTGCGCGCCCAGGACGAACCAGGGCGACGTGCTCGCGCCCACGGTCGACAGCGCGGCGAGCGACACCGTGACCGCGACCAGGCCCGGCAGGACGAGGGGACGGGGTCCGACGCGGTCGTACAGGCGTCCGACCGTGGGACCCAGCAGACCCATGAGCAGACCACCCGGCAGCACGAGCAGCCCCGTGTACAAGGGGTCCATGCCCAGCGAGTTCTGCAGGTACAGCGGCAGCAGGATGATCGAGCCGAACAGCGCGATCATGCTGACCGCCATGATCCCGAGCGACACCGTGAAGCCGCGCGAGGAGAAGACGCGCAGGTCGAGCAGCGCCGCGTCGCGACGCTGGAGGACGAGCTGACGTGCGACGAACAGGACCAGGAACACGGGTCCGACGACGAGCGGGATCCACACGGGGACGACCGGCGTGGCGCGCGCGGCCTCACCCAGGTTGGACAGGCCGTAGACCAGACCGCCGAACGCGAGGGCCGCGAGGACGAGCGAGAGCGGGTCGAGTCGCGTGTGCGTCCGGTCGGCCGAGTCCTTGACGTACTTCGCGCCGACGACGAGCGCCACGAGGGCGACCGGCAGGACCAGGCCGAAGATCCAGCGCCAGCTCAGGGTGTCGAGGATCAGCCCGGACAGCGTCGGGCCCAGGGCGGGAGCGGCCGCCATGACGATCGCGACGTTGCCCATGATCCGGCCACGGGCCGTCGGGGGGACGAGCGTCATGATGGTCGTCATGAGCAGCGGCATCATGATCGCGGTGCCCGAGGCCTGCACCACGCGCGCGCCGAGCAGCCAGCCGAAGCCGGGTGCGAACGCCGCGAGGGCCGTGCCCGTGCTGAACAGCGACATGGCGAGCAGGAACGCGCCGCGGGTCCCCAGGCGCTGCAGCAGGAAGCCGGTCGCGGGGATGACGATCGCCATGGTGAGCATGAAGGCCGTCGTGAGCCACTGGCCCGTGGTCGCGGAGATGTGCATCTCCGCCATGAGGTGCGGCAGGGCGACGCCCATGGTCGTCTCGTTGAGGATGACGACCGACGCCGAGACGAGCAGCAGCGCGATCACGAGGAAGTTCTCGCGCGAGAGCTTGTCGGAGGTGGGTAAGGACGGGGCGGTGCTCTGAGGTACCTGCATGGCTCTCCTGTGGGGTCGGTGCGCGCCCGCGCGGCCCGGGGGAGCACAGCGAGGGAGGTGGGGAGCGTCGGGTCGAGAAGTCGTACGCCCTACGAGAAACGACGCTCAACCATCCTGAGTTATTCCCCGCGACCCTGACGACTCCTTTTCCGGGCAGGACTCATCGGTCGTCCTCCGACGACGACGCCGACCGGGTCGCGAGGCCCGGCACGGCGCCGGTCTCACGGCACGCGTTCGCGCGGGCAGGGATCCGGGGTGAGCGACCTCACCCCACGCGCTACTCGCCGACGGCCGCGCGCGGGAGGTGAGCCGCGCCGTCGGGCTCCGCCGGGCGGCGTGCCCCGAACCGGCCGAAGACCACCGCCGCTGCCGCGTACGCGAGCGCGAGGACCACGAAGACCGGACGCGAGTAGCCCGTGTCCGGGAGCGTGAACGCGGCCAGGGCCGCCGCCCCCACGAACGCCGCGTTGTACAGGACGTCGTAGAACGCGAAGGCCCTGCCCCGGAAGGCGTCCGCGGTGTCACGCTGGACGATCGTGTCCACCGCGATCTTGGTCGCCTGGGCCGCGAGCCCCAGCAGCAGCGCCCCCGCGTACACGACCGTGCGCGACGGTGTCGTGACGAGCAGGAGCTGGCTCGCCGAGGCCAGGCCCAGCATGAGCGCGATCCACAGGTGCGGCCCCGTGTAGCGCGACAGGGTCGGGGTCAGCACGACGGCGAGCGCGCCACCCACCCCCGTGAGCCCGACGACCGTCGCGAACGTCGCGAGCCCCGCGTTCGCGTTGCCCGGGTCCGACAGCAGGTTGCGCGAGATGAGGATCGACGCGATGAACGTGACCCCGTACAGGAAGCGGTGCGTCGCCATGACCATGAGGGCCTGACCCGGCGTGCGCCGGGCTGCGAGATAGCGCGCGCCGTCCGCGAGGCCGCGCGCGACCTTCGCGATCTCTGTCGTGATCGCGGCCTCGGCCGGCTCGTCCGGCCCCAGCAGCCCGCGCGACATGCGCAGCGCGAGCGCCGACGCCGCCCCGAACACGAGTGCCGCGCACATGAGCGCGACCGAGTCCTTGACCCGGCCCGGCTCGAACAACAGGCTCAGCAGGAAGCCGATGCCCCCGCCGACGAAGGCCGCCGCGGCACCGAGGGACGGGGTCAGGGAGTTCGCCGTGAGCAGCAGCGGGCCGTCGACCACCCGCGGCAGGCCCGCCGACAGGCCCGCGAGCAGGAACCGGTTGACCGAGAGCGTCGCGAGCGCCAGGACGTAGATCCACGGCGTGACGCCCGACGTCAGCATGAGGACCGCCGTGGCCGCCGTCAGGACCACGCGCACCGCGTTGCCCCACACCAGCACCTGGCGTCGGCTCCACCGGTCCAGGAAGACCCCCGCGAACGGCCCCACGATCGTGAACGGGGCCAGCATCACCGCGAACGCCGCGGCGATCGACGCCGCCGTGCCCTGGGACTCCGGGGAGAAGAAGAGGAGCGACGCCAACCCGACCTGGAACATGCCGTCGCCCGCCTGGCTGACCAGCCGGACGGCGAAGAGCTTCCTGAAGTCGCGCAGCCGAAGCAGGACGCCGAGTTCCGAGATCACACCCACCGGTTCAGGGTATGCGGTGGTGGGAGCGGACCTCACCCCGGGACGGCTCGACGGCGGGCCTCCCCCCGAGGTTCGGGGGTTGTCAGACGCCGGGCGGGGCATGGCCCGGGGTGGTTCTGACAACTCGGCCGGCGGGGTTGCCGGGGCCGAACGGGGTGGTGCCCTCCGCCGTCGGGCATGCGAAGAGGGCCCGGAACCCTCAGGTTCCGGACCCTCTTCGCTCGGTCGTCAGAAGCAGGGCGGGGTATCGCCCGGGCTGGTTCTGACAACTCGGCGGGTGCTACGGATCAGCGCAGGTACTTCTGGTCGCGCTGGTCCTGCACTCGCAAGCTCGCTACGGATCAGCGCAGGTACTTCTGGTCGCGCTGGTCCTGCACTCGCAGGCTCGCTACGGATCAGCGCTCGTTCTCGCCGGAGATGAAGGCCTCCAGAGCCGCACGGCCCTTCGTGTCCTCCATCTGGACCGGCGGGGACTTCATGAAGTACGTCGACGCCGAGAGGATCGGGCCACCGACGCCACGGTCCTTGGCGATCTTCGCAGCGCGGACGGCGTCGATGATGATGCCGGCCGAGTTGGGGGAGTCCCAGACCTCGAGCTTGTACTCCAGGTTCAGGGGCACCTCGCCGAACGCACGACCCTCGAGGCGGACGTACGCCCACTTGCGGTCGTCGAGCCAGGCGACGTAGTCCGACGGGCCGATGTGGACGTTGCGGTCCTCGGTCTTGCCACCGAGGGGACCCTCGAGGTTCGACGTCACGGCCTGCGTCTTCGAGATCTTCTTGGACTCGAGGCGCGTGCGCTCCAGCATGTTCTTGAAGTCCATGTTGCCACCGACGTTCAGCTGGTACGTGCGGTCCAGGACCACGCCGCGGTCCTCGAAGAGCTTCGCGAGCACGCGGTGCGTGATGGTCGCGCCGACCTGCGACTTGATGTCGTCGCCGACGATCGGGACGCCCGCGGCCTCGAACTTCGCAGCCCACTCGGGGTCCGACGCGATGAAGACCGGCAGGGCGTTGACGAACGCGACACCCGCGTCGATCGCGCACTGCGCGTAGTACTTCGCAGCGATCTCCGAACCGACGGGCAGGTAGCAGACGAGCACGTCGGCGCCCGACTCCTTGAGCGCGGCGACGATGTCGACCGGCTCGGCGTCCGACTCCTCGATGGTCTCGCGGTAGTACTTGCCGAGACCGTCGTTCGTCACACCGCGCTGGACGGGCACGCCCAGCGGCGGGACGTCCGCGATCTTGATGGTGTTGTTCTCCGAGGCGTGGATGGCCTCCGAGAGGTCGAAGCCGACCTTCTTGGCGTCGACGTCGAAAGCGGCGACGAACTCCAGGTCGGACACGTGGTAGTCACCGAACTGCACGTGCATCAGTCCGGGCACGGTGCTGCTCGGGTCAGCATCGCGGTAGTAGTGCACGCCCTGGACCAGGGAAGATGCGCAGTTTCCGACGCCAACGATGGCGACGCGGATGGAGGACATCCTCGCTCCTTGCTGTCAGTGCCGGGGGCGCTGCGCGCCGACGGCTTCGTAGTTAGTGGTTGTCTTGCCCGTGACGGTTCTCAGGGCCGCTCGACGGCCGGGTGCGACGACGGTCGCGCTCGGTCGTGATCAGTCCGTCGAGCCACCGAACCTCACGCTCGACCTGTTCCAGGCCGTGACGCTGCAGCTCGAGGGTGTATTCGTCCAGCCGCTCACGAGTGCGTGCGGCGGACTCCTTGACCGACTCCAGCCTCTCGGTGAGCCGGCTGCGCCGACCCTCGAGGATGCGGAGCCGGGTCTCGGCGTCGGTCTGCGCGAAGAACGCGAACCGGACGTCGAAGCTCTCGTCCTCCCAGGCCGCCGGTCCCGAGGTCGCGAGGACCGTCTGAAGACGTTCCTTGCCCTCGGCGGTCAGCTGGTACACGATGCGTGCCCGCTTGCCCGACAACGCGTGGGGAGGGGTGGTGGGTGACTCGGTGCCGACGATGTAGCCGTGCGTGACCATCGCCTTGAGCGCCGGGTAGAGCGAACCGTAGGAGAACGCCCGGAACGACCCGAGCAGCAGGTTCAGCCGCTTGCGGAGCTCGTACCCGTGGAGCGGGGACTCGTTCAGGAGGCCGAGGATCGCGGTCTCCAGCACGTCGGAACGGCTGCGTGCCATGACACCTCCTCCTCGGTCCGGCTGTCACCGCGGAGGGCGGATCGGGCATGGTTCGACTACTCGATGTATCGAGTCGATACATCGACAGGTTAGGTGGATTCGCGGTGGCGCGCAATATGTCACGCCCTCGAGCAGATGTGAAGGACTGGGGGACCTGCGGCGTGGCTGTGGCGAAACAATGGCGGACCAGGCCCCGGAGGGCCTTGTCCTCACGGGAGGACGCCCTATTGTTCAGGGTGGTCTGATGCATGCTCTGCGCCTGGCGCGCCCTCTCCCGGGCAGCGGTGCGGAACAGGCCCTGACCGGTACAGACCCCCAGAGGAAGGTGAACCGTGGCGAGCTCCGCGAGGCAGACGAAGGGCACGGCGCGTGCCGGCAGCACGGCGCGCACGGGCACCTCGGCGCGCAAGCGCCGCTTCTTCAACTACCCCCGTTCCCACGTCAAGAGCTTCCGTCGCTGGCTGCCGTCCTGGCGCGTGCTGCTCGGGACCTTCCTCACCGGGACCGCGCTGGTCGCCGGCATCGTCATCGCCGCCTACGCGACGACCTCGGTCCCCAAGGACCCCGCCTATGCGGTGCAGAACCAGAAGACGACGGTGTACTACGCCGACGGCGTCACGGAGATCGGGACCTTCCAGGAGGAGAACCGTGTCATCGTCGACTACGCCACGCTCCCGGACTACGTCGGCAACTCCGTGGTCGCGTCCGAGGACAGCTCGTTCTGGACGAACTCGGGGATCGACCTCAAGGGCATCGCTCGCGCGATGGTGAACAACCTCAAGGGCGGGAGCACCCAGGGCGCCTCGACCATCACCCAGCAGTACGCAGAGCGCTACTACGCCGGCGCGACGGTCTCCGACTACGTGGGGAAGTTCCGGGAGGCGATGCTCGCGCTGCGGCTCACGCAGGAGCAGCCCAAGGAGGAGATCCTGGGGAACTACCTCAACACGATCTACTTCGGCCGCGGGGCGCACGGGATCGAGGCCGCCGCGCAGGCGTACTTCGGTGTCTCGGCCAAGGACCTCACGATCTCCCAGGCGGCGATGATCACCGCGATCATCCCCAACCCGACGGTCTACGACCCGGCCAACAACCCCGACATCACGCAGGAGAAGTGGCAGCGTGTGATCAACCGGATGGCCAAGGACGGGCACATCACGGCGGCGGAGAAGGCCGAGGCGGCCTTCCCGGCCGACATCAAGGAGAAGGCCGCGACCAACTCCAAGGGTGGGCAGGCCGGCTACCTCCTGGACCTGGTGAGGCGTGAGCTCGAGGCCAACGGCTACGGCGACGGAGACCTCGACACCAAGGGCTTCACGATCGTCACGACGATCGACAAGACCATGCAGGACCTCGCGGTCGCGACCGCGGAGAGCATCCCGCGCGAGGGCGACCATGCGGCTTCCGGATGGCTCAAGCCGTCCATCGTCTCGATCGACCCGGCGGACGGTGCAGTGCGGGCCGTCTACGGCGGCAGCGACTTCCTCAGCGACCAGTACAACTCCGCGACGCGTGGTGTGGCGCAGGCCGGCTCGACGTTCAAGCCGTTCACGCTCGTCGCGGCCCTCGAGCAGGGAATCGACCTGTCGGCGACGTACGACGGCAACAACGACGTGGAGGTGCCCGGCTTCTACGACAAGGGCCAGGGAGTCAAGAACTTCGGCGACCAGCCCTTCGGCCAGATCGACCTGGCGACCGCGACCGCGAACTCTGTCAACACGGTCTACGCAGCCCTGAACATGGAGGTCGGCCCGCAGGCGACGGTCGACGCGGCAGTCAAGGCCGGGATCCCCGCGGACACCATGGACCTCAAGGCCGTCCCGTCGAACGTGCTGGGTACCGCGTCGGTCCACCCGATCGACATCGCGCACGCCTACGCGACGTTCGCCGCGCAAGGCTTCGAGTCGACGCCGCACGTGGTCCAGTCGGTCAAGCGGCTGGGCACGGGCGCCGAGACCTACGACCCACCGGGCCGCAACGACCGGGTCTTCGATGCCGACGTCATGGCCGCGACGACCTACGCCATGACCCAGGTCGTCGAGGCGAAGGGGGCCTCCGGTGCCCCGGCCAAGGCGTTGAACCGTCCCGTCGCGGGCAAGACCGGTACGTCGAACGACAACAAGTCGGCCTGGTTCGCGGGGTACGTCCCGCAGCTGGCGACGGTCGTCGGGCTCTACCAGGACAACAAGGAAACTGGGGTCCAGGAGCAGATCACCCCGTTCGGCAAGTACTACAAGAGGTCGATCACGGGCGGTACGTGGCCCGTCGACGCCTGGACCTCCTACATGGAGGGCGTCCTCGCGCTGCCCCAGTACGCCGAGGTCCAGGACTTCCCCGAGTACACGATGAAGAAGGTCAAGCCTTCTCCGACGCCGACCGAGGAACCCACGGAGCCCGCGATCGAGGAGCCGGTCGAGCCGGAGGAACCTGTCGCGCCGACCACTGTGACGGTTCCGACCGACCTCACCGGCAGGTCCAAGGCGGATGCCAAGGCCGTGCTCGAGGGCATGGGGCTCAAGGTCTCGTTCACCGAGGAGTACTCGGCCGACGTCGCCCCCGGCGTGGTGCTCAGGGTCGGCGGATCCGGTCAGCAGGTCGAGACGGGCAAGACCGTCACGGTCGTCCTGTCCAAGGGGCCGGACCCCAAGCCCAAGCCCGACCCCGAACCCGAACCCAGCACCCCGCCGCCGACCACGCCACCGGAAGGTGGCGGGAACCCGGGCAGCGGCAACGGCAACGGGAACGGCAACAACGGCGGGTAGCGACCGACGTCACCCCCACAGATTTCCCGAGCCCGGTCCCGACCGGGTACCTTGGGAACTTGCTGTGTCTCGATCTGTGCTGCCATCAGCACGGTGACCTCACAGCGACGCACAACCCTCCTGTCACGGAGATACCGTGACCGCTGAGTCCGCAGGAGGTGGGTTAACCGCATGCGTCAGTACGAATTGATGATCATCCTCGACCCCGAGATCGAGGAGCGCACCGTTGCTCCGTCGCTCGACAAGTACTTGACGGTCATCAAGACCGACGGTGGCACTGTCGACAAGGTGGACATCTGGGGCCGTCGCCGCCTGTCCTTCGAGATCAACAAGAAGTCCGAGGGCATCTACGCCGTCGTCGACTTCACCGCGACGTCGGACACGGCCAAGGAGCTGGACCGTCAGCTCGGCCTCAACGAGGTCGTCCTGCGCACGAAGGTCCTGCGCACCGACGCTCGCTGATCACCCCGCACTTCTGACTTCCCTCGTGGCACCTCCGGTGCGCTGCGCGTCCCCAGGACAGCGTCAGTGGCACGTGGTGGGATGTCCGCGGACGGGGGTCATCCCCTTCGAAGAGTCTTCGATACGTAACGAACAATGAGGAGCTGGCATGGCTGGTGAAACCGTCATCACGGTGGTCGGGAACCTGACCGGGGACCCGGAGCTTCGCTTCACCCCCGCGGGGGCTGCCGTCGCCAACTTCACCGTGGCGTCCACGCCGCGCACCTTCGACCGCCAGAGCAACGAGTGGAAGGACGGCGACACGCTGTTCATGCGCTGCTCGATCTGGCGTGAGGCCGCGGAGAACGTCGCCGAGTCCTTGACCAAGGGCATGCGCGTCATCGTTCAGGGCCGTCTGGTCCAGCGTTCGTACGACACCCGCGAGGGGGAGAAGCGCACGGTCGTCGAGCTGCAGGTGGAGGAGATCGGTCCTTCCCTGAAGTACGCCTCCGCGAAGGTCACCCGGGCCCAGCGCTCGGGTGGCGGCAACTTCGGTGGTGGCGGCGGTTTCGGCGGCGGCGGCGCTTCGAGCGGCGGCGGCGGATTCAGCGCTTCCGGCGGTGGCCAGCAGAGCAACGACGACCCGTGGGCCACGGCTGGCCCCGCGTCGTCGGGTGGTGCCTCGTTCTCGGACGAGCCCCCCTTCTAGTCACCGCTCACCCCAGACAAACCCTTCCCGGCAGGGCAGGTGCCCGACGACGGCACTCGCCCCGGCCGGGGATAGCACCTTGTGAAGGAGCAACACCATGGCGAAGCCAGTGGTGCGCAAGCCCAAGAAGAAGTCCAACCCCCTGAAGTCGGCGAAGATCGAGTCGGTCGACTACAAGGACACGACCCTGCTGCGGAAGTTCATCTCCGACCGCGGGAAGATCCGTGCCCGTCGCGTGACCGGCGTCTCCGTCCAGGAGCAGCGTCAGATCGCACGTGCCGTCAAGAACGCCCGCGAGATGGCACTCCTGCCGTACTCGTCGTCCGCACGCTGATCGAGAGGGGATAGAACATGGCAAAGCTCATTCTGACCCACGAGGTCACCGGCCTGGGCGAGCCCGGCGACGTGGTCGAGGTCAAGGACGGGTACGCCCGTAACTTCCTCGTGCCCCGTGGTCTGGCGACCGGGTGGTCCAAGGGTGCCGAGTCGCAGATCTCTGCGATCCGCAAGGCACGCAAGGCTCGCGAGATCGCGACGCTCGACGAGGCCAAGGCGACGCGCGACTCGCTGCAGTCGAAGCCTGTCGTCGTGAAGGCCAAGGCGGGCCAGGGCGGCCGTCTGTTCGGCGCGGTCACCACCGGTGACATCGCCGAGGCCGTCAAGGCCGTCGGCGGCCCGTCCGTCGACAAGCGCAAGATCGAGATCGGCCAGCCGATCAAGTCGACCGGTTCGTACACGGTCACCATCCGCCTGCACGCCGAGGTCTCGGCGAACATCGCGGTCAACGTGGTGGCTGCCTGATCGACTGATCGCCCCTGTCCCGTGAGGGATGGATGGATCGGAGATCTCACCCGACGGCCCGGTCCCCTCTGCGGAGGGGGCCGGGCCGTCGGCGTTCCCGAGGCAGGCCTCCTCAGGCCCCCGTGACCATCCACCGGTCCCCGCGCGCCCTGAGGCCCGTGGTGAGTGCGCGCGCCGCCATGAAGACCCCCGCGAAGGCCGCCCACAGCCACGCGAGGCCCGCGGCGCCGTCGGGCGCGAGCTCACGGACCGCCAGCGCGAACGGCACGTACACGACGAACGTGAGCATGCCTGCCCACGCGAGGTAGCGGCCGTCCCCGGCCCCGATGAGCACCCCGTCCAGGACGAACACCCACCCCGCCATGGGCAGCAGCAACCCGCACACGGCCATGCCGAGCGCGACGGCGGTGCGGACGTCGGGGTCGGACGTGAAGAACAGCGCGAACCACCAACCGCCCACGGCCATGACCAGACCGAGCAGCGCCCCTGCCGCGACGCCCCACTGGAGCGTGCGGCGCAGGACCGAGCGCACGTGCGACCGGTCCCCGGCGCCCAGGCCGTGCCCCACGAGGGCCTGCGCCGCGATCGCGAGGGCGTCGAGCGCGAACGCCGCGAGACCCCACACCGACGCGACCACCTGGTAGCCCGCGAGTGTGACCTCGCCCAGGCCTGTCGCGACGAAGACCGTCAGGAGGATCGCGAGGCGCAGCGAGAGCGTGCGGACGAACAGCGGCGCGCCCGCGCGCGCGTTGGACCAGATACCGCCTGCGGCGGGGCGCAGGGAGGCGCCTTCGCGTCGGGCCCCACGCACGACGACGACGCCGAGCACCGCGCCCATGGTCAGCTGGGCGACGGCGGTCCCGATCCCCGAGCCGGCGATGCCGAGGCCCACGCCGTACACGAGCACGACGTTGAGGATCGCGTTGAACGTCGCGCCACCCGCAGCGACGTAGAGGGGCGTGCGGGTGTCCTGGAGGCCGCGCAGCACGCCCGTGGACGCCAGGACGACGAGCATGCCGGGCAGGCCCAGGCCCGACCACCGCAGGTACACCAGGGCGTGGTGCGCGACCTCGCCCGTGCCGCCCATCGCGCCGATCGCCCAGCCGCCGCCGAACCACAGGGCTGCGGCGAGCACGAGGCCCAGCCCGAGCGCGAGCCACATGCCGTCGATGCCGGACTGGAGCGCCTCGCGCCGGTGCCCCGCGCCGATGCGCCGGGCCACGGCCGCGGTGGTCGCGTACGCGAGGAACACGCACAGGCCGACGAGGGTCAGGAGGACCGTGGACGCGAGGGAGAGCCCGGCGAGCTGTGCGGTCCCCAGGTGCCCGACGACGGCGCTGTCCACGAGCACGAAGATCGGCTCCGCGACGAGCGCTCCCAGGGCCGGGACCGCGAGGGCCAGGATCTGCTTGTCGATGAGGCGACGGCTGGGAGGCTGGGGCGGGGACCCGGCAGGTGTCTCCACAGGCCCTGTGGACGAACCAGGTGACTGCGCGGCGGCCGATGCCTCCCGGGTGTCCTGGGGGCGGTGCTCGGGTGAACGGGGTGAACGACCGGTGTCCTCGCCCTGACCGGGGGAGGGCTGGCGTGTCGGCGGCGTGTTGCCGGAAATTTCTTCGTCCACATGGCTGAGCCTAGTGAACTGGCTGCTCCCAGGGCTGTACAGGGGAAAACTGGTCACTTGTCCACATGGTTGTCCACAAGCCTGTGAACAGCATGGGGGCCTCTGTCCACAGGCTGTCCACACCTCTGTGAACAGGGCCGTTTGCGGGCTGTGGGAGCGCGATCTAGTGTCGCTGAGTCGCGCATGCTCGGGCCTTCCGAACGGTCGACGGTGCACCACCAGCGATACCCCTCGACGATGCGGGCGCAGGCGTGTCGGTGGGCCGGAGTAGAACAGACGTGCGACGCAGGACGATACCCGGCCGTGCCGGGGGAGTGAGGGGCCCGCATGTCGATCGACGAGCTCGAGTCGAGCTTTGGACCGCCCGCAGGCAGCGGCGGTCCCGGGTTCGACCGCACCCCGCCGCAGGACATCGCCGCCGAGCAGAGCGTGCTCGGTGGCATGCTGCTGTCCAAGGACGCCATCGCGGACGTGATCGAGCAGATCCGCGGCACCGACTTCTACAAGCCTGCGCACGAGTCGATCTACGACGTCATCATCGACCTCTACGGACGCGGTGAGCCCGCGGACGCCATCACGGTCGTCGCCGAGCTCACGCGCCGCGGCGAGCTGGGCAGGATCGGTGGCGCGCCCTACATCCACGACCTCATGGCCATGGTGCCGACGGCCGCGAACGCGGGCTACTACGCGCGCATCGTGCGCGAGCGCGCCGTGCTGCGACGCCTCGTCGAGGCCGGGACCAGGATCGTCCAGCTGGGCTACGCGACCGACGGCGGCGACGTCGACGACGTGGTCAACAACGCGCAGGCCGAGGTCTATGCGGTCACCGAGCGCCGCACGGCCGAGGACTACATCGTGCTGGGCGAGGTCATCGGCGGGACGGTCGACGAGATCGAGGCCGCAGGGCACCGCGGCGAGGGAATGGTCGGGGTGCCGACGGGCTTCGCCGACCTCGACCGGCTGACCAACGGGCTGCACCCCGGGCAGATGATCGTGATCGCGGCACGTCCGGCCATCGGGAAGAGCACGCTGGGAATCGACATAGTTAGGAGTGCTTCCATAAAGCACAACATGACGTCCGTCGTGTTCTCGCTCGAGATGAGCCGCAACGAGATCACGATGCGTCTGTTGGCCGCGGAGGCACGCATCCACCTGCAGAAGATGCGCAACGGCTCCATGGGTGAGGACGACTGGCAGAAGCTCGCCGGCACCATGGGAAAGATCTCCGAGGCGCCGCTGTTCATCGACGACTCGCCCAACATGTCGCTCATGGAGATCCGCGCCAAGTGCCGCCGGCTCAAGCAGAAGCACGACCTCAAGCTCGTCGTGATCGACTACCTTCAGCTCATGACGTCGGGCAAGCGCGTCGAGTCCCGCCAGCAGGAGGTCTCGGAGTTCTCCCGTGCGCTCAAGCTCCTCGCGAAGGAGCTCGAGGTACCGGTCATCGCGATCTCGCAGCTGAACCGTGGCGCCGAGCAGCGCACGGACAAGAAGCCTGCTATGTCGGATTTGCGCGAATCGGGCTCTATCGAGCAGGACGCCGACATGGTCATCCTGCTGCACCGTGAGGACGCGTACGAGAAGGAGTCCCCGCGAGCAGGCGAGGCAGACCTGATCGTGGCCAAGCACCGTAACGGCCCGACCGACACGATCACCGTGGCGTTCCAGGGG
The DNA here is from genome assembly GCF_001428945.1 of Oerskovia sp. Root918. Classification (NCBI taxonomy): domain Bacteria; kingdom Bacillati; phylum Actinomycetota; class Actinomycetes; order Micrococcales; family Cellulomonadaceae; genus Oerskovia; species Oerskovia sp. Root918. Next base: position 22,234 of record NZ_LMJG01000017.1, read on the forward strand.
CACTACGCGCGATTCGTGGACATGCAGGTCTAGCCCGTCCTGTCGACGTGCAGCCTACTGTTCGTCATCCTCCAGATACGTTACGTAAGCGATGCTGAATGATCCTCGGGCGATGCGTAAGCCGCGCTACCGCTCGTCAGTGCAAGGCTCGACGGGCCGGCGGAGGCTCGCGTGGGACTCAACATGAGCAAGCGGTGCGACGTCCCGGGACGTCGCACGGGGGATCGGGCGTGCACACGTGCCCCCAGTTCCGTAGCGTCTGAGGGGTGATCCCCAGTGGATCGCCGACCGTGGCCAGGGTGCCCTTGCGCGTGGATGGATCATGTCGCATGTCCACCGCCATCCGGACCGCCCGCTCCCGAAGCTCGTGCGGGTACTTCCCCAGCACTGCCTTGGCTCTCCACTGCCATGGGTCGAGTGCCTCCATGAAACCCGGGGCGGTTCAGACCTCGTCTACGCCCTCATCTGCGTTGAGCGCCGAGAATCGCTATTGCATCCGGGAGAATGAGCTTATGAGCGCAAGCGCGGCACCGGAGGACCCATCGGCGGATACGCCCAAGGACGCAGGTTCGTTCTCCGACGAGGACGTCGACACTGACGCGGACTTGGCCGCGGAGGACGAGGTGCCGGCGCAGCTTCCTCTATCAGCGCCGTACGTTTTCGACCTGAGTCACGTCGTCGCCGCTGCGGAAGTCCTCGACACTGCGTTCGCCGAGATGACCGACGGCCCGGCTGGATGGGGGCAGGTCGAGAACGCGATCGAGGCCCGGGGCGGCATGGACGAAGTACTGACCCGAGAGTTGGCGGCCGTCGGAGGCCGAAGCCTGAGCGTCGGCGAGATGCGCAAGCCAGGCACGGAATTTGTTGCAGACAGGTTCTTGCCCGATCCGAAGAACGCGTCGGTCGACGTCGTGGAGTTGTGGCGCGAGGTGCTCGGTTCGGTGACACATCCGGCAGCCGTTGCCCGGCTCGAGGAGCTTCTCATGATTCGCCGCGACGGGAACCTGGTCCATCGAGCTCGCCATGCCGCCATCAGCTACCTGGCGGCCGTCGCCGGAGTCGACAACAGTTTGACTACCGGGGCGTACCTGACACGCGCGTGGACGATCTCCCGGCTCTTCAAACTCTTTGATGTTGAGGACGTCATACTCGACGAGATCGAGAGGCGGGTCAGGCTGCCGGGTGCCCGGCAGTGCATTGGCCACGTCATGCCACTGCTGGCAGTCATAGCGCAGAAGCCGACCAACTCCCTTCGACAAGGTGCCCTGCACGCTACTGCGGAGAAGCTACTGACCGACATCGTCGCGATGGAAGTCATGCACCATGTCATCTCCGAGGCTAGTGACCTGCGTCGGAAGATGATCACTCCCGGCCCCCACGCCGATGCCAAGCGAGCCGAGACTCGCATCGACGAGATGGCGGCACTCCGCCGGATAGCCGCCGCCACCAGCGAGCCCTTGGTCAAGCAGTCCCATCTGGCGACCGCCGCGCGATTCGCGACACAGCACAATCTGCGCAGCGACCTCAGAGAGATCCAGCGCGAGCTCGAGGTTGTCTCGGCCGGCGACCTCGGCCTCGAGAAGATCTCCTCAAGTGCCCACATCCCCAGTTGGATCCCCGAGAGTGAGCTCCACGCGTTCACCCGCGGCCACACCTGGCACCGTGGCCTGCGCTACTTCCTCGAGTCACCAGTCCCGTGCGGTGATATCGACCGGATCCGGACTTCCGTTCGCGGCCGTCCTTTCGCCATCCGGCATCTATTCACCACAGTTCTTCTCGGCGCAGACGGTCTCCCACGAAAGACACTTACGACTCCGGATGAGCAAGTCGAGCACGACGTAGCTCTGCACGTGGCAATTGCCTCCCGGCACATGGGCCAGATCCACGGATCCGGCCTGTACCGGCTCGGCGAGAAGTACAGCACCCCCACAGAGACCGAGCTCACGACATGGCTCCTCGACGTCTATGCGTGCGATCCCGACGGTGCACGCGTCTTGGCCAAGGCGTTCTGCCACTTCTGGGCAGGCGACTATCTGGAGGCCGCGTACGTGGCGACGCCAGCGGTCGAAGCCGCCGCACGACGGCTCCTGCGCGAGATGGACGAAGGCGCGTATCAGGTTCAGGTCGGCAACAGCCCTGGCAAGTACCCCTCGCTCGGCACGCTCCTCGATGAACTCCTAAGGATCAGCCTCGATCCTTCGTGGCACTACTTCCTGACTTGGCTGCTGCTCGGCCCTGAAGGCTCAAACATCCGCAACGACATCGCCCACGGATTCACTACCACCATGGACCCCGTCCACGCGACCCTGGTGCTGCGGTCTGCTGCTCTGCTCATCACTGCGAGCGGCAGCGTGGCAGACGAGCAAAAGACGCTAGCGCTCGCAACCCAGCTTGCTGCACCGCGCCCCGGACCGAAGGGGCTCGGCGATCGGGCGGTCGCCGTCATGTCACGTCTCCTTCTGCGCGGGCACATGCTTGCCGAGGCTCGACGCTACCGCGCATAGCGGACCGCCCTCTGGCAGCAATCGGATGGAGCAGCCCAGTCGGATGGTACAAGCTAGAGAGTGGTACATCTCCCCGGGCGGAACACCCGGCGCGCGACCAGCGCGTCGCTACGCGGGGGAGTCTGAACAACCACCAGAATCTGACTATGACCACATCTGCCTGACGGAGGTTCCGTGGGTCAGCGGGTATGTCAGGTGTGGTGCTCTCCCACGTTGGTGCGTGATTCCCTCTCCCGCTTCAGGCTGAGCAGTGCGTGCCGAACGCGGTTCTCAGGTGTCGCAGGTACTCGATGACCGCTGCCACTGAGTGGGGTTGCGGCGTCCAGGTCCGATTCCAGTTCGGCGAACACCCGCTCGAGGCCGAGGATGTCGTCCACGGCGCGGATCTCGAAGTCGCCAATGCGCGGGTCTGGGATCGGCACTCCAACGGCTACCAGCGTGGTGGTGAAGGCGCCCACCGTATCCGACATGGACCAGAGCCCAGTGTCGACCTGGCTCACCAGCCACGCCTTGGCAGCGTCAGGGTCGAGATGTCGCCATGTCCAGAATCTTGTCATGGCACCGTCGTTGAGTGGACTGCTCGCGGCATGCGCCTCAAGGGAAGCCTTGATGACCGCAGACGCGGCGCTCTCCACGGACGGGAAGTCGAACTCGGCGGGCAGGCGTTCGTTTACAGAATCGGTGTCCCGAGGCTTTAGGAGACCTACGACGTCGACGACGTACTCCTCGAGTTCCTGGACGTTTCCGAGCTGGGTGACGGTGTTGACGGCTACTTCGGTGCCCATGGTTGCGAGACAAGCGGCCCCACCTCGCACGGCGGCGAGCCAGGGGTTGTCGAAGAGGTCGTTGCGCCGTCGGTCAATCTTGGGCGACGTGCGCGCGATCAGGTCGAAGAGTGCGGTTTCGGGCAGCGGTACCTGGGCTTCTCGGAGCGCGACGAGTTTTCGCATGGCGCGTGCCGTCTCGTTGGCGATCTCCTCGCCGAGTAGCGCGACCGCCGGGCTGTCTGCCGACCTGGCGAGATCCGCGACTGCCTTCGCGACGTCTGCATCGGAGACGTCGTCCTGGGGGATGCCGAAGCTCACATAGCGGTCGAAGTAGTCGATGTGGCTGATCGTCTTCGGTGTCGACCGCTGTCGTGCCTCCGCGAGATACTGCACGTCGGCGAACGCGGCGGCAATCTGCGGGAAGAGGGCGGAGAGAACTTCGATCACGCCCGGGAGATCAGTTTGTTGGACGTGCGCCTCGCGAAGACGTTCGTCCCACCGTGCGCGCCGACTTTGTTGAGCAGCCGCGTCGCGACTGAGGGGGAGGTGCGAGAAGTCTTGCCCGAGGAGATCGTCGCGGTAGTTCTGGAGCATCCGGTATACACCTGGCTCCTGGGTGCGCAGCCAGTTGACGACGAAGAAGTCGACGAAGTCGACCTCTCCGTGCAGGAGCGGGTAGAAGGCTTGGATCTGGCCGAGGAAGCGCGTGATCGCGCGCGGAGTCGAAAGGCGACGGTCGAGGACACTGAAGTAGATCTTGCTCAGTCTTCGCTCATCCTCCGCTGTGAGAAGCAGACCGACGGCAGCGCCGATCTTGTCCAGTCCGTCATTGAGCAGCCTTGCGCGTTGAGGGGCTCGGAGCGCGGGCATGTCCAGTCGAACCTGGACAATCTTCTCCAGATAGGCGTGAGCCCGTCCCTCGTCGTTTCCGGAGACTGGGGTGCGTAGAAGGACGTCAAGAAGGGTTCGCTCGTCGTAGGACAACAGGTAGTACACGTTCGGGAGTCGCCCGACCAGGCGCACGAGCTTCAGGACCTCGAGCAGTTCGTCGGGCGTCAGTCGGTCGAGGTCGTCGACGACCATCAGCACTGGGAGGTCGGCGGTGCGTAGCGCAGCCTCAGCGGACTTCTTGGCTGCTGAGGCGCTGGTGTCGCCAGCGACAAGATCTCCCGCGGCCTTGAGCAGGTCCTGCGCGTCAAGACCGACCAGGCTGCCAAGCTTCCCGAGTGGACTGATCGCCCGCGCGAAGTCTCCGACCTTTGCTCGAGCGCCCCCAGGGCGGTTTCCCGCGGGGAGGGCGGATGCGAGCTCGTTGAAGAACCCGCGATGCAGGCTCGGGGTGTCGGGGTAGGTCCAGGGGTTGAAGACCGCGACGCGCCAAGGATCCTGGAGCCGACGCTGCAACATCTCGAGGACGGAACTCTTGCCCGACCCCCAGTCGCCAATGAGCGCGAGGACCGTTGACTCGCTCTGCACCCGGACGTTGTTCAGGAGCCTCGTGAGGTGGTCCGCATAGCCTTGACGGTCCAGTTCGTCGGGACGCGCGTCAGTCCCATCACGGGCGTCGTCGCTAAGGAGACCTTGCCGTGCTGGTGTGGGTTTGGGAGTGTCCGACATGCCACCGACCGTACCTGGCATCGCCGACACGAGTCTCCGTCAGTCTCGGGCCGCAACTCCCGCGAGCATGGGCCAGCAATGCGTCGTAAGGCCGGAATAGGATTCCGGCATGACATGCCAAGTGACCGTCGGCGAGTGGGCCCCTCTGCCGGGTGCGATCCCCGAGGTCGTTGACCCCGACAGGGTCTACGTGATCCCGACTCGTACGGTATTGCCCACCGGCGGCGGCGCCGATGGAGGGCTGCGCTACACGGAGAACGTCCGCTATCTCCCGAAGGCTGCGCGATCCGCTGACCTCCCCGTTGAGTTCTCGGTGCCTGAGGGCTCACGCAAGTACTTGTCTGAGTTCAGCGTCGACCCAGAGATGTGGGCTCTGGGCTTGGCGTGCTTCACGATGGCGAGTGACTGGCTAATCCTCACGGTGTCGCTGTTCATCGCCCACCGGTCCGACACACAGGGATGGACATCGGAACAGGCAATGAAACTGCCGCTGAGGGTCTCGGTAGCGGAGACAGAGACCGGCCGCAACTACGAGGTCGAGGGGGAGGGTGATGACGTGCTCCGTGCCCTGCGTGAGCTGAACAGGTCAGCGAAGATGCGGAAGGGGATCGGAGGAAAGGAACATGAGTGAGGGCGGACTCCAATTCAAGATGGTCGTGATGCAGTGGGGATCGATCCCGCCGTCCGGCGGACCGAACCGCGAGCGCTACCTTGACCACTACGGGCGAGAGTCGATGCAGGCGGCTGATGACGAGTATGACGCCGTGCTTATGATCCTTGGCGATCGTGCGAAGGAGGTGCCCACCCTGGATTTTGAACTGGTCGAGGAGGACGAGGACGCGGCACGTGTCATCCAGCGACAGAAGCGCGAGGAGTGGGAGCAGTTTGGAGCGACCATCGACCAGGCGACTCTCAACGCGATCGAACCTCACATCACGAAGTCGACCACTTCGGCGGTGGCGGCCCTGAATTACCTCGAAGACCACGAACTGAAGGAGATCGCGCACCTCGCGATTCACCGGGCCGCGTTCGTGAATCGGGGCCTCTTTGGCTGCCCCGTTGTCTGGCGCGACGAAGCGTATTGGACGGATTGTCCTATCGATGTCTCGCACCTGCGCGTGGGGGTGTCCGGCGGCCTGGTCAGCGACTTCGCATGCTCTATCTGCGCTCGCCTAGTGGAAGACTGTGATCACCAGATGGGCGAGCCCCATCCGAAGGTGGCGGAGAGTAAAGACGGCGAGTGCTCGATCTGCGCCGCCACCGAGTGCGAGCATGTCGCGGGTGAGTCGTACCTTGTCGTTGCCTACGCGAGCGCGATCAACGTTGTCGCGCAGGAAGTGTCGTTCGTGGCACGGCCTCGGTACCCGCAAGCGCGCATCATTGAAATGACGAAAGACCTCGGAGAGATCGGTGATCGCCCTCGCGTTCGCGCCGCCGCTGAGCAGGGCCTCCTCAACTGCGACGCGGACCTAGGGCCATGCAAGGGCTTCAACGAGATGCAAAACTGGAAGTAGGGATTTTGAAACGATTTGGGCAGCCCGCGGGCCGCTGCGGAGGTCGTGGCATCCACGGCGGACCGGTAGCGTCACCCTTGGCGGAGCCGAGTGGGTTCAGGAGAACGCGCAGCGCTCCGTCCACAGACCTCTAGGGCGTGCAACCTACCTTTCGCAGCCTGATCGACACGACCGGGATCACCCAAAGTACGGCGGCGTGTCCATGCAATCTGCGTCGCACGTCGACAGTCTGTCTGTCTGTCTGTCGTGACGGGTCGCGCGCCGCAGCGGGCGGCCTCGCCGTCGACGCAGGGTCAGCCGACCGTGCCGAGTGCGCGGTAGGCGAGGACGAACGCCGCGCAGAAGACGGCGGTGCCCGCCGCGGTCAGTGCCACGTGCAGCGTGCCGCGGAGTGCACGCCCGAGCATGACGGCGAGCAGGCCGAGCGACACGAGCCCGATCGCGACCCAGTAGCCGGCTCCCGTCGTCTCCACCACGGTTGTCAGCCCGTACACCGACTCGCCGAGGCCGATCCCCGCGAGCAGCGCTGTGCCCAGGGCGGCGCGTACGCCTGTCTCGCGCAGCCACGCCGCTCCGACGCCGACGAACGGACCGACGAGCAGGCCGACGACCCCGAACAGCACCGGGTCGTAGACGAACCCGCGGACGTCGGCGGCGACGGTGTAGCCGACGACGAGCAGCACGAAGCTCGCGGCTCCGAACACTGCGGCGTGCCACGTCCGGGCCCGCGGGTCGCCCGCCACCCAGGCGACGAGGAGCGCCGTGAGCAGGGTCCAGCCGCTCGCGGAGTTCGCGAAGGGAGCTGCGGCGTCGGGCAGGAGGCCCTGGGCGAAGGACGTGAGTCCCCCGAGCAGGAAGCTTGCGACGAGCACGACGGCGCCACGTGACATGGGCTGTCCGCTGGGCGCCGCAGCTCTGTGGGAACGGACCGGTGCGAAGGGCGAGCGGTCGTCGAGGGGTTCGTGGAGCGAGGTCGAGTCGGGCACACCCCGACGGTAGGCGCGCGCTCGCGTCCGGGCGTCACCCCGTCGTCGGACGCGAGTGCCACGGGGTCCTACCGTGGCAGGACGATCGAGCGCGAGGAGCCTGCCGCCCTCTCGGCAACGCGCCGACGAGCCGGGCCGCCGCCACGGGGCTGGCGGCGGCGCTCGGATCGGCAGGTGGTCAGGCGGGTTCGACGCGCAGCGTGGTGGCCCGTGCGGCGGGTGCCGTGATGTGGTCGACGGCCGAGCCGTCGCCGTACTTGGCGCGGTAGGCGGCATCAATGGCGTCGTCATGGCTGTCGTCGCGGACGAAGGTCACGTCGGTGCGGATTCCACCGGAGTCGATCTGACCCGTGCCGGTGCGCTGCACGCCGCGGTACCAGGCGCCGTCGGTGCCCCGCACGGAGCGGATGTACAGATGGTCGTCGACGACGACGTGCCACACGATGCGGGGGGTACGCAGTGTCCCGTCGGGGCGGTGCGCGGTGACGCGTAGCTCGCCGTCGGCGTCGATGGCCGCGAGTTCGGCGGAGTTCCAGTCGCTCATGATGCTGCTCCTTCGTGGTCAGGGGCCATGTCGGCGGTCCTGCACGTCCCCTCAGGATCGATGGTGCGGCGGCGCCTCGCCTGCTCGGGCGGGGGCGTGCTCGTCCAGCGCGCGCAGCGCGTTGAGGGTGCGCGGGTAGCCCACGTAGGGCAGCAGCTGGGTGATGACCGCCAGGAGCGTGGCGCGGTCGTTCCCGACGTTGAGGTTGGCGCGGACGTGCCCGGCGACCTGGGGCTCGGCCCCGCCGAGGGCGATCAGCATGGCGAGGGTGAGCAGCTCGCGCGTGGGCACGTCGACCCCGTCGCGGGTGTAGTGATCGCCGAAGCAGTTCGCGGACAGGTACCGCTGGATGTGCTGCTCGTCGGCCGGCGCGTTCGCGTACATCGCGTCGACGGCCGCAGCGCCGACGATCTGCTTCTGCACCGCGAGCCCGGCCTCCTTGCGGGTGTCGGGGGTCGTCGTCGACTGGCCGGGCAGCGGCAGGCTCACGCCGTGCTCGGTCAGGAGGGTGTTCGTCGCGTGCAGGAAGTCGAGCACGCGGCCCATACCGACGTACGGCACCGCCTGGTAGACGACCTCCTTGACCTCGACCGGCGTGATGCCGACGGTCAGTGCGGCGCCGGCCATCGTGCGGTACTCGTTCACGGCACCGCAGGCGATGAGCGCGGCGAGCTGGACCATGAGCCGGGTGCGCACCGGCAGGGGTGCGTCGCGCGGCACCTCGCCGAACGCGAAGCTGTCGAAGTACTCGACGAGCTCGGGGTCGGTCTGGGCGAGCGTCGAGACGTGGTCGGGGAACAGCTCGTCGTGGTGGGCGCGTGCGGACGGTGTGGGAGCCATGACCACTCCTCGGGCGGGGTCGGGGACACAGAACGGGAAGAGGGTGGGCGCCGGGGCGCCCACCCTCTGGTGGTCAGGGCCGCAGGGCGACCTTGAGGGACTCGCGGGAGTCCATGAGGCGGTAGGCCTCGGCGACGTCCTCGAGCGGCAGGGTGGCGTCGAACACCTTGCCCGGGTTGATCTCCCCGGCAAGGACCTGCGTGATCGCTGCCTCCTGGTAGGCGCGCACCGGAGCGGGGCCGCCGGCGAGGCGTGCGTTCTTGCCGAACAGGGACCCGAAACCGACGGGGGCGTCCTCGTACTGGGGGACGCCGACGCGGGAGATGATCCCGCCGGGGCGTACGACGCCGTAGGCCTGCTCGTAGGCGGGCATGTGGCCCACGGCTTCGAGCACGGCGTGCGAGCCTTCGCCTCCGGTGAGGTCCATGACCTTGCTGATGCCCTCGGCGCCACGCTCAGCGACGACGTCGGTCGCGCCGAACTCACGCCCCAGGTCGGTGCGCGCGGCGTGCCGGCCCATGAGGATGATCCGCTCCGCGCCGAGCTGCTTGGCGGCGAGCACGGCGGAGAGCCCCACGGCGCCGTCACCGATCACGGTGACGATCTGGCCGGGCTGCACCTGTGCCATGTGCGCCGCGTGGTAGCCGGTGAGGTACACGTCGGACAGGGTGAGCAGGGAGTTCAGCAGTCCCTCGTCGGCGGTCGCCGGGTCGACGTCGGGGACGACGACGAGGCTGCCGTCGGCCAGCGGGATGCGGGCGAGCTCGGCTTGCAGGCCACCCGTCTCGGGGGAGCCGTACCATCCGCCGTGCACGCAGGAGGTCTGGAATCCTTCACGGCAGAACACGCAGGTGTTGTCGGAGAACGCGAACGGGGCGATGACGAAGTCGCCCTTCTTGACGTTCGTCACGGCGCTGCCGGTCTCCTCGACGACGCCGATGAGCTCGTGGCCCATCGGGTTGCCCTGGGTAGAGCCGGGCATGGAGTGGTAGGGGTGCAGGTCCGACCCGCAGACGCACGCCCGCACGACGCGCACGATGGCGTCGGTGGGCTGCTGGAGGACGGGGTCGGGGACGGTCTCGATGCGGACGTCGCCGGCGCCGTACATGAGTGTTGCTCGCATGAGGTGGTGCCTCTCAGTGGTGCTGGGATGGTTCGGGAAAGTGGTGGTTCAGCGGCGCCGTGCCGCGGGAGTCAGCTCGTGCGCGCCGTAGCTGTTGTCGTCGGGGTTCACCGTGACCCCCGGGGCGACGAGCTCGTCGATCCGGTCGAGGACGTCGGCGCTGAGCGTGACGTCCAGGGCGGGCAGGTACGACTCGAGCTGCTCCATCGTGCGAGGGCCGACGATCGCGGACGTGACACCCGGATGACGGATCGCCCAGGCGATCGACATCTCGACGAGCGACATGCCCGCCTGCTCTGCGAGCAGGGCGAGCTCCTCCACGACGTCGAGCTTGCGCTGGTTGGCCGGGCTGCTCATGTCGAAGCGGGCACCGGGTCGCGCGCTCGACGTCGGGGTGGACGCGGCCCCCTTGCGCCACCGGCCTGACAGCCAGCCGCCGCTCAGGGGGCTGTAGGTCAAGGTCCCCATGCCGTGCCGCTGCACGGCGGGCAGGACGTCCTCCTCGATGCCGCGCACGAGGATCGAGTACGGCGGCTGCTCGGTGACGAAGCGCTCGAGGCGCCGCTCCCGGGACGCCCACTGGGCCTCGACGATCTGCGACCCGGAGTACGAGGACGAGCCGATGTAGCGGACCTTGCCCTGGCGGACCAGGTCGGTCAGGGCGCCGAGGGTCTCGGTCACGTCTGTGCCGGGGTCGGGCCTGTGCACCTGGTACAGGTCGATGTGGTCGGTCTTCAGCCGCCGCAGCGAGCTCTCGACCTCGCGCACGATCCACCGGCGCGACCCGCCCCGGTGATTCGGGTCGTCGTCCATCGGCATGAAGAACTTGGTCGCGAGAAAGACCTCGTCCCGGCGCCCGGTGATCGCGTCGCCGACGATCTCCTCCGAGACGCCGGCGGAGTACACGTCAGCGGTGTCGATGACGTTGATGCCGGCATCGAGCGCGCGGTGGACGATGCGCGTCGCGTCCTGGCGGTCGTCGTTGCCCCACGGGCCGAACATCATGGCACCGAGGGTCAGGGGGCTGACCTGGACGCCGGTGCGTCCGAGCGGGCGGTACTGCATGGTTGGCTCCTTCGTGCGGTGAGGCTCGGCCGGTGCTGGTGCTCAGGTTTCGGGGATCTCGCGGCCGAAGCTCTCGAGCGTGATGTCGGCGGGGTCGGGGCCGCCGCGGACGCCCGTGTCCAGGGCGTCGATCGCGGTGAGCTCGGCGTCCGTGAGCTCGAAGTCGGTGACGGCGAAGTTCTCGGCGATGCGCGAGGGGGTGACGGACTTGGGGATCGCGGAGCGGCCCTGCTGCAGGTGCCAGCGCAGCATCACCTGCGCGGGCGTCCTGCTGTGCGCGGTGGCGATCTGGCCGATCGTCGGGTCGGCGAGGGTGCTGCGACGTTCCTCGCCGTAGCCGGGGTAGAACGTGATGCCGCCGATCGGCGACCATGCCTGGGTGAGGATGGCGTGCTCGGCGTGCAGCTTCTGGAGGTCTTTCTGCTGGAAGTAGGGGTGGACCTCGATCTGGTTGACCGCTGGGACCACCGTGGTGGCCTCGAGGAGCGAGGTCAGGTGGTCGGGCATGAAGTTGCTGACGCCGATCGCGCGGACCTTGCCGTCGGCGAGAAGCGTCTCCAGTGCTCTGTAGGCCTCGATCGTCAGGTCGAACCGGCTCGGCAGCGCCTGGTGCAGGAGCAGCAGGTCGATGGTCTCGATGCCGAGCTTGCCGGCGGACTTGTCGAACGCGTGCAGCGTCGCGTCGTAGCCGTAGTCGCTGATCCAGACCTTCGTCTCGACGAAGACCTCGTCGCGCTCGAGACCGGATTCGGCGATCGCGCGTCCGACCTCGCGCTCGTTGCCGTAGGCGGCGGCGGTGTCGATGTGCCGGTAGCCGGTGCGCAGCGCTTCGGTGACCACGTCGACGGTCTCCTGCGGGGGCGTCTGAAAGACGCCGTACCCCAGGGCAGGCATCTCTGTGCCGTTGTTCAAGGTCAGAGTGGGGATCGGGTTCAACGTCATGCCTTTCACGCTAGGAGGTGCCCGCCGGATGAGGCAGGTTCTGCTGGTACCCCGCTCAGGACGGCCTGGGTGCGCGGGGGAGAACGGGGAGGACGGCGGCCAGCAGAGCACCGCCGAGGGGTAGGTTCCCCAGATTCACGCCCGGCGCGGGGACTGTCGCCTACCTACCAGCCGACGTTGTCGCCCGTCGTCGAGGGCGCCCTGGCGCATCGTGAACACCAGTTCTGCGACGTCTTCCGTCGGTGGGTCGTCGCCACGAACAGGTGTCTTGATCCGATTTACTCTGTCTGACAGAGTGCGTGCATGACAACTGCGTCGGAGTACGTCGAAGCGATCCGGGTCCAGCAGCGGGCGGTGCGGCACGCGACGTCGTTGCCGTTGCTCGTCAACGCGTTGGCCATGGTCTATCTGACGTACCTCGAGGCGGCCACGTTCGGGATGCTCTTCCCGAAGATTCTCGTTCCGGCGGTCACCTACGGGGTGCTGCTGGCGGTCATGCTGGTCCAGCGGCGGTTGATCGGGGTCGGGGTCGGCAACGACAGGTACGGCGTCCTCGCCCTGGCGCTGTTGGCGTTGCTCTTCGTCCCGTTCGGCTTCGGCGCCGTGTTCCTCGTCGGCCCGGTGTTCTTCTTGGGTGTGGGTCTCGGCGTGCTCGGATGGCGCGCGGAGACAGCGTGGCTGTGGGGGCCCGGGCTGGCTCTCATGGCGGTCAGCCCGCTGGTCTCGCTCGGCACGCTCGACAACCACGCGGCCCTCCTGGGAGGCGGTGTCGGTGGGATGGTCATCTGCACCGTCGGGCTCCTGGTCCTGGGTGTGCTGGCATTCGTCCGAGAACGACGTCTCGCCCAGGTGGCTCCAGCGTGAGCTCCGCGTCCGATCCGCATCCTCTCTCCCAGCTCGACGAGACCGTCCACCAACGAGCCAGGCTGGGGATTCTCGCGATCCTCGTCGAGACTCGCGACGCCGACTTCACGTACCTCAAGCGCGCGCTCCAACTCACCGACGGCAACCTGGGAAGACATCTCGAGGTCCTCGTGACCAGCGGCTACGTCGAGCTCCGCAAGGGCAGCGACGGGCGCCGATCTCGCACGTGGGCACGCATCACCCCGCGCGGCAAGCAAGCACTGCTCGTCGAGGTGGAGCTCCTCCGTGGCCTGCTCGCCAGTCTGCCGACCGTGGGGCCTCCAGCGACGGGAGGCGAAGCATCGTGACCAGCCGAGCAGAGGCGGAGGGCGAAAGGGCGACAGGCCTCCGGCCTGTGATGGCGCGTTGCAGCGTCGACCGACGTCGTCGCCCGGCTCGCTCGTTCGACGGAGAACGACGACCTCGTCCCTCGAGACTTCTACGAGCGGATGGCGACCGTACACACCGCTTCTCGCCGGTGTCGTCCTGCCACTGCGGGCCCGCGCCCCGACGGCTCAGCTGTTGAGGCCCAGCCCCTTGCGGCCCTTCGCGAAGTAGGTGATCGGGCCCACCCAGTTCGCGAGCATCGCCACGCCCCATGCGAGCTTCGAGCCCTCGACCTCGTCGTCGGAGCGCTTGGCCAGGTCGCGGTAGCCCGCGACCGTGAGCGAGATCTGCACGATCGAGGCCACCACCATCAGTGCCTTCTTGCCGCTGCTGAACTCGCTCCACGACTTCTTGCGTGCCATGAGCACCCCTCCTGTGTCGGTACGACGGCTTGTGCCCTCGACGCTACGCGCGCTCGACCCGACACGCACGACGCCGGGTACCCGGACCAGGCCGACGCCCGATCAGACGCGGGACGCCCCACCGAGCGCCCGCCCCCCAGCGCCCCTACCCAGCGCCCCTCGGACACAACGCGCCTCACGCCACGCGCCTCACCGACGGCCCGTGGTCCCGATCCGTCGCGGCCACCGTCGCGCGGCCCAGATCGCGGCCCAGGCCAGGGCCGCGCCGATCACCGCGCCGATCGAGTTCGTGAGCCAGTCGTTGGTGTCGCACGAGCGCCCGAGACCGGGGGCCAGCGCCTGCACCGCCTCGATCGCGGCGGAACCGACGACACCCCCGACCAGCGCCACCACGGGGCGGCGGCTCGCGACGGCGGCGAGCAGGACCGGCGGGACGAACAGGATCACGTTGGCCATGAGCTCGACCCGGCCGAACGTCGGCAGGTACCAGGAGACGGCGCACCGTTCGAGGACCTCCCGGCTCGTCGGGACGAGGGTCAGCAGCACGATCGGCAGCAGCGACGCCGCGAACACCGTCCACGCGGTGCGCGGCCGCCAGTACAGCCAGCGCCCCGCGACCGGCCCGCCGAGCACGAGCACGGCGAGGACCACGGGGGAGAACCACGGGTGGGCGACGAGAAGGGTGGAGATCACGGGGGACGAACGCTCCGGCTCGGTCGGGCAGAAAGACCCCACCGTAGCCGGGTCGGACGCTCAGCCCCGACGGAACTCCGCCCGCCACGTCCCGGGCCGGCCAGGAGCAGCACCCGGCGCCGCGAGCTCCTCGATCGACACGGCCTCCAGGCCGTCCCGGCCGAACGCCTCGACCTCGGTGCGCGTCAACGGCCAGGGCGGGCCGTCGTCGTCGGGCCGGCGTGCGGCCCCCTGGACGGCGAGCAGGGTCCCGCCCGGCGCGACGAGCGAGCGGACCCCGGCCGTGAGCGCGTCGCGGACGCTGCGGTTCACGGCCTGGACGGTGTAGATCTCCACGACCAGGTCGAACGCGCCCGCCCACGCGGGCGGCAGGTCGAGCAGGTTCCCGACGGCGTAGGTCACCGACGATCCAGGGTTCCGTCCGCGGGCGGCCTGGACCGCGGTCGGCGAGACGTCGAAGCCCGTCGTCTGGTAGCCGAGCCGGTCCAGGTGCTCGGCGTCGGCCCCGAGCCCGCACCCGACGACGACCGCGGTCCCGCTCGCGCCGCCCGGTGCGGGGGCTCCGGTCCACGAGGCCAGCGCCGGGTGCGGATCGACCCGGTCCCACGGCATGGTGATGTCGCCGTGCGCGGCGGAGGACCAGAGCCGCTCGAACCAGCCCGTGGGGTCGGACGGCTCGGCGTTGCCGAGCCGCGCGGTCTCGGACTGCCAGGAACGAGGTGCGGGCATGCCGTCGACCCTAGCCAGGCACAGGTGCGTCGACAACGGCCCGCGCTCGGCCCAGGCGCGGCGAGCCGTCCCGCCGGCGTCGGGAGGGATACCGGTCGGCGGGACGGAGCGTCGTGTCAGACCGTGGCGAGCGCGGCCGGTGTGTCGAGCAGGTCCAGCAGCATCGGGACGTCGGCGATGCTCGGCACGACGTGGGTGTGCGGCGCAGCCTCGAGCACCTCCCGGGGGACGCCCCCCGAGAGCACACCGACGACGAAGCGGGCGCCCGCGTTCCTCCCGGCCTGGAGGTCGAGGACCGTGTCACCCGCAGTCAGGACCTGCGCGACGTCCGTCACGCCCGTACGCTCCATCGCGCGGTGGACCATGTAGGGCGCCGGGCGGCCGGCGGGCACGTCGTCGGTGGTGACGACCGCGTCGACGACGCCATCGGTCCACCCCAGTCGTTCGAGCAGCTGTTCGGTGACGTCGGTCGAGAATCCCGTCGTGAGCGCGATCCGTGCCCCGCGGTCGCGGAACGCCGCGAACGCGTCGAGGACGCCCGGCATGGCGACCGGGGGTGTCGCCTCGTAGGCCTCGGCCAGGAGGCGTTCGAAGTCGACGAACGTCTGCTCGACAGCTGAGGCGTCGCCATCGAGCGCCAGCAGGGCGCGGATGGCGGTGCGCTTGTCGGCCCCCATCCAGCGCGCCACGTCGGCGACGTCGGCGGAGCTTCCGTGTCGTCGCACGGCGTCGTGGAGGGCGCGGTAGACGGCGCTGCCCTCCTCGATCGTGGTGCCGGCGATGTCCAGAGCGGCGAGAGCGATCATGGGATGTCCTTCCAGTGGTGGGGTGGTGCAGGGGTGGGGTGTCGTGGTGCGACGCGCGAGATCCGGTCGCGGGAGGTCGGCCGGGTGGTGTTCACCTGGAGGCCGTCCGGCACGGGTACAGTCCGCGCGTGACCAGGTCGTCGGAGATCGTCCGCGTGCTCGCCGAGGAGCTCGCCGTCATGCCTCCCGGGAAGCGGGTCGCGTCGGAGGCCGAGGTGGGGGCGCGGTTCGGCGTCGGTCGCGCTGCGGCGCGCTCGGCTCTCGAGGAGCTCGAGCGCCGCATGCTCGTGAGCCGCATCCAGGGGCTCGGGACGTTCTCCCGGCACCGCGTGGACTACCTCGTGTCGCCCGGCAGCGCACCGTCGTGGAGCAGGACGGTGCGGGAGGCGGGCGGAACTCCACGGACGGTCGTCCTCGCGTGCGACGAGGTCGCGTTGCCCGACGACGTCGCCGGCGCGCTCGAGGTGGCGACCGGCGTGCCGGGGTTCCGCCTGGTCCGGCGGTCGTTCATCGACGACATGCCGGCCGCGTGGGGCGTCGAGTGGATGACCGCGGAGCTCGTCCCCGAGCTGCCCCTCGCGCTGCGGCACGAGGAGTCGCTCGACGCGATCCTGCGCGGGACCGCGAAGGTGCTGCCCGAGCGCGCCTGGACCCGGGCGAGCATGGAGTCCGCGCCGGAGGAGGCGAGCGCGGGGCTGGGCTGTCGGCCGGGGGACCCGGCGTGGCTCATCGTGAGCCTGGCCCGTGACGGCCGCGACGGTCGCCCGCTGCTGTCCACGGAGCGGTGGGTGCGGGCCGACGCGGTGCGCGTCGTCGTCGAGCTGGGTGAGGCCTGAGCGGGGCGCGCTCACGGCACGACCGCAGCGCGGGGTCGCGTCTCGGTGGGGCCCGTGAGGAGCCGACCGATGTCGTCGAGGCCGACCGGGGGCGTGACCAGCTCGTCCCACGGCACGTGGTCACGGGTCCGCTCGAGCAGGTCGAGCGCGGCACGCAGGTGGTGTGGCTCGTAGTTGTGCACCCCGGTGATCGTCAGCCAGCCGCGCACGACGCGCTCGGCGTCGACCGGGACGTCCGGCCCGGGGGCCACCGAGCCCGCCAGGACGAGCCGGCCCCCGAGGTCGAGGAGCTCGAGGCAACGAGCGACAGCAGGACTCGCGCCCGACAGCTCGATCGCGACGTCGACCAGGCCGACGGGCTCGTCCGTGTCCCGCGCGGACGTCGCGCCGAACCGCAGCGCGAGTGCGCGCCTCTCGGCGTCGGGGTCCGTGACGACCACCTGGTCGGCACCGGCGTCCCGGGCGGCGGCGACGGCCGTGATGCCGAGCATCCCGGCCCCGCTGACGAGCACTCGGCGTCCCTCGAGCGGGCCGGCCGCCTCGATCGTCGCCATGACGGTCGCCGTCGCGCACCCCGCAGGGGCCGCCAGGAGATCGGGGAGCCCGGCGGGCACCCGGGCGACGGTCGCGCCCGAGGGCAGCACGAGGTGGCGGGCGTACGTCCCGCTCAACGGCCACGCCGAGCCGAAGGCCTCGTGGCCGACCTTGCGCACCGACCGGCACTTGGCGCTGCGGCCGGCCAGGCAACGGTCGCAGGACCCGCACGCCACGGTGACACCGAAGACGACGCGATCACCGATCTCCAACGGCCGGCCGTCGTCGCCAGGGGCGCCGTGCGGGCCGAGACCGACGACCTCCCCGACTGCCTCGTGCCCCAGGACCGAGGGGCAGGGGGAGGAGCGGCGACCGGACACGGTGTGCCGGTCGCTGCCGCAGACCGTGGCGAGACGGACGCGGACGAGGACCTCCCCCTGAACGAGCGTGGGCAGCGGGACCTCCACGAGGCGGAGGGCGCCGTCGCCCTCCCAGAGGGCGACGGTGGTCAGGTCAGCTGGGCGCGGATCCATCCGGAGAGCCTTTCGATGGCGAGGACGACGAGGAACACGAGGAGGACGATCCCGCCGGCCACCTCGAAGTGGAGGGTGCGGACCGCCTCGAAGAGCAGGAATCCGACGCCACCGGCGCCGACGATCCCGAGGACGGTCGAGGTACGGATGTTGACGTCCAGCAGATAGAGGCCGGAACCGACGATCGACGGCATGCCCTGCGGCAGCACCGCGGAGAACAGCACCTTCCACCAGCCACCGCCCACCGAGCGCACGGCCTCGAGGGGGCCGGTCGGGATCTCTTCGACCGCGTCCGCGACCAGCTTGCCGAGGAAGCCGATCGAGCCGATGCCGAGGGCGATCGCTCCGGCGACCGGGCCGAGGCCCACGGCGGCGACGAAGATCACCGCGAGGATGAGCTCGGGGACCGCGCGGACGAGGAGGATCGTCGTGCGGGCGGCGCCGTAGACGACCGGGTGCGGCGCGACGTTGCGAGCGGCCAGCAGACCGAGCGGCAGCGACAGCACCACGCCCAGCCCGGTCGCGACGAGCCCGATGGCCAGCGTCTGCAGCATGGCCTCCCAGAGTGCCGGCCCGAGCGATGTGAGGTCGGGCGGGAACGTGCGGCCCGCGACCTCGAGGAGGCTCGGGATCGAGGTCACGACGGCGAGCGGGTCGATGTCGAGGCGGACGAACGAGACCACGACGAGGACGGCCGCGCCGGCCCCGGACGCCCAGCGGACCGCACGGTCACGCTGGAACCGTGGGCGGCTCGGCGCGAGCAGCGAGCGCCGGATCCTGACCGACAGGAGCTCCATGGCGGCAACGAGCACGAGGACGACCGCGACGATGCCGAGCGCCTTCGGGTAGACCAGACCACGCAGCGCGTCCTGGAGCGCGAAGCCGATACCGCCGGCGCCGACGAAGCCGAGCACGACGGACGTGCGCAGGTTGATGTCGACGCGGTAGACGAACGCGGAGATCCAGGCGGGCACGACCTGCGGGAGGACGCCGTTCACGAGCTCGCGCACGCGTCCGACGCCGACGCTGCGCACCGCTTCCCGCGGTCCTGGGTCGATGCCCTCGATCGCGTCGGCGAAGAGCTTGCCGAGCATGCCCACCGAGTGCAGGGCGAGAGCGAGCACTCCCGGCAGGACGCCGAGCCCGAGCGCGCGGACGAACAGCGCCGCGAAGACCAGGTCCGGCACCGCGCGGCAGAACGTCACGACGGCACGTGCGACGGCTGCCACCGCAGGGTGCGGGGTCGTGTTGCGGGCGGCGAGGAACGCGAGCGGAACGGAGAGGACCGTTGCCAGCACGGTGCCGAGGAACGCCATGAGGACGGTGTCGAGGGCGAGCGTCGTGATGCGGGCCGGGTCGTCGAGCCGCGGCGGCAGCATGCGCTCGAGCAGGTTGGCGACGTCCTCGCCTCCTGCGACGAGGGCAGGCAGGTCGAGGCCGATGGACGAGGCGGCGACGAGCGTGAGGACGACCGCGCCACCGCCGAACCAGCGCAAGAGACGTTGCTGGCGCGTGGCCGGGGGCCGGCGCGCGACCACGTGTGGGACGCCGAGGTCGCCACGGGGCCCGGTCTCCGGTGCTGTGCCGTGGGACGTGTCCCGCGCCGGTGCCGGGGCGGGGGCCGTCACGCCGGGACCTCGGTGCGGCGCTCGGCGAGCCGGGCGCCGTCGTCGGGCGTGCCGGTGGGGCCCTCCACGTGCGTCCTGTCCTCGGCCAGGGGCTCGACGCGGCGGTAGATCGCCATGGCGTCCTCCCGAGTGAGTCCCGCAGCGGGGCGGTCGAGGACCTTCTCGCCGTGCCGGAGCCCGACGAGGCGGTCCGCCCAGCCGAGCGCGAGGTCCACCTGGTGGAGCGTGCACACCACGGTCAGGCCCTCCTCGGCGCAGACGCGCACGAACAGGTCCATCACGGCCGCCGCGTTCTCGGGGTCGAGCGACGCGACGGGCTCGTCCGCGAGGACGAGCTGGGGCCGCTGCATGAGCGTGCGCGCGATCGCGACGCGTTGCTGCTGACCGCCCGAGAGCGTGTCGGCCCGCTGGTAGGCCTGGTCGGCGAGCCCCACCCGCTCGATGTGTGCCAGCGCCTCCTCCCGCATCGACCGCGAGTAGGTGGAGATGCCGTAGCGGGGCCCGCGCACGCGGCCGAGGCCACCGATCAGGACGTTCTCGAGGCACGTCAGGCGTCCGACGAGGTTGAAGTGCTGGAAGACGAAGCCGACCTCGGTGCGCAGCTGGCGCAGCTCGCGCGACGAGGCGCGGTCGACCCGCGTGCCGGCGACGGTCACCTCGCCCGCGCTCGGCCGGTGCAGGCCGTTGAGGCAGCGAAGGAGCGTCGACTTGCCCGAGCCCGACAACCCCAGCAGGACGAGCAGCTCGCCACGTGCGACGTCGAGGTCGACCCCCGCCAGGGCCGTGGTCTCGTCGAACTGCTTGACGAGCCCACGGACCTGCACAAGGCTCTCGCTCCGGGTCGACGGGACGGCGAGGGAGGGACCGGAACGCACGGTCACCCCTCGCACTTGTCGGACTTGGTCAAGGTGCACACCTCGCGGGTGCCGTCGTAGTCGGAGTCCTGCGCGGGCGCGAAGCCCCAGGCGTCCTCGTCCGTGAGGAGGCACTCCCCGTCGCAGTAGCCCTTCGACAGCAGGTACTCCGAGTTGGCCTTCTCGGTGATGAGCGTGGTCAGGGTCTCGATCGCCTCGGCACCGAGCGCGTCGTTGCCGACGAACAGCGAGCCCGAGATCTTGGGAGACTTCCAGACCTCCTTGAGGTCGCCCTCGGCGAGGTCGCCGGCCTCCGGCAGGGTGTCCTCGACCATCGACTGCATCGCGAACCCTGCCTCGCAGTCACCGGCCGCGACGGCGAGCGCGGACGCGTCGTGGCCGCCGGCGAACACCGGCTGGACGCCCTGCGCGAGGTCCTTCTCGGTCCCGGACTCGATGATGCCTGCATCGATGAGGCCCGAGCTCGGGTAGAGGAAGCCGGACGTCGAGCCGGGGTCGACGAAGCAGACGCTGCGGCCCGCGAAGTCCTCGAGGCCGTCGATCTCGGCGTTATCGCCCTGCGTGATCCCGAGGGAGTAGTAGCCGGGGTCGACGCCCTTCTCCGCGACCACGGCGCCCAGCGGGGTGATCGCCGCGTCGTTGTGCGTCGCGATGACGTAGGCGAACGAGCCGAGGAAGGCGAGGTCGACCTTGTCGGCGATGAGGCCCTCGATGACGCCCGCGTAGTCGGACGCCTGGCTCACCTCGACCTTCGCGCCGGTCTCCGCCTCGAGCATCTTGATGATCGGGTCGTACCCCGCGGCGAGGTCGGTCGAGTTCTCCGCGGGGATCGCGCCCAGGCGCAGGACCTCCGGGAAACCGGTCGTGGCCGTCGAGGCGTCCGAGGCCGCGCTCGAGCCACCGCACGCGGAGAGCGTGAGGGCCGTGACGGCGGCGAGTGCGGCTGCGGTGAGGGTGGTCGTGGTCTTCATGTCGTCTCCGGTCGTGACGTCCAGGTGGTGCCCGGGACGAGCACCGTCGAGGAGTCTGCGAGGACCCCGAGAACAGTCGTGCCTGCGACGGTGAACGAGGTGTGAACTGTCGTTCATCGTTTCGCCAGGTTGTTCGGACAAGATGTCGGGCATGCCTGTGACGCCAGCGCCCACCTGCCGGTCCGGTCGTCCCGACGAGAGCTGTCCGCCTCCTCGTGAGGTGGGACGTGCTCCCCGCGACTACACGCTCGACGGCGTGGACGCGGTGCTCCCGGGCCGGGTCGTCGAGGACGCACGGGTCGTCGTGCACGGAGGGCAGGTCGTCGAGGTCGGGCCCGCTCCGCGAGGGAGCCGGGCCGACCTTCACGGCGGGGGTGCGCTGTGCCTCCCCGGGCTCGTGGACGTGCACACCGACGTCCTCGGCCACGAGGCCAGTCCGCGACCCGGCGCGCGTCTCCCGCTCGACCTGGCGACCCGCGCGGCGACCGACCGGCTCGTGGCGGCAGGGGTGCTCACGGCGTACCACGGTGTGGCCTACGGGGATCGCACGCCCGTCGGCCTGCCGCCGGCAGGGCCCGGGGCCGAGGCGTTGCTGACGGCGCTCGCGGGCGACGAGGTGCGCGAGGACGGTGCGCGGGTCCTGCACCGGGTCGACATCCGCTGCCCGTCCGCGGTCGAGTCGCTGCGTGGTGTGCTCGAGAGCGCGGAGGCGAGGGATCTCCGTGCCGCGGGCGGTGGGCCGGTCCTGGTCTCGCACGAGGACCACACCCCGGGGATCGGTCAGTACGCACGTCTCGGGACGATGGAACGATGGTTGGTCGAGCGCGCCGGGATGTCGTCGGCGGGCGCGCTCGAGCACGTCGCACGCTGGCGGGCCGACCGAGAGGAGCGTGCTGAGGTCGCTGCCGTGACGCTCGCGTACCTGGGCGATCTCGCGCGCAGCGGTCGGGTCCGCCTCGCGGGCCACGACCCGGAGACGGTCGAGGACGTCGACGCTCTGGTTGCCCGCGGAGGAGCCGTGGCGGAGTTCCCGACGACGGTCGCTGCCGCGCGCGCTGCACGTTCCGCCGGGCTGTCGGTCGTGATGGGAGCGCCAAACGTCGTGCGCGGGGCGTCGCACACCGGCAACGTGTCCGCACGCGAGCTCGTCGAGGAGGGGGTGGTCGACGCGCTCGCGTCGGACTACGTGCCGGCCTCGATGCTTGCGTCCGTGGACGTGCTCGTGCGCGAGGGCCTGGCGACGTTGCCGCGGGCGGTCGAGCTCGTGACGTCCGGCCCCGCGCGTGCGGCGGGGCTCGTCGACCGGGGTGCGCTCGTTCCCGGGACCAGGGCCGACCTGGTCCTCGCGCGCCGACGTGGTGCGTGGCTCTCCGTGGTGGCGACCCTGCGATCGGTCGCCTGACGAGGGCGCTGGGCAGCGCGGACAGCCGCGTGCCCAGCGCCCTCGTCGCTCCGGTACGGTCCGGACGGTCGAAGGGTCAGCAGGCCGCCGCGGGGATCGACTGCTCGTACGGCGTGCTCACCGGAGACCCGTCGATGCTCGCGGTTCCCGTGACGGTGACCGTGCCGGCCTCGACCGACGACGCCCGGGTCGCGAACGACTGGTGGGCGCTCTTCCCGGGGAGCACCTCCACGAAGGTCCGGCTGCCGAAGGGCGTGGTCACCCTCACGTCAGCAGGGACGTCTCCCGCGTTGACCGCACGCACGGCGAGGGTGACCCTGCCGGCGACGCAGCGCGGCATGACCTCGACGTCCAGCTCGACGACGGGATCCTCGGTCGACCCCTCCGCGGCGATCTGGGGCGCGTCGACCGCCCAGTACCCGTTGTTCCCCGCGTCGGACAGGCGCCATCCGATCCGCACCCCGGTCGCACCGTCGGGTGCCGTCGTGGACAACGACACCGGCCGGGAGATCTCGAACAGCGGCCCCTGGGAGGCGTCTCGCTCCCACAGGACCTGGGTCGTGCCGTCGTCGAACTCGGCGACGACCTCGGCGTGCTGCGAGGCGGACGCGTTGATCTGGCGGTAGTGGTGGACGAACGACAGGTTCACCGCGCCACCGCCCCCGACCGTCTGCCACGGTGACCACAGCGTCGAGTCGAAGCGGGCGCCCGACACCGTCGGCTCGCCGAGGTCGTCCCACTCGTCGGGGTCGGCGACGGCGATGACGTCGCGGCCGCGGACGAACGACCCCCGTCCTTGTCCTTCCTGGCTCGTGGTCCAGAACTCGCCCGACATGAAGGACCACCCGCGGTACTCCGTGACCCCGACGTCGGGAGTCCTCTCGTCGATCGACCATCCCGCGGGCGTCTGCTTGGTCCACCCCTGGGTGTCCTCGGGCTTGGCAGGCTCGTCGACCACGCCCTGGAACGCCGTCGCGACGGTGTCGAAGGGGTCGCGCGAGGGCGTGCCGATCGGGACGCCCTCGAGGCCCCACGAGGGGTCGATCTCGACCCCGAGGTGCTTGAGCATCGTCGGGACGAGGTCGACCTGGCGCCACTCCCGGATCGCCGTTCCCGTCGCCGGCACGTCGCCGCCTGACGCGAGGACCCAGACCTTGCGGGTCAGGTGCTGGTCCCCACCGTGCCCGTACCCCGTGAATCCGTGGTCGGTCGACGACACGATCAGCCAGTCCTCCTGCTGGGCTGTCGCACGGGCCTCGATGGCGTCCACGAGCTCACCGACCTGGCGGTCGAGCGTCTCGATCGTCGTCTTGTACTGCGGCGACTCTGCGGTGTACGCGTGCCCCGTGGCGTCGCCGTTGTGCAGGTAGACGACCATGGCGTCCGGGTTGCGGGTCGAGAGCACCTCGACGGCGTCCTCGACGCTCTGGGCGTCGGTCGCGGCGACCGACGCGCCCTTCTGCTGCATCTTCACGTCGGGCCGCAGGATCAGGTGCTGGTTGAGGGGAGCCCAGTCGGCGGTGGAGAACGTCGAGAAGCGCGGGTTCACCTGCTCGAGCCGCGTCAGGACGTCGGGGTACGCCTCGATGTTGGGGTTCGTGAAGCTGTTGTCGGGAGAACGGTGTTTGTCGACCCAGACACCGGACAGCAGGTTGGCGTGCCCGTGACCCGAGACGGTCGGGCCGAGGGCGTTGTCCTGCAGGTACGAGGCGCTGAGCTGGCCCGCCGCGGCGAGCGCGTCGATGTTGGGGGTGTCGTACTCGCGCAGCTTGTCGAGCCGGACGCCGTCGAAGTCGACGAACAGTACCTTGCGGTCGCTGATGCCGTCCGGGACGTCGGCGGGACCTGGTGGGGGAGGCGGAAGCGGGGACTCCGCTCCAGGCACGGCCGCGTCGGTCACGGAGAAGTCGTCGATGGCCCAGTACCAGTCGTTCGTCGCCCGCTCGACGACCCACGACACCCGCATGGAGGTCACGCCGGCGGGGACCACCACGGGCTGGGTGAGGGTCCGGTCCTGCAGGTAGACCTGGTCGCCGAGGGCCTCGGTCGAGTACTCGAAGAGCCGTCGAGGAGCCCCGCCGTCGAACGAGACCTCGAGGCCTGCGACCTGGGGGCCCGTCTGCCGGTAGCTCGAGTCGAAGTTCACGTGCACGGTCGAGCCCCCGGCCACAGTGATCCCGGGGGACGTGAGCGTGCTCGAGAAGAGCTGCTCGCCGGGGGTGTTGCCATCGTCCCACTCGTCGTTCTCCGCCACGGCGAGCACCCCCGACGCCTTGGTGAACTGCTCGCGCCCCTGCCCGGTCTGGGCCGCCGACCAGAACGCCGGGGTCGCGAAGGTCCATCCCCGCCACTCGTCCTTGCCCTTGCCGGCCATCGACGGATCGTTCGTGACCGTCCAGCCGGCCGGCGCTTCGGGCGTCCAGCCGAGGGTGCTCATGGGGATGTGGGTCTCGTGGACCCGGGGCCGCAGGCTCGTGGTGAGCCCGTCGAAGCTCTCGCTCGCGAGGACGTGGCCCTCGGAGGTCGTCGGGGTCGTGCTGTGCGCGTGATCGTCGGCGGTCGCAGCCGCCGGGAGCCCGGCCAGCAGCAACGTTGCCGAGAGGCAGGTCGCGGTGGCGAGGGTCGCTCCGTTGCGTGGTCGCATCGTGGTCCTTTCGTCGGGTGGGGACCCTCAGACGGTCTTTCCACGCGACGACCTGGCGACTGCGGGCCGACGAACGACCGATGAACACCTCCTGTCGCTCTCGGCCGGTTGTGCGGACAAGCGTCCTCCCGCCTGCGAGCAGGTCGGCGCTCAAGGTCCGTCGTCGCAGGTGGGGTGCTGATCAGCGGTCGGCCAGAGGGCGCGAGCCCCACTGGACACAGCTCACGGGCGCGCCCCGACGTCGGGCACGAGCGCCGGGGTGATCGCCTCGCGGGCGGGCCGCGTGCGCTCGCGGACGACGAGCACGACGAGCGTCACCGCAGCCAGGACGTAGACGACCGGGACGAGGAAGTTCGCGCCCATGGCCGCACCGTTGTCGGCCGGGTGGACCCCGACCAGGAAGGACGAGAAGTCCCAGAGCGCGTGGAGGGCCATGGCGGCCAGGATCGTGCCGGTCCCGCGCCGCGCCAGGTAGAGGCCGGTCCCGGTGAGGGCGGCGAAGAAGATCTGGATGACGGCGCCGGGCTCGTTCAGCAGGAGGTTGGTCAGGTGGAACGCGCCGAACCAGAGCGTCGTCCACAGGATCGCCATGCCCTCGGACCGTTCCCCCTGCCGCATCGAGCGCAGGACGACCCCACGGAACAAGGTCTCCTCGGTGAACCCGACGAGCAGGCTCGCCAGCAGGACGGCGAGCACGTGCGCGGGGGCGAACAGGCTCCACTCGAGTCCTAGGAGGTGCAGCACCGAGATGAGGACCATGACGGCCGGCAGCGTCCAGAGGAACCAGCTCGTCGGCAGGCGGCGAGCGTCCCGGAACACGTGGTCCCAGCGCGCCCAGGCGAGGAAGGCGACGAGCCAGACGGCGCCTGCCGCGAGCGGCAGGACCGCGGTGCGCAGCGTGGTGTCCGCGGTGTCGAAGAAGTGCTCGTACCCGACGCCCGAGACCTTCATCAGGCCGACGACGATCACGCAGTAGACGACGAACACGACCGCCGCGACGGGCACCGAGGGTGCGACTCGCCACCGGGGCGACGGGACTGCGACAGGTGAGGACATGGCCCGGGTCACGGGGTGACGATGGCGAAGTCCCGGTCTCCCGGGTCCAGCACGGCGGCGAGGCGACCCAGCACGGTCGCGTCACCGGTCAGCTCGATGCCCGCCTGGGCAAGCGTGTCCGGGGTGACGTTCCCGCTCGCGAGGACCGGTAGCGCACGCTTGGTCCCGGTGAGCGTGGCGTCGGCAGGGCTCTTCTGGACGGCCGTGTTGTAGCTGAGCACCCCGTTGGCGAGGCGCAGGCGGTAGCGCTCGTCGACGTCGGTCAGCACGACGTCGATCGACAGGTTCTCGTCCCACGCCCGCGGCCCGTCGACCTGGATCGCGAGGGCGTCGAACAGCATCGTCGGGGAGAGCTGGGCGACCATGTCACCCGACACCGTGACGATGGGCGTCCCGAACGGGCCGTCGCGCAGCTCGGTCGTCCCCGAGAGGTAGACGCTGCGCCAGGTGCCGTTCTCCGCCCCGTACCCGAGCTGCTCGTAGGTGTCGGCGAGCAGCTCGCGTGCTCCGGCGTGGTCGGGCTCGGCGAAGACGACGTGGTTCAGGAGCTCCGCGACCCAGCGGTAGTCGCCCTCGTCGAACGCGGTCTGGGCCTTGGCGACCACGGCGTCCGCACCACCGCCGAGCTCGACATAGCGCTTGCCCGCCTCGACCGGCGGGTGCTCCCACAGGTGCGCGGGGTTCCCGTCGTACCAGCCCATGTACCGCTGGTAGATGGCCTTGACGTTGTGGCTCACGGAGCCGTAGTAGCCATGGGTGCTCCACGCGTTCTCGAGCGCCGGGGGGAGCGTGAGGACCTCGGCGATCTCGATCCCGGTCAGTCCCTGGTTGAGCAGGCGCAAGGTCTGGTCGTGGAGGTACGCGTAGAGGTCGCGCTGGATGTTCAGGTACTCAAGGATGCGTGCGTTGCCCCACGTGGGCCAGTGGTGGGACGCGAAGACGACCTCGAGGTCGTCGCCGAAGAGCTCGATCGACTCGGTGAGGTAGTGCGCCCAGGCATGCGGGTCACGCACGACGGCGCCGCGCAGCGTCAGCAGGTTGTGCAGGTTGTGCGTCGCGTCCTCGGCCGCGCACAGCGCGCGGTGGTCGGGGAAGTAGACGAGCATCTCCGACGGCGCCTCGGTGTCGGGGGCCATCTGGAAGATCATCCGGACGCCGTCGACCGTCTTCTCCTCGCCGGTCGTGGTGATGTCCACGGTCGGGGCGATGAGGGTGATGGTTCCCGTCGACGTCGTCTGTCCGAGCCCGGCCCCGACCTGTCCCTGCGGCCCGCGCGCGAGAGCCGCCCCGTACATGTATCCCGACCTGCGCCCCATGGCCGTGCCCGCGTAGACGTTCTCCGAGACGGCGTGCTCGGTGAACCCCTCGGGAGCGAGGACCGGCACGCGCCCGGCGTCGACGTCCTCCTGGGTCGTGACACCCTTGACACCGCCGAAGTGGTCGACGTGCGAGTGGGTGTAGATGACGCCCGTGACCGGGCGGTCCCCGCGGTGCTCGCGGTACAGCGCGAGCGCCGCGGCGGCCGTCTCCGTCGAGATGAGGGGGTCCAGCACGATCACGCCGGTCTCGCCCTCGATGAAGGTGACGTTGGACAGGTCGAAGCCACGGACCTGGTAGATGCCCTCGACGACCTCGAACAGGCCCTGCGTCGCGACGAGCTGGGACTGGCGCCACAGGCTCGGGTTGACCGTGTCCGGGGCCTCGCCCTGGAGGAAGTCGTAGGTGTCGTTGTCCCAGACGACGCGGCCGTCCTCGGCGGTCACCGCGTTCGGGGTGCGTCGGCCGAGGAGCCCACGACTGGTGTCGTCGAAGTCCTGGGTGTCGTGGAACGGCAGGCTGTCTCGCAAGGCCTGCTGCTGCCGGACGATGGCGGGGGAGGCTGGCTTGGATCGTGACATGTCTCGGAGCCTTGCAGCCGTTCACGGCTCGCGCATCCGGAGCGGCGGACGGGGCGCCGACCGCCGCGGCAGCGCCCCGCGGACTCAGCCGATGGGCCAGGTGACCGGGGTCAGTCCCGCGTCCAGCATCGCGGGCGAGTACCACTGCACGGCGGTGGGGGCGGGGTTGCCCGCGGTGACGAAGAACCAGGTGCAGGTCTCCATGGAGGCGCCGGCCCCGAAGTTCTCGACCTCGTAGGCCGTGCCGCACTCGGCGTTCCCTGCGCTGAAGTTGGAGATGTCGTCCGTGACGTTCTCGTCGCCCGCGAGGAGAGCGAACGAGTTGAAGTTCGGCATGGTGAACACGGGACCGTTGACGTACGAGAGCTTGTACGACAGGTAGTAGAGCGTGGCGCCCTCGACGAGAGCGAGCGACGACTCGTCGAGGTTCAGGTCCTCGACCGAGCCCTCGGTCAGGGAGGTGAGCTCGACCTGGGCGACGGCCGGGTCCTCGTTGCCCTTGCCGTCGTAGACGAGGCTTGTCGCCGGGGTGGTGAACGTGGCCTGCGGTCCCTGGCTCACGGCCGACGCGTCGAACGGGACGGCCTCCGTGCTCCCCACGGCGAGGCCGTGCTCGGACCCTGCGAGCACGCCGCTCGGAGCGGACGGCGTGGGGGTCGGGGAGGCCTCGTCCGCCCCGCCCGAGCAGGCGGACAGCGCGAGGACGAGGGCGATCGGGGCGGCGAGAAGGACCGTGGCGCGCCGGCTCGAGCCCGTGCGGGCCGTCACTGGCGACTCTTGCGTCGGCCGCCGACGATGGTCAGGACGAGCAGGCCCACCCCGACGACCACGGCGAGGATCCCCGTCACGAGGAAGCCCCCCGAGTCGGAGCCGGCCTGCGAGACGAGGATCAGGAGGATCCCGACGATCGTCAGAAGGATCATGTGTCGGGTGTACCGGGCAAGCTGGGTGATCATGGACCGCGCCTCGCGTCTTGGGGGGAGGTGAACTGCGAGACTGTAGCACCGGGGGCATTGCCCGCGGTAGCGACTGGACGCCATGACTGTTGCTGTCGGAAGAGCATCGGCACGCACCTCCTGCTGGTCGAGATGTCCGGTTCTCGGTCCGGCCTCCGCGCTGTCCGCGGGACCGATGAGTTCTCGGTCCCGCGCCCGTCTACCGTGCGACACCAGTCCCACCGCAGGAGGATCGCACCATGGCCCCGAGCTCACGCACCGTCGTCGGCAACGTCTCCGTCTCGCTCGACGGCCGCATCAACGGCCCGGGCGGCGAGAACGACATGGGATGGGTGGCCCCGCACGCCGTGAGCGACGCGGCGTTCGGCCTCCTGGAGGACCTGATGCGGACCAGCACCACGGTCCTTCTCGGCCGCAAGAACTACGAGGGGTTCCGCTCCTACTGGCCCGCGGTCGCGGGCGACGAGTCCGCGGACCCGCGCAGCCGGGAGTTCTCGCGCTGGCTGGACGACGTCGAGAAGGTCGTCTTCTCGCGCACGCTCACCGAGGCCGGGTGGTCGGGGGCGCGCGTGACCGCGCAGAGCCCGCCCGACGTCGTCGCGCACCTTCAGGAGCAGGCCGGCGGTGACGTGTGGGTCATGTCGAGCGCGTCGATCCTGCGACAGCTCGTCGCCGCAGGACGGCTCGACCGCCTGAGCCTCATGCTGTGCCCCGAGATCTCGGGCGGGGGAGAGCGGCTGTTCGACGACGGCCTGCCCGCGTCGAGCTGGCGCCTGGCGGCTTCCGAGCCGACGGAGACGGGCGCGTTGCGCCTGACGTACGACGTGCACCGGTGAGCCGGGCGCGTCGCTGAGCCAGCGGGTGGGCCCGGCTCACGAGGGCCCGGGCAGTCCCGGGTACCACCAGTACCTCCCCCCGCACCGGCCTCTGGTCGTACCGTCGTAGGCATGGACCTGAAGGCGGAGACCCGCGACTTCCTCACGACGCGCCGCGCCCGGATCACCCCGGACCGCGCCGGTCTGCCCGCGTACGGCACCAACCGTCGGGTCCCTGGCCTGCGTCGCGAGGAGGTCGCGATGCTCGCCGGGGTGAGCGTCGACTACTACACGCGGCTCGAGCGCGGGAGCCTCGGCGGGGTGTCCGAGGAGGTGCTCGAGGCCCTGGCCCAGGCGCTCCAGCTCGACGAGGCCGAGCACCGCCACCTGTTCGACCTGGCGCGTGCGGCCAACGCGTCGGGCGCTGCGCGGTCGCGCGCCCGCCGGACTCCGGCGCCGGTCCTGCGGCCCGCCGTCCAGCGGATCCTCGACGCGATGGACGGCGCGCCCGCGTTCGTGCGCAACGGTCGGCTCGACGTGCTGGGCACGAACACCCTGGGCCGGGCGCTCTACGCGCCGATCTACGACTCGCCCGAGCGGATCGCGAACAAGCCCGTCAACACGGCCCGGTTCCAGTTCCTCGACCCGGACGCCGCACGCGAGTTCTGGGGCGACCGGTACGACCGGATCGCGCACGACGCGGTCGCGATCCTGCGGGCCGAGGCCGGGAAGAACCCGTTCGACTCGGCGCTCACCGCGCTGGTCGGGGAGCTGTCGACCCGCAGCGAGGACTTCCGTCGGCTCTGGGCGTCGCACGACGTGCGGCTCCACCGGACGGGGACCAAGGTCTTCCACCACCCGGCGGTGGGCAGGCTCGAGCTCGACTACGAGGCGTTGGAGCTGCCCGCGGACGCCGGCCTGCAGCTCAACGTCTACACCGCGGTACCCGGGTCGTCGTCCGACGACGGGCTCAAGCTCCTCGCCTCGTGGGCCGCCACGCGCGCCACGGAGGCCGACGGCGCGGCCGCCGAGGGCCACGGGGTGCAGGCCGGTGCTCCCGCCGGGAGCCCCGGGCCGACAGGACGCCCGACCACCATCCCCACCGAGAAGGACCTCTGATGCAGAAGCTGACCAAGCCCGCGACCACCAAGAACCCGCCCGAGCAGTTCACGGGCGACGTGTGGCTCGACCCGATCGCCCTGCCGCAGGACCCCTCGCAGCGCATGGTCGTCGCGCTCGTGCGCTTCGCGCCGGGGGCACGGACCGCCTGGCACTCGCACGCCAAGGGGCAGACGCTGCACGTGGTGTCGGGCGTGGCGCTCGTCCAGTCCCGCGGGGAGTCCGTGGTCGAGGTGCATCCCGGCGAGACGGTCTACTGCCCGCCGGGCGAGGAGCACTGGCACGGCGCGACCACGGACGACTTCATGGAGCACCTCGCGATGCTCGAGAACGCCGACGACGCGGCGACCACCACGACGTGGCTCGAGCACGTGACCGATGAGGAGTACGCGGCGGCGCGCTGACGGGCCCGATGCCTGGCGCCCGTCGATCCCGCCCCTCGCCTCGCACCCGGCCGCTCGATCGGCCACCCCGGACGCGCACCCCGCAGCCGTCGCGGCCATCATGGAGGGCATGACCTCCCTGCTGCAGGTCGTCCGGTCGCTCGTCGCCCCGCTCACGCGCACGCGGGCGTTCCGCAGGATCGGGCCGGTCGTGCTGCCGCCGGCCGAACGCTTCCTCGCGCGCGTCTCGCGAGGTCGCGTGCAGCTCAGCGCGATCCTCGTGCCCTCGCTCGTCCTGCACACGACAGGCGCGAGGTCGGGCGAGCCGCGCAGCACCTACCTCATGTACACGCCCGACGGCCATGGCCGGGCGATCGTGGCCGGGACGTCGTTCGCGCGGGACCGGCACCCGGCCTGGACGTACAACCTGCTGGCGCACCCCGACGCCGCGATCACGGTGCGCGGCCGGGACATGAGGGTGCGGGCGTCCCTCGTCGAGGACGACGGCGAGCGTGAGGCCGCGTGGGACCTCATCCAGGCGCAGTGGCCGGGGTACCGCGCGTACGAGCGCGAGTCGGGCCGGGTGGTCCGCCTGTTCAGGCTCCAGCCGCTGGCGTGAGCCTCGGTCGCTCCTGGCCGCGCCGAACACGCGACCCAGGCTGCGCCGTCGGGCATGCAGCCCCGCCGCGTCCCGCCGGGCGCTCCCCGCGAGGAGCGCCCGGCAGTCCCGTCAGGACCCCGCGCAGGTCACGCCCGTGCCCGACGGCGCGGCACCCGTCCCGATGAACCCGAACGTCGCCGCCCCGCCCGCCGCGAGCGTCCCGTTCCAGGCCGCGGGGGTCACGACGACGCCGTCGGGCGTGGAGGTGCGGACCCCGCCCCAGAGCTGGGTCACCGAGGCCCCCGCCGGGAGCGGGACGCCGACCGACCAGCCGTCGACCGGCGCGGACCCCGCCGTGACCGTGACCTCGCCCTGCCACCCTCCGGGCCACGAGCCCACGACGCGCAGCGCCGCGGTGCAGTCCTCGGGCCCTTCGGTGGGCTGCTCGGTCGGCTCCTCCGTGGGTTCCTCGGTGGGCTCGACCGTGCCGCCGAACCACGACGCCTCGACCGCGGTGTCCCGCAGGCCGTCGGGCCCGTCGACGATGCGCGTGCCCCACGCGCTCGGGTTCGCCGGGTCGAAGCCCAGGACCATGTCGAGGTACGGGTCGGTGTTGCCGCTCCACGACCAGGCGAGCCACCCGAGGTCGAGGCGCTCGGCCTCGGCCAGCACGACGTCCTCGTCGACGTCCGACGACGTCTGCCGCCAGCCGAACTCCCCGACGATCAGGGGCAGGCCCGCGTCGACGAAGTGCTCGAGGTACTGCGTGACGGTCGAGGCCTGCGCGTACACGCCGTACATGTGGATCGAGAAGATCGTGTTGGCGTCGGGGTCGGACACGAAGACCTCGTCGGCCTCGGCCCGCATGATGTTCGTCCAGTCCTGCCCCCAGTTCGGGGCGTCGACGACGATCGCGTGCTCGTACCCGATGTCTCGCAGGCGCCCGATCGCCGCGGACGTCTCCGCACCCCAGCGCGTGTTGGTCGCGGCGTCGTTGCCGAACGGCTCGTTGCCGATGTTGACCATGACGAAGTCCTCGGTCCCCGCGAGCGTGGGATACAGGTCCTCCCAGTAGTCGACGGCCTGGTCGAGCGTGCCCGCCGCGGGCGCGTACTGGTCGCCGTAGCCCGTGGTGTCGTGGACCTCGAGGACGCACACGAGCCGGTTCTCCTCGCAGAGGTCGACGATGTGCGCGACGTCCTCGGGGGTGTTCCGCGTCCACTGGTCGCCGCTCGAGAGCACGACGCGCACCGAGTTCGCGCCCGCGTCCTTGATGGCCTCGATCGACGAGGTCTGGCCCGTGAACCAGGTGTGCGCGTGGTTGACGCCGCGCAGCACCAGGTCGGTGCCGTCGCCCTCGACGATCCGGCCGTCGGCGACATGGATGCCCGGGGTCTCGGCGGCGTGGGCGGTGCGCGCGGCGGCTCCGACGCCCACGGCCGCGAGGGTCGCGAGCAGCGCGGCCGTCGTCAGGCCCGCGACGACGGGGGCGAGGCGCCCGGGGGCGGCGTCGGGTGGGAGGGGGGTGCGGCTCATCGGACGTCCTCGTCTCTGGCGGCGTCGTCCGCACGGTCGTGCGGACCCGGCCCATGGTGAGGAGCACGGGGCGTCGGTGGCCAGGGGGTGAAGCGTTTAGCCCCGCTGCGCTCGTGCCCCGGGTGAGCCGGCGCCGGGACGTGAAGGTCGTGCGCCCGTCACGTCCCGGCGAGGGGCAAGGGTTCGACGACGGAGCGTTCGCCGGGCAGTCCTGTCGCCCGGTCGAGGGGCTCGCCCCGGCCGCGGAGCCACTCGCGGAAGTCGCGGAACGCGACCGGGACCCCCTGGGCGACCGTGAGGTCCAGGCTGTCGGCGACCTGCACGTGGACGTGCGGCTGGGTCGAGTTCCCGGAGTTGCCGCACTCGGCGAGCTGCTGCCCCACGTGCACCTCGTCGCCGACCCCGACCTGCACGGTCCCGCGCCGCAGGTGCACGAGCGACACGAACGCCCGGGCACCGGGGAGCGCGATCGTCACGTGGTTCCCCGCCACGGCGTGCACGCCCTTGCGCAGGCGCCCGGCGGCCCCGAGCGCGTAGGGCACGAGGGCGGGCTGGGAGCGACGGGCCTCGTGGTCGTGCTCGCCGTCGTGCACGTGGGCCACGACACCGCCTGCAGGCGCGAGGATCGGGCGCCCGAACGCGACGAAGCGCTCGGGCGGCTCGGTCGCGAGGAGCGTGCGCCAGTCGCGCACCGCGGCCGTGCGGTGCCGCTCGTCGACGCCCACGAAGTCGATCGCGTAGCGCTCGCCCAGGATGTCGACCCCGTGGCTCGGGACGCGCCGGGCGGGGCTGTTCTGCACGAGCCAGCGGTCGCGGAAGGGCAGGTCGAGCGTCACGGTCTCGACCATCCGTGCCTCCCGTCCCCTCGGGTCCTGCTCCTCACCCTAGGTGCGGCCCCGCGTGCCCGTCCCTGCGGCGCGTCGTGAGGAGGGCGACGCGCCGTGCCAAGATGCCTGGGTGACCGATCCTGCGCCGAACGCCTCACCGGGCTGGCGTCCGGGGACCGTGCGGGACGCCGCCGGGGGGATCCTTGCGCTCATGCTCGCGACCTTCCTCGCCGTGACGACCGAGCTGCTCCCGGTGGGCCTGCTGCCGCTCATGAGCGACGAGCTGGACGTCACGGAGTCGACCACGGGGCTGCTCGTGACGGTCTACGCCTTCATGGTCGCCGCGCTCGCGGTGCCGCTGACGCTCGCGACCGTGCGCCTCCCGCGCAAGGGCCTGCTGCTCGGGACGCTCGTCGCGTACACCGTGAGCAACGCCCTGGTCGCGGTGGCGCCGACGTTCGCCGTCGTCGCGGCCGGGCGGGCCGTGGGCGGGATCGCGCACGCACTGTTCTTCTCGGTGAGCATCGGGTACGGCGCGCGGCTCGTGCAGCCGCTGTTCACGGGCCGCGCGCTCGCGCTCGTGACCGCCGGGGCGTCGGCGGGCTTCGTCTTCGGCGTGCCGCTCTCGACCTCGTTGGGTGCAGCCGTGGGCTGGCGGACCGCGTTCGCGGTGCTCGCCGGGGTCTGCGCGCTCACCACGGTGCTGGTCGCGCTGCTCCTGCCGGCCGTCGCGGGCGGAGGGGGCGCGCGGCGAGACGATCACGGGCAGGCTGCCCGACGTTCGCGCCTGGCCGTGGTCTCGACCGCGAACGCGCTCGTCTACCTGGGCCAGTTCTCGGTGTACACCTACGTGTCGGTCCTGCTCCTGGCTGCCGGGCTCTCGGTCGCGGGTGTGGGACCGGTGCTGCTCGGGCTCGGGGCGCTGGGCCTGGTCGGGACCTGGTACGCGGGGGTCTCGCTCGACCGCCGGCCGCGCCGGACGGTCCTCGTGGTCCTGGTGACGCTGACGCTGGGTCTGTGCGCGCTGGGCCTGGCGTTCCCCGCGCTCGCCCCCGTGCTCGTGGCCGCCGCGGTGTGGGGCGCGGGGTTCGGCGGCGTGGCGTCGATCTTCCAGACGGCTGCGATCCGTACGCGGGGCGCGTCGCCCGACGTCGTGGGGGCGCTCGTGAACTCGACCGCGAACATCGGGATCGGCGGGGGAGCGGCCCTGGGCGGTGCCGTGCTCGCGGGGTACGGGGTCGGCTGGCTGCCCTTCGTGGGGGCGGTCCTGGTGCTCGTGGGGCTCGTCGTCGTGGTGGTCGCGCGCAAGGCGTTCCCTTCGGCCGTGTAGCCCCGTGGTCGCCCACCCCGCACGCCGACGCGGCGCACCGGACCACGGGGCCCGGTGCGCCGCGCGGGGCGTGCGCTACTTCTGGACGAACGCGAGCAGTGCCCGGTTGACGTCCTCGGCGTGGGTCCACAGGAGCCCGTGCGGTGCGCCGTCGACCTCGACGTAGTCGGCCTCGGGGAAGGCCGCGTGGAACGGGCGGCCCGTCGAGTCGATGGGCAGGATCCGGTCGGCCGTGCCGTGCAGGATGAGCGCGGGCTTGCCGCTCGCCCGGACGGCCGCGACGTCGTCGCGGAAGTCCTCGATCCAGGTGGGCACGACGGCGTAGGCGGCGACGGGGGCCGAGCCGGTCGCGGTGTTCCAGCTCGCGGTGACGACCTCCTGGGAGATGCGCTCGCCGAGGTTCTCGTCGAGGTTGTAGAAGTCGTTGTAGAACTGCGTGAACCAGGCGAAGCGGTCGGCGCGGGCCGTCTCGGCGATCCCGTCGAACACCTCCTGCGGGACGCCCGTGGGGTTGTCGTCGCGCTGGACGAGGAAGGGCTCGAGCGAGGCGAGGAACGCGAGCTTGGCGACGCGGTCGTGGCCGTGGTTCGTGACGTAGCGGGCGAGCTCGCCCGTGCCCATGGAGAAGCCGACGAGGATCACGTCGCGCAGGTCGAGGGTCTCGAGGACGGCGTCGAGGTCCGCAGCGAACGTGTCGTAGTCGTACCCGGTCCCGACCTTGCTCGACTGACCGAACCCGCGGCGGTCATAGGTGATGACGCGGTACCCGGCGTCGAGCAGGACGCGGGACTGGCGCTCCCAGCTGTTCCCGTCGAGCGGGTAGCCGTGGACGAGGACGACGGCCTGCCCCGTCCCGTGGTCCTCGTAGTAGAGCTCGACGGGTGTGCTGTTCTCGGTGCCGGAGGTGATCGTGCCCATGATGCGTCCCTTCACGATGGAGCGTGAGAACGATCGTTCTCGCCGCTGGTCCTGACTCTAGAGAACGATCGTTCTCGGTGCAAGTAGGATGATGGACATGACTGCAGAGGAAGCACGGGAGAAGATCGTCGACGCAGCCGACCGCCTCTACTACGCCAAGGGCTACGCGGCCGTCGGCATGGACGAGCTGCGCCGCGAGTCGGGCGTGTCCCTGCGGCGCCTGTACGCCACGTTCCCCTCGAAGGACGACATCGTCCTGGCCGTGCTCGCGCGCAAGCACGAGCAGTGGGAGCGGGGGATCACCGAGCGCGTCGAGGGTGAGCCGGACCCGCGCGCCCGGCTCCTCGCGATCTACGACTACCTCGCCGACTGGTTCTGCGCCGACGACTTCCGCGGCTGTGCCTTCATCAACGCGTTCGGCGAGCTCGGGACCACTCACCCCGCGGTCGCCGACGCGGTCCGGACGCACAAGGCCTCGTTCGAGGGGTTCGTCGCACGACTGGTCGACGACGCCGGTGCCCCTCCGGCGCTCGCAGGTCAGCTCGTCATCCTGGCCGAGGGGGCGCAGACGACCGCCGCGATCTCGGGGGACCCTGCCGTGGCGGCGCGCGCCCGCGCCGCGGCGGAGACGCTCGTCGACGCCGCACTGGGCATGCCCGCGGTGTCGGGGGACGCTGCGTCGCACCGGTAGGTCTCCTCAGTCCCGCGGCGTGCGCAGCGCGGTGAACGCGCCCGTCGACCAGAGCGCCCACGCGACGAGCACGGGCTGGAAGAACAGGCGGCCGAACCGCTTGGCGTCGGTGTCGAGCCCGAACCCGTCCTTGTGCTCGAGCCACTGCCCGATGTTCCCGGGGAAGATCACGACGAAGAACGCCGCCGCGACGAGCCCGACCGCGACCCGTCGGCGCGACAGCACGACGAGCGACGAACCGAGCGCGATCTCGACGGCCCCCGACGCGAGGACCGTCACGTCCTCGTTCACGGGGAACCAGTCGGGGACCTGGGCCTGGAACTCCTCGCGCGAGAACGTCAGGTGCCCGATCCCGGCGAAGACCAGGCTCAGCCCGAGCGCGATGCGCCCGATGCGTCGAGCCAGGGTGTCGGGCGGCGGGTCGGCGGTCAGCAGGTTCGTCATGCGGCCATGGTCCTCGCGGTCGCCGCTGCTGGCATCTGGGGGACGCAGAGTGCCCGACGGCGGCACTCACCCGGGCGGCGGGCTCACCTCGCGGGAGCCCGCTGCCCTCCGCGAGGTGCTCAGCGCGGCCCGTCGCCGTCGAGCACGGTCCGCAGCGCTGCGGCGAAGCCCGCGGGGTCGCCCGGCATCCCGTACTCGTCACCCAGGAAGCCGCCGTGCCCGCTCGGGAACGCGACCGCCTCGGAGCCGAGGCTCTTGGCGATGGCCCGCGCCGCGCGCGCAGCCATCTGCTGGCCGGACTCGTCGCCCGCCGCGAGGACCACGCGGGTCGAGGCCGAGGTGAGCGCGTCGTAGGCGGGCTCGTAGTGGGTGCAGGAGATGAGGTTCTGACCCAGCAGCGGGTCGTCGCGCGACCCGTCGTCCCCGGCGGGGAAGCCGAACGCGGCCGGGTCCGGCGCGGGGAGCTCGGCGACGTCGTCGGGGAACGGCCCCTCCCAGCTCGTCAGGGTGATGAACCGCGCCATGCCGGCCCCGAACCCCTGGGTCCGGTAGGTCTCCGAGACGGCCTGGACCGCCGCGAGCGCGGCGTCGCGGTCGGGCAGCGCGGGGCCCGACGGCGGCTCGTGGGCCACGAGGGTCCGCACCTGCTCGGGGTGCTCGGCCACGAGGGCGAGCGCGTTGATGGCACCGCCGCTGCTCGCCATGATGTCGACGGGCCCGACGCCCAGGGCGTCGATCACGCGGTGGAGGTCGTCGGCGTGGTCCTCGGGGCGGACGGGCGACCCGGGGTCGGGCCGGACGCTGCGCGAGACCCCGCGAGGGTCGTAGGTGACGACCGGTCGGTCGGTGAAGTGCGAGGCGAGCGTGCCGAACCCGTCGGCGCCCATGGGCGAGCCGATGAGCAGCAGCGCGGGCACCTCGGGAGTGGCGGCGCTCAGGTCGCCGCGGACGTCGTAGGTCACGGTCGCACCCGGTGCCTCGAGCGTGCGGGTCTCGATGTCGGTCATGGCGGAGCCTCTCGGTCGGTCGAGCGGCCCGGTCTGCTCGCGGCCCGTCTCGTGGTGTCGTCGGGGTAGACCCTGGGCGTCCCCGAAACTCATCGCGCGCGCCCGGACCAGTGTGTCCAGAGGAGGGGTCGTCCCGCGCGCGCACCGTACGCTGCCGACCTCGTCGCCGAGCCTCCTGCTAGCGTGACGGACGCCCAGCCCCTGTGGGCGTCGTCGAGAAGTACGGAGCACCGGTGAACACGTCGGCATCGGGTACCGAGGCAGGTCTGCCCGTCCCGCCCAGGGCATCTTCTGCCGCGACCCTTGAGCGGTTGCTGCTCGTCGTCCTGGGGGTCGCGCTGGTCGCAGCGCCCGTCTGGGTCGTCGCGACGACCGGCGACACCGTGCGCCACCAGCACTGGGCGCTCGCTGCGGTCCTCGGAGCGAGCGTGGTCGCGGGCCTGCTCGTCCTCGCGGTTGCCCTCCTGGGTGCCCGCCGACGTGATCGTGGTCCTTCGCCACGGCGCCCGCTGGCTCGCCGTGTCCTGCGTGGGGTCGCGGTGGGTGTCGGCGTCGCCGTCCTGGTCGTCCTGGCGGCGGCCGTCGTGTGGCTCCGGCCCTTCCCCGCGACGGCGCCAGCGCTCGCAGCTCTCGAGAGCGACGGCTCGGTCGAGGTCCGTGACGAGGCGGGCTGGATAGCGTTCGTCCCGCGGGACGGTGCGGCGACGACCGGCCTGGTCTACTCGCCCGGCGCCCGGGTGGACGTGCGTGCGACCGCCGCCGTACTGCGCCCGCTCGCCGAGGCCGGGTACCTGGTCGTGGCGCTCAAGGAACCGCTGGGCATCGCCTTCACGTCACCGAACCAGTCGGCGTCGGCGATGGCAGCGTTCGACGAGGTCGACACCTGGGCGGTGGGCGGTCACTCGCTGGGCGGCGTCGTCGCGGCGTCGTTCGCCGCCGCGCACGACGACGAGGTCACCGGCCTGCTCCTGCACGCCTCGTACCCGTCGGGCGACATGAGCACGGCCGATGTCGAGGTGACCTCGGTGTGGGGATCGCGCGACGGCCTGACGACGCCCGACAAGATCGAGGCGTCCCGCGCCGACCTGCCCGCCACCACCGAGTTCGTCGAGGTCCCAGGGGGCGTCCACGCCTTCTTCGCCGACTACGGCGAGCAACCGGGAGACGGTCAGCCGGCCACGAGCCGCGCCGACGCGCAGGCGCAGATCGTCGAGGCGAGCATCGGCGCGCTCGACCGCCTGGGGACACCGAGCCCCTGAGGCTCGTCCACCGACCGACGGCCGCCGCTCACGTCCCCGCGTCGAGCAGCGCCTCGTACGGCGCCGTCTCGACCACGCCCACGACGGCACGAGCCAGGTCGGCATCCGTGGTCACGAGCGCGACGCCCCGGAGCCGGGCGAGGGCCACGTACTCGGCGGCGTACGTCGAGGCCAGGCCCAGCTCGTCGGCGACCTTCCACGACGTGCGGCGCAGCACGGCGTCCCCGAACAACCTGACCGGGAGGCGGCCGACGCGCGCCAGGTGCTCGCGCCCGACCTCGGCCGGGAGGTCGCCCCGGTGCACGGCCTCGTGCAGCGCCGACAGGGTCTGCGACCGCAGGAGGGCAGGGGCGAGCAGCTCGTGGACGTCCGGGACCTGAGCGTCCTCCGCGACGAGTCGCAGGGCGGTGCCGGCGTCGACGACGAACCTGGTCATGGTGCACCTCGCGGGTCGGGGCGGGACGTGTCGCCCCATCGTCACGCTCACCGGTGACGCACGCACCCGCGTGCGTGGCGCCGTCGGGCCGCGTGTCCCACGCCGCGGCTACGGTGGCCGGCATGGCACTCCCACCCGACCTCCTGGCCCGGCTCGACGCGGCCGTCGCCCTCTACGGTGCGGGCGAGCCGGCGACGCGCGCCCAGCTCGAGGAGGCCGTGCGCGGCCTCGGGGTAGCTCTCGACCCGGGCTACGTCGAGCTCGTCGGGCGGCACGGCGGCTGCTTCGTGGGTGTCCCCGTCCACGGGCTGCGCAACGCTCCACTGCTCGAGGACACCGACGTCGCGACCCTGACGCGCACCTTCCGCAGGGACGGCTGGGACGTCGCGGAGGAAGGCCTCGTGATCGGGTTCGACGGGTCGGGAAACCCGCTCGTCGTCACGAACGACGGACCGGTCGTGACGTCCGACCACGACACGGGGGAGCGGTACGTCCTCGCGGAGACCTTCGCGGACCTGCTCGACCAGAACGTTCCCGACCTCGCACCGCCGGAGGGCGAGAGATGATCCTCACGCAGCGCAACGTGCTGGGCGGCCCCGAGCGAGACCTCGCCGCGGCGATCGTCCTGCGCCGGGCGCTCCAGGCGGAGTGTGCTGCGGTCGAGGTCCCCGGGCTCGACGAGCTCGACGTGATGCTCGCGCTCGGCGGCTCGATCACCTCCTCGGCAGGCCAGGCGGGGGTGCGGAACGTGCGCTTCTCGCGGGCCCGGCGACGGATCACGGCGACCGTCACCGTCCCTGCGGCCGAGCTCGACGCGGCCAGCCCGGAGATCGACGCGCTGCTGCCCTACCTCGCCGAGCTGGCCGCGGTGCGCGAGGCGCTCGCGGGCGCGTTCGAGCGAGCGGTGGGGGCCGCGACGAGTCGCTAGGGCAGCGACCGGTCGTCTCAGGCCCGACGGCGACCGACCTGTCCCGCGCGGCGCCCTCAGGCGGCGGGGTCGCCCCCGAGGAGGCAGAGCAGGTCGGTCGTGACGAGCTCGCCCTCGGCCTCGATGCGCGACCCGCCCTCGCCGGAGCGTGACCTCGCGAACGCCGAGAGGTCGAGGCGGTGGACGCTCGTCCGGTCGCGGCCGTGACGCCGCATGAACAGACCCGCCCCCTCACCGTCCTCACCGACCAGGACCCAGTGCGGGGCGAGGTCGGCAATGTCGTGGGCCTCGTTGGCCTCGGCGAAGCGGTGCGGGCCGTGGACCGTGAAGCCGTCGGGGCGCCGCACGCCCGGCGTCGAGCGCCACGTCTCGGCGATCGTGGGGTTCGGTCCGTCACCCAGGCCGCGCAGGAGTGCGACCTGCACGGACACGAACCCGGCGAACGTCTCGGCGACGACCTCCCCGGACCCGTCGATGCCGTCGACGCGGAGGACCGCGCGCTCACCGCTGCCCTCGGTCCGGTCGGGCGCGAAGAAGAAGGTCTCGGCTCCGTCGGGGTTGCTCGCGAAGCACAACCTGTCCCCGGTGAGGCGCCACTCGGCGGTGAGCGCGTCGTCGGCCTCCGCGACGTGCTCCGGGTCCACGAGCGACGCGACGTCCACGTGACCGACGCGACTCGTGCGGGCCTCCGTGAGCCACCAGCGGTACGACGCCGGGAGCCGTCCGACCCGGGCCTCGGCCGCCCGTACCCAGCTCTCAGAGGCCCCGTCCCCCGGCCACCGCCGGATCTCCGGTGTCGACTCGACGAGGTCGCGCAGCATGGCGAGGTCGGGCGTCATGGAGGCAGAGCCTGCCAGCCTTCGTGCCTGCGGGCGCGCGTCGACACGTGCCCGCCCGGGCGTCGGTGCGGCGGGCTCCGCGCGCAGGGGTGATGCTGGGCAGATGGAGATCGAGGCCGTCGGCGAGGTGTGGCACTGGCGTGGACCCGCGCCCTTCCACTTCGTGTCCGTGCCCGATGCGGAGAGCGCCCGTATCCGCGAGGTCGCGTCGCTCGTGACCTACGGCTGGGGCATGATCCCCGTCTCGGCCCGGATCGGGGCGACGACGTGGACCACGTCGCTGTTCGCCAAGGACGGGCTCTACGTCGTCCCGCTCAAGGACCGGA
This sequence comes from Oerskovia sp. Root918, assembly GCF_001428945.1. Lineage (NCBI taxonomy): Bacteria > Bacillati > Actinomycetota > Actinomycetes > Micrococcales > Cellulomonadaceae > Oerskovia > Oerskovia sp. Root918. The sequence continues at coordinate 64,808 of NZ_LMJG01000017.1, forward strand.
TCCGCGCGGCCGAGGACGTCGAGCTGGGCGACACGGTCACGGTCGTGCTGACGCTCGACGTCAACCGCTGAGGGCGTCCCCGGGAGCCGCGACCGCGGCAGGGCCCGGGGGCCGGGTCACGGCCCCGACCCCCGCCTGAGCCCGCGCGACGTGCGAGCGCGCGTGCTCGATCGCGGGCGGGAGGTCGGCGAACAGGTGCTTCTCGTGGCGCAGCTCGTCGAGGACGCCGACGCGCGTGAGCACGGGCAGGTGGGCGGGCTGGATGCCCTTGACCAGGACCGTGACGCCCGAGCGTTCGAGGTCCGCGACGAGCTCACCGAGCGCGTGGGCACCCGTCGCGTCGACCAGGCGCAGGTGCGAGAGCCGCAGGACGACGACCAGGGCGTCCTGGTCGTCGCGGATCTGCGCGTGGATGCGGTCCGCGGCACCGAAGAACATGGCGCCGTCGAGCCGGTAGAGCGCGATGTGCTCGTCGCCCGGCTGCGCCGGCCCCGGGAGGGGCTCGCGATGGACCGCGGCAGCCTGCGCGACCGAGCGCAGCGCGAAGAACGCCGCGACGAGCAGCCCGATCTGCACGGCCTCGATGAGGTCGACCGCGACGGTCACGACCGCGGTCACGACGAGCACCACGGCGTCCGCGCGCGTCGAGGTCAGTACGGCCCGGAGGGTCGAGACCGAGACCATCCGCACCGCGGTGACCATGAGGACCCCGGACAGCGCGGCGAGCGGGATGGCGGAGACGGGACCGGTCGCGAGGTAGATGACGCCCAGGATCACGACCGAGTGCACGACGGCCGCGAGCCGCGTGCGGGCCCCGGCGCGCACGTTGACCGCGGTGCGGGCGATGGCCCCGGTCGCGGGCATGCCGCCGAACGCTCCGCTCGCGATCGACGCGAGCCCCTGGCCCACGAGCTCCCGGTCGGGGTCGTAGCGGTGGGTCGCGTCGTCGGGCACGGTCGCGCTCCCGGTCGCCCCGCGCCGCCCGGCCGGCTCGGGGGACGGCATGGCCGCGGCGACGCGGGCCGAGAGGAGGGACTCGATCGCGGCGAGCGCCGCGACCGCGACCGCGGGGCCGATCAGCGACCGCAGCATCCCGGCGTCGAGGTGCGGCACGGACGGCAGGGGCAGGGAATCGGGCAGCGCTCCGATGCGCGCGACGGGGGCGCCGACGAGCTGTGCGACCACGGTGGCGAGCACGACCGCGACGAGCGAGGCGGGCAGTGCCGGCGCGACGCGGGGGAGGACCAGCATCACGACGGCGACGAGCGCGACGGTGCCGAGGGTCCACAGGGCGGTCGGGCCGTCCCCGGACGCGGCGACGGCGGAGTCGATGGCCACACGCAGCGGGTTGCCGCCCACCGCGCCCGTGACACCCAGGGCCGCCGGCACCTGCTGGAGGAAGATGATCGCGGCGATCCCGGCCGTGAACCCCTCGACCACGGGCCACGGGATGAAGGTCACGACGCGGCCGAGACGCGTCACCCCGGCCAGGAGCACGACGACGCCCGCGAGGATTGCGACGAGCGGTACCGCCGCGGGGCCGTGCTGGGCGACGATCGGGGCCAGGACCACGGCCATCGCGCCCGTCGGCCCGCTGACCTGGACGCGCGAGCCGCCGAGCACTGCGGCCACGATGCCCGCGACCACGGCCGTCACGAGGCCCGGGCCGGGCCCTACCCCGGCGCTCACGCCGAACGCGAGGGCGAGCGGCAGGGCCACCACGCCGACCGTGATGCCCGCGAGCAGGTCGGCGCGCAGCGTCCGCGGTCGGAGGTCGACGTCGGCGCGGGACGGCAGCAGGTCGCGTACCGAGCGGTCCGCCCGGCTCACTGCCCGGTCCGTTCGCTCGCCCCCTGGAGCGGAGGCAGCTCGTCCGCGGCGGCGAGCTGTCGGCCGGACGCGTCGAGCGTCTCGCGCAGGAAGGCGCGTGCCACGACGAGCAGCTCGGCGACGAGCGGGCGGCTCAGCCGGTAGACGACGGTGTTGCCCGTGCGCGAGGACGTCACGACACCGGCGCGCTTGAGGACCGCCAGGTGCTGGGACAGGACCGAGGCCTCGACGCCGGTCGCGGCGAGCAGGTCGGCCACGGGGGCCTCGTGGTCGGGCGCGGCGCTGAGCACCTCGAGGGCCTGGATGCGGGTGGGGTGCGCGAGCGAGCGGAAGAGCTCGGCCTTGATCGCGTAGAGCGGCGCCGTGGTGGCGGTGGTGGGCACAGGACCTCCTGGGGACTTGGTGAGTTTAGCAACTCCTCAAGTCAGCAGGCGCACGCTCCGGGAGAGCGGCAAGCACGTCGACGGCCGGCACGACACGCACCTGCACGCCCGCCTCGCGGGCCGAGCTCTCGACCGGCCTCATCTGGCCCTCATCCGCGGTGGCTACGCTCGGCGGCTCATCATCCATGCGGACGTCAGGGGGCTTTCTCCGCAGAGCGCCTCGTCGTCTGCGCGCTCTCGACGAGGAGAACAGATGCCCAGCACGGAGACCGACGTGTCGACCCCGCAGACGCTCCCCAGTGACGCACCCGCGCGGCAGGGGTTTGCGCGCCGTTCCGAGTCCGCGATCACCGCCCTGGCGGTCCACCTCGCCCGGTGGTCGATCCCGGCACTCCGGATCACGCTGGGCCTGGTGTTCCTCGGCTTCGGGGTCCTCAAGTTCTTTCCCGGGGCGAGCCCCGCGGAGGAGATCGTGACGCAGACGGTCGGCGCGCTGACGTTCGGCGTCGTCGAGGGCCTGGGGGCCGTGCTCCTGACGGCGGTCGTCGAGACGTTCATCGGGCTGACGCTCCTGACGGGGCGGTGGCTGCAGGCAGGTCTCGTCGTGCTCGCGGTCGCGCTGGTCGGCATGATGTCGCCCGTGGTGCTGTTCGCCGGCGAGCTGTTCGGTGACGGCATGACGCTCATGGGGCAGTACGTGCTCAAGGACATCGTCTTCGTCGCGGCGGCGGGCGTGATCGCTGCGGCCACGCTCGGGGCCCGTCTGACGCGTGACGCCCGCTGAGGGCCTAGGCCCACCACGTCCGCAACCGCAGCCCGACGGCGCCACGCGCGCGGCGCCGTCGGGCTGCGGTCCCGCGGGGCTCGCCTCGCGAGGCACAGCCGACTCCCAGATTCGGCACCTACGCTGCTCGGACGCTCGCCGCACCGGCGCCCGCGTGCCCCGGCGATCCCGAGACACACCGGAGTCCTCATGAAGAAGCTGCCCGCCGTCCTCACCGCGCTCGTCGTGACAGCAGCCCTCGCGGGGTGCTCGACCGGAGGGGATGCACCCCAGGCGGAGGCGCCGGCCTCGTCGGCCGCCTCGGAGGGGGTGGCGCCGGCCGAGGCGAACGACACGGACCTGCACTTCCTCGCGATGATGACCCCGCACCACGAGCAGGCCGTCGAGATGAGCGAGATCATCCTGGCCGTCGACGGCGTGAGCGACGCGACGCGCGACCTCGCGCAGCGGATCCTCGACGGGCAGGCCGAGGAGATCGGGATCATGCGCGGCTGGGCCGACGCGTGGGGGCAGGACGACCTCATGCAGATGCACTCGGTGCACATCGCGAACGGCATGCTGACGGGCGACCAGATGGGGTCGCTCGAACGTCTCGCGGACGCGAGCGCGGGGGACGCGACAGCGGTGGCAGAGGCCGAGAAGACGTTCCTCGAGCTCATGCACTCGCACCACGAGGGCGCGATCGCGATGACGCAGGGCGAGATCGCGGACGGTGGGTACACCGACCTGCAGGACCTCGCGCAGCAGATGGTCGACGTGCAGACGGCCGAGATGGCCGAGATCGACGGGCTGCTCGGGCGGTAGCACCGCGCGCCTTCCTCGCGCCGCCGCGCGCCTGCCCCGCCCCGCGCGAACGCTACCGGCCGGTAGCGGCCCGCCGTGGCTACACTCCCGGACGTCGGGAGAAGGGGGGCAGCATGGTCGACAGGGAGCTGTCGGAGATCGTCGGGACGCCCCAGGACGGGGGCAGGTCCGTGCTGACGACGGTGCAGGTCTCGATCCTGTCGGGGCTGAGCGCGGGGCTCACGGACGAGGCCATCGCCGGTCGCCTCGGCATCAGCGTCCGCACGTGCCGTCGGCACGTGGCGACGCTCTTCCAGGTGCTCGGTGCGACGAGCCGTTTCCAGGCGGGGGTCCTGGCCGCGCAGCGCGGCTGGGTCGCGCGGCGCGTGCGGCACCGACCAGAAGGTGCGCCGTCCTGACCGATGAGTTCTGCTGGTCGGTGCGGTCTGACCCCTCGACCGCACCTGCTGGACCGAGAGAACCGAGGACCCCATGTCTTTTCAGGCGTACCTGGACACCATCGAGGACAAGACGGGGCTCACCCCGCGCGAGCTCCTGACGATCGCGCAGCAGAAGGGCTACGACGACCCGTCGGTCAAGGCCGGCGTGATCGTGGAGTGGCTCAAGGAGGACTACGACCTGGGTCGTGGCCACGCGATGGCGCTGGTCCACGTCATCAAGAAGGGGCCCACGATCGACAGCAAGCACGTCGGGTCGACCGGTACGCACCGCGACGAGTCGGACACCCTGTGGTTGGACGGCAAGGCGACCAAGCCCGCCTGAGGCGGGGCGTCCCGCCGTGCCCGACGGCGGCGCGCGCCCTCTCGCAGAAGGTGCGGTTCGTCGACGAAAGGGATCGATGTCCGACTCGCGGAGTTCGTTACCTCACTGTGACAATCCCTCTCTTGCCATGTACCGTCGATTCTGCTTCGCAGAGAACCCTCTCGCCGGAGCCCTCAGGTGGACGCCGAACCCTGTCACCTCCCGAGGCCACGAACTACACCCATGACAGGGGTGGGGGACCCATTCTTGTGGGCACCGGAGACGGTGTCCTTGGGGTGAAGCCGCACGGACCTCGGTCCGCACGGCCGGGTGAGCTTCTCCGACCCGAACCCGACAGCTGACCTCTCAGGCGTCCAGGAGAACACTCGTGACCTCACGCACGTCCGCGCGCCATCGTGCTGCGCACCGTCCTATCACCCCCTTGACGTCCCTCGGACGATCCGCCGCGTCGAGCGTCAGCTCGGTCGCCCGCCGCAGCGCCGTCGTCGCGGCCTCGTCCGGCCTGCTGATCTCGGTCTTCACGGCTCCGGCGAACGCGGCCCCCTCGACCGACCAGGCGAAGACGTCGGTCGGCACGGTCGACCTCGCCGCCGTCACCGCTCAGGCCCGCGAGGCCCTGCAGACCAGCCCTGTGGTCACGGTCGCCGCCGACGCGGCGCTCGCGATCGAGCAGGCCCCGGTCGCCGTGACCCCCGCACCGGAGCCCGAGCCGGAGCCCGAGCCGGCTCCCGCGCCTGCACCGCAGCGTGCCGCCGCGCCGTCGCGCTCGGTCGAGCGTGCCGCGCCCGCCGCGACCAAGACCGTCCAGGCCGCCGCCCCGGCGCCTGCGGCCTCCGGCTCGTCGGTCGTCGACATCGCCATGAAGTACGTGGGCGTGCCCTACGTGTACGGCGGCTCCTCGCCCAGCGGGTTCGACTGCTCGGGCCTGGTCCAGTACGTGTACGGACAGCTCGGCGTCTCGCTCCCGCACCAGTCCGGTGCGCAGCGCAACGCGGGCACGGCCGTCTCGGCCTCCGAGGCTCGCCCCGGAGACATCATCTGGACCCCCGGTCACGTCGCGATCTACGCCGGCAACGGCATGCAGATCGAGGCCACGACCCCGGGCAGCACCGTCAAGTACAGCAAGATCTGGCAGAACAACCCGACGTTCGTCCGCGTCGGCTGATCTTCCCGCCCACGAGGCCCCGTCCACAGCACTGTGGACGGGGCCTCGTGCGTTCCCGGGCACGAGCGTGCGAGCGGGGCGGCGCCCCCGGGACATCGCTCCCTGGGCGGCGCTCCCTGAGGTGCGCTCCACGACCACCGCCGCGGATGAGTTGTCAGAACGTGGCCGGGCCATACCCCGGCCACGTTCTGACAACTGATCCGGGGGCTCCGCAGCCAGTCGGCCGGACCCGCCGCTACCGCCGAGCTGTCAGAAGTGGCCCGGGCTCACCACCGGCCACGTTCTGACAACTCATCCGGGGCCCTTGGTAGGTTCCACGCGTGGACCCGTCGTCGGAGACCGCCCTCGCACGCCTAGCCGCCCTCACGAGCGACCTGCCCGAGGCGCCTGACCGGCACGTCCTCGAACCGGTCGCCGAGGCGGTCCGCGCCGCTGCGTCGGCCGGCGCCTCCCCGGACGAGATCGCGGTGGCCGGATGCCTGTCGGTCGCCTGGGTCGGTGTTCTGCTCGGGAACGGGCCGAGCCCGTCAGACGACGATGGTCGCCACGAGGACCACCGCGAGCAGCACGAGGTAGGCCCGGGCGTGCACGTGGTCCGGCATCCGGCCGACGAACCGGCGCGTGAGGACGATCCCCAGGACGGATCCGATCGCCAGGCCGACGAAGGCTGAGAGGTCGACGTAGCCGAGGTGACCGGCCCCGAGGACCGATGCCGAGGCGCCCCCGGCCACCACGTAGGTGATCGAGGCAGCGACGGCGACGGGCAGGCCGAGCGGATTGGCGAGACCGGCCGAGTCCGTCATGGACCAGCCGTGGCGACGGAAGAGCGGGACCGTCATGACGCTGCCACCCACGCCCAGCAGCGCCGCGACCGCGCCCATCGCGGGCCCGACGACGATGGTCGTCGCTCGGCCCAGGGGACGCGCGGGGCGTGCTGTGGCGAGGAACCCCGGGCGCAGCACCGCGTTGAGGAGCGTGACGGCGAGGTAGACGACGAACGCCCATCGCAGCGCCTCGCCGGGCACCAGGCCGGCGACCGAGGCGCCGAGCGCAGCGCCGATGGCGATGAACGCCGTGAGGGGCCAGAGCGCGTCGGTCCTCAAGGTCCCTGCACGGTGCTGGGCGAACGTCGCGACGCCCGCGTTGACGACCATGACCGCGGACGAGGTGGCGACCGCGACGTGCATCCCCATGTCCTCGGCGAGCGGCGCGGATCCGGGCCCCGAGAGGAGCCAGAGCAGCAACGGGACGATCATGAAGCCGCCGCCGAAGCCGAAGAGGACGGTGGTGACGCCGGTGAGGCATCCGGACAGGAGCAGGACGAGAAACATCAGGGTCCACGCTAAGAAGCGAGCCCCGTGGCGTGCATCCGCGGATGTGCCAGGTTCTTTCGCGATCACGCCAGCGCTGGGTAGGGTCGCGGTGTGCGCAACACCCCGATCGACCTGGTCGACGACGCCCCCCGCGACGTTCTCCCGATCGGCACCGACTATGCGATGGGCGAGGTGCTCGTCCCGCACCGTCACCGCCGGGCTCAGCTGCTGTACGGAGCGACCGGGGTCATGCACGTCGAGACGGACGACGGCAGCTGGGTCGTCCCGACGCACCGCGCCGTGTGGATCCCCCCGGAGACCGTCCACCAGGTCACGATGTACGGCGTCAGCACGTGCTCCCTCTACATCGAGCCCGCCGCCGCGCCGTGGGGACCGGCCACGTGCGAGGTCGTCACGGTCTCGCCTCTCGCCCGGCAGCTCCTCCTCGAGGCGGCCGACCTCCCCGTGGAGTACGACGAGCACGGCCGGGACGGCGCGCTGGTCCGGCTGCTCCTGTTCGAGGTGTCGCGCATGACGCCCATGCCGTTGCACGTCCCGCTGCCGAGCGACCGCGCGCTGCTGGCGATGTGCCGAGCGTTCCTCGACGAGCCGGACGCGCACGCCTCGCCCGTCGTCTGGGCGGCCGCGCTGCACGTGAGCCTGAGGACGTTCAACCGCCGCTTCGGGGCGCAGACCGGGCTGACCTTCGACCGGTGGCGACAGCGCGCGTGCGTGCTGGCCGCCCTGCCCCGGCTCTCTGCGGGAGAGTCCGTGACGCGCGTCGCCGGCGCGCTGGGGTACGAGAGCCCGGCCGCCTTCTCGACCATGTTCCGCCGGGTCCTCGACGCGAGCCCGCACGAGTACCTCGGCACGGGAGCGCGACCGAGCCGTCTCGGCGCCGTGACATCCTGACGCGATGCGCGTCGAGCCGGTCAGCCCTGAGGTCCTGGTCGCGCGGGTCGCCGCGCTCGTCGTTGAGCGGCCCCGCACGGACGGGGCATTGCGCGTGCTCGTCGACGGCCACCCCTCGACGCACCCGGAGACGCTCGCCGACCTGCTCGTCGAGCCCCTGCGCGTCGCGGGCCGCCCGACGGCGCGCGTCAGCGTGCGCGACTTCCTGCGGCCCGCGTCGGTGCGGCTCGAGCACGGCCACGAGGACCCGGACGCCCTGCTCGACGAGTGGATCGACGTCGGTGCGCTGAACCGGGAGGTGCTGTCCGCCGTCGGGCCTGCGGGGGAGGGGCGCTACCTCCCGAGCCTGCGCGACCCCGTGACCTCGCGCTCGACGCGGGCCGACTACGTCGAGGCGCCGCCGGGGCTGGTCGTGCTGCTCGACGGGTCGCTGTCGCTCGGCCGCGGGCTCGACGTCGACCTGACCGTCCACCTCGCGCTCCAGGACGCGACGGTCGCTCGGCGCACGCCGCCCGCCGACGCCTGGACCCTGCCCGCGTACGCGCGGTACCGGGGCGAGGTCGCGCCCGAGCGGACGGCCGACGTGGTCGTGCGCGTCGACGACGCGCGCCGCCCGGCGTGGGTCGCGCGGGGGTGAGGCGTCGCGCAGAAGGGGAGCGCCGTCGTCGGGCGGCAGGGACCTCCCGCGGCCCGACGACGGCGCGCGCCCCGCACGCGAGCGTCCGGTAGGGTCTGCGCAGCGTCGCGTGCCGGTGGCAGACCGTGTCAGGCATGGAGGCGCCGGACACGAAGGAGCCCGACGATGACCACGTCGCCCCCTTCGCCCTCACGTGACTGAGGGCGAGAAGAACCACCTCGCCGAGACGCCGGAGCTCGTCGAGACCGGTCTCCCCGAGACACCCCGGCTCGTCGCCTGGAGCCGCGAGCTGCGGGCCGTGCACGACCGGCTGCGCGAGGCGCTGCGCGTGACCCGTGCCGCGCTCGACGACGGAGAGCCCGCCGAACCCGCGACCCGCGACCTGTTGCTGTTCTGCCACGGATTCTGCACCGCGCTCACGGGGCACCACGAGGGCGAGGACCGCGAGCTGTTCCCCGCGATCGCGGCCGCGCACCCCGAGCTGGTCGGGACGTTGCGGAACCTGAGGCAGGACCACTCGATGATCGCGCACCTGCTGGGCGGCCTGACGGCCGCGGTGGACCGGGCGGCGCCCCCGGACGAGCTCGAGCGTCACCTCGAGGGGGTCGCCGCGATCATGGAGTCCCACTTCCGGTACGAGGAACGCATGCTCCTCACGGTGCTCGACGCCCTAGCGCTCGACGCGGACGTGCGCGAGGTGCTCGGGCCGCTCTGAGCGGCGGCGGGGCGATCGAGGTCGGCGGGGCGGGCGGGACGGCGGGCAAGCCGCCCCCGCCCGCCCAGCACCTCAGCCCTGGGCGACCGTGACCCGCCCGTTCGACGACTGCGCGTCGAGGTGGAACTCGCCGTCGGGGTCGTCCGGCACGGAGACGTCGGTGCCGCCGAGGTCCGTGGACGCGCTCACGCGGTAGCTGCCCTCGGGGACCGTGAGCTGCACCGTGCCGTTGTCGGTCGTCGCGCGGACGTCCTGCGGGGTCGCGAGCGTGAGCTCGATCGACCCGTTGGAGGTCTCGACGTCGACGCCCTCGGTGCCGCCCAGCCCGGTCCCGGTGATCTTCCCGTTCGAGGTCCGCGCAAGGACCCTGGCGTCGACCCCGGTGAGCGTGACGGACCCGTTGCTCGTCCGGACGTCGACCGCGCCGGTCCGGTCCAGGTCGATGCTCCCGTGCGACGTCTGGCCCGTGACGGGCAGCCCCGCGGGCAGGTCCACGGTGTAGCTCGCGGAGCAGCGGCGACCGCAGCCCGCGAGCACCAGGACGCCGTCCTCGATGCGGTGCGTCTCGCTCGCGGGGTGCTCGCCCACGTAGTCGACCGTCCGCTCGATCGACAGCGCGGTCGCGTCGTCGGACCCGCGGAGCGTGACGGACCCGGCCTCGAGGTCGAGCCGGACCGAGGTGATCCCGGCGTCCTCGGTGTAGGTGTCGGTGGCCGTCGTACGGGGTCCGAACCCGCACGCCCCGAGGGCGAGCGCCGCGACGGCGACGAGTCCCGCCGTGGCCAGCCGTCGGTGTGTGGCCTGCATGTCGTGCCCCTGTCGTCGAGATCGGTCGGTGGCCGGGCGCATGCCGGCGAGGTCTGCTCGGTGGGCCCCACCCCCCAGCGGGGCCCACCACGATCGAGGCTAGGCCGCCGAGGGCCCCGCGGACATCGGGCATTCCCCCCATCTCCGGCTCGGGGTTCACCCCGAGAGCCGCAGAGATCCGCGCGTGAGGGTCGGAGGATCCGGGCGGGGAGCCGGACTGGGACGGCAGTCCCGGCTCGACGCGCGCCCGAAACACCCCCGATGTACCCTCGCTCGGTAGGTAACCTTCCGACCTACTCATGTCCCAGGGGAACGACCGTCAACGGAGAGCGGTAGACATGCTTCTTGCAGGAGACCAGCGACTGCTCCGGGAGATCAACGCCCGGGCCGTCCTCGATGTGCTCGACGCCCACGACACCCTCGGCAGACCCGAGATCGTCGCGGCCACGGGCCTGTCCAAGACCACCGTGGCCCACACGCTGCGCACCTTCGTCGAGCAGGGTGTCGTCGAGGAGGCCGGTCTCGACCACGAGCGCCGCGGCCCCGCGGCCACGCTCTACCGGGTCGACCCGGAGCACGGCTACGCGCTCGCGGTCGACATCGGCCACGTGCGCGTCCGGGTCGCGCTGATCGACCTCGTCGGCCGCATCCGCGCCCGCGCCGAGCAACCCCTGTCGGCCAAGGACCCCGCGGCTCGCGCGAGCGCCGTCGAGAAGCTCGCCGCCCACTGCGTCGCCGCGGTGGGCCACGACGTGGGGACCGCGTCCGTCGCGATCCGGTGCGCCGTCGTCGGGCTCCCCGCGATCGTGGACCTCGACCACGCCATGGTGCGCCGCGTCCCCGGCCTCGAGAAGGGCGGGCCCACGCTGCACGCCGCCCTCGAGGAAGGCCTCGGCTGCCCCGTCCTGCTCGAGAACGACGTCAACCTCGCCGCGATCGCCGAGCAGCGCTCGGGCGCGGGCAAGGACCTGAGCTCGTTCGTCCTGCTGCGCCTCGGGATCGGGGTGGGGGCCGGGATCGTCATCGACGGCAAGCTCTACCGCGGCGCGTCCGGCGGCGCCGGCGAGGTCGCGTTCCTGCCGCAGCCCGGCCGCGCGCTCGGCGCGGAGAGCATCGGCGCCGCGTCGCTCGCGACGGCCGCGCGCGACGCGGGCCTGCCCGCCGACCTGGCGCCGCACGAGGTGCTCGACCTCGCGGCGGGCGGCGACGAGCGTGCGGTCGCGGTCGTCGACGAGCTCTCGGGGCGCCTCGCCGTGCTGATCGCCTCGATCTCGCTCCTGCTCGAGCCCCAGAAGATCTTCCTCGCGGGCGTGGCCTCCGAGGACGCGGTCCTGCGCCGCGTCCAGGCGTACCTCGCCGACAGGGTCGGCATCCTGCCGATCGTGGTCGAGCCGAGCAGGGTCGCGGCCGACGCGGTCCTGCTCGGCGCGGCAGCCCTCGCGCGGGACACCCTCCGCGACCAGGCCTTCTCGGCCGCGGTCCGCCGGGCGGCCGAGTCGGGCGACGTGCCCGACGACGCCGCGCACCCCGACTCCGACCTCACCTCCCAGGAACCCGACGATGCCCGCACCTTCTGACCTCGTCGCCCGGCTCGGCCTCCCGCCGGGCGCGCGGGCGCTCATCCTCAACGCCGACGACTTCGGGATGTGCCGGGCCGCGAACCGCGCGATCACCGAGCTGCTCGTCGACGGCCACCTGGACTCGACGACCCTCATGGTGCCGTGCCCCTGGGCCCCCGAGGCGCTCGCGTTCGCCGCGAGCCGCACCGACCTGGACCTCGGCGTCCACCTGGTGCTCACGAGCGAGTGGACGAGCTACCGCTGGCGTCCCCTCACGGGCGTCGGGACCACGCTCGTGGACGCGGCCGGGTACTTCCCGGCCGACTGCCGGACGGTCGAGGAGCAGGCGAGCGACGCGGACGTCGCGGCCGAGCTCGCCGCGCAGATCGACGCCGCGCTCGCCGCGGGCATGGACGTCACGCACCTCGACAACCACATGGGCTCGGTCTACGGCGTCGAGACGGGGCGCACGTTCCTGCCGCAGGTCTTCGAGCTCGCGGCGCGCCACGGCCTGCCCTTCCGCCTCCCGCGCACGATCGGCGGCATGGGCATGCCCGACGCCTACCAGGGGGTGCTCGACCAGGCCACGGCTGCGGCCGACGCCGCGGGGGTCGTGATCCTCGACCACCTGCTGACCCACCCGTTCGAGCTGCTGGGCGAGGGCACCGCGGAGGAGGAGGACTACGCCTCGATGAAGGCCGCCTTCCTCGACCTGGTGCGCGCGACCGAGCCCGGGGTCACCGAGTTCTTCCTGCACCCCATGCTCGACGACGACGAGCTCGGCGACGTCGCGGACTTCGCGGTCGCCAAGCGCGGGTTCGAGCGCCGGCTCCTGGCCGACCCCGACGTCGCGGCGACGCTCGCCGAGGAAGGGATCGTGCGCGTGGGCTGGCGCGACCTGCGCGACGTGCAGCGGGGCCTGCCGCCCCGGGTGAGCGACGCCTCGGGCGCCCCGGCCGCACGGGTGGGCGACGCCGTCGGGGGTGCGCGATGAGCGCCCTGACCACGCTGCGCGACCGCCGTCTGACCGGGCTGCCCACGCGCGGCCAGACGCTCGCCTACGGCGCCTCCGCGTTCCCCGCGAACCTCATGGCGCAGACGTTCTCGGCGTTCGTGGTGTTCTTCTACGTCGACCACCTCAAGCTCCCCGCGGGCTGGGTCGCGGGCGCGATGATCGCCCACGGCATCCTCAACGCGGTCCTCAACCCGCTCGTCGGCGCGGCCTCCGACCGCCACCGCACGCGCTGGGGGCGCCGCGTCCCGTGGATCGGCCTGGGGATCATCCCGCTCGTCGCGGCGTTCTCGCTCGTGTGGATGCCGCCGGACCTGAGCGCGCAGGGCCTGCTGGTCTGGTTCCTCGTCGTGGTCGCGGTCTACGACGTCGCGTACGTCGTGGTCGTCCTCAACACCTCGGCGCTCTTCCCGGAGATCTTCCGCACGACGGCGGAGCGCGCCCGGGGCAACACGCCCCGCCAGATCTTCGGCCTGGTCGGGATGATCCTGGGGACCGCGGCCGCGCCGCTGCTCTACGGGTCGCCGCTCGGCTGGGTCGGCATGGCGGTCGTGCTCGGGGCGCTGTGCCTCGGGTTCTACCTGTGGTCGCTCCTGGGCATGATCGAGCGGCCCGTCGACGAGGTCGCGGTCAAGGCCCGCGAAGCCGGGCTGCCCCTCAAGGACCAACTGCGGTACACGTTCGCGAACAAGGCGTTCGTGACCTACGTCCTGGGGTCGCTGCTGCTGCAGTCGACGACCGCGATCCTGCTGGCCTCGGTGCCGTTCTACGTGCGCTACGTGCTCGGCGGGGCCGAGGCCGACGCGACGCTCGTGCTCGCGCCGATCTTCGTGGTCGCGATCCCGGCGATCGTCGGCTGGTCGTGGGTCGTGCGCAAGGTCGGGCCGCGCAACGCGCTGCTGTGGTCGGTCGCGGCGTACGGCGTGGCCGTGGGGCTGTTCATGGTCCCGGGCTCGATGCCGGGCGCGATGGCCGTCGCGGGTCTCGTCGGCATCGGCGTCGCGGGCATGATGCAGCTCCTCGAGGTCGCGCTCGGACAGGTCATCGACGACGACGAGCGCCGCACCGGGCTGCGACGCGAGGGCATGTACTTCGGGGTCAACGGGTTCGTGGTGCGGGGCTCGGTCATCGTGCAGGCCGTGGTGATCGCGGTGGTGCTCACGACGTCGGGCTACGACGCGGGGCTCGCGGTGGCCGACCAGCCCGAGACCGTGTCGACGGGCATCCGCGTGCTCATGGGCGGCGTGCCGTTCGTCGTGGCGGGGCTCGCGTGGCTCTGCTTCTGGGCGTACCCGCTGCGCGGGCAGGACGTGCCGCCGGCCGGTGACGCGGTGGCGGACGGCGACGAGCCTCGCGATGCCGAGGTGCTGAGCCGCTGACCCTCGCGGTGCCGTGGCGCTGAGGAGCCGGTGAGGCCCTGCTCCTCGCGCCCCCGACGAGTTGGACGAGTTGTCAGAGCCGGCCCGGGCCATAGCCCGGGCCGACTCTGACGACGCAGCTCGCGGGTGTCGGTGGGTGGGTGTTGCATGGGTCGTGCTCGCTCCGGCTGCCTGCCGGACCGACGACGGAGAGGACGACCCCGATGACGTGGTGGATCTGCCGGACGTGCGCCGTGGAGCACGCCGAACGGCCCGAGGTGTGCGCGATCTGCGCCGACGAGCGCCAGTGGGTGCCTGCGGACGGCCAGGCGTGGACGACGCTCGACGAGCTCGCGGGCGAGGGGCACGAGGTCTCGGTGACCGAGCTCGAGCCCGACCTGTTCGCGCTCGACGGGCACCCGGGCGTGGGGATCGGGCAGGAGTCCAAGATCGTGCGGACCCCGGCCGGGATGCTGCTGTGGGACCCGGTCGGGTACCTCGACGACGAGGTCGTGCGGCAGGTGCGCGCGCTGGGCGAGGTCGTCGCGGTCGTCGCGAGCCACCCGCACATGTTCGGCGTCCAGGTCGAGTGGAGCCGGGCGCTCGGCGGCGTGCCGGTCCTCGTGGCCGAGGCCGACGCGGGATGGGTCGCTCGCCCCGACCCGGTGATCGAGACCTGGTCGGGAGACCGCGAGGTCCTGCCGGGCGTGACCCTGAGCCAGCCCGGCGGGCACTTCCCCGGCAGCGCGGTGGTCCACTGGGCCGCGGGAGCCGAGGGGCGCGGGGTCCTGCTCAGCGGGGACACGATCTTCGCCAACCCGGACCGCACCTCGGTGGGCTTCATGCGCAGCTACCCCAACCGGATCCCGTTGTCGGGGGCCGTCGTGGACCGGGTCGCGACGCACGTCGAGCGCTTCGCGTTCGACCGGCTCTACAACAACTTCGAGGGCGTGATCCCGGTGGACGCGCGGGCTGTCGTGCGGCGCTCGGCCGACCGGCACGCGGCCTGGGTGCGCGGGGACTTCGACCACCTCACGTGACGGGGCCGG
Source organism: Oerskovia sp. Root918 (assembly GCF_001428945.1). NCBI lineage: Bacteria > Bacillati > Actinomycetota > Actinomycetes > Micrococcales > Cellulomonadaceae > Oerskovia > Oerskovia sp. Root918. The sequence goes on from NZ_LMJG01000017.1 coordinate 79,898, forward strand.
TGCGTGCCGACGGGATCGAGGACCGGAGACCGTGGACAGCGTCGCGCGACCCCGGCAGGATGACCGCGTGAACACCGGCCCTGCACTGGACCCCGAGATCCTCGCGTTCTACTCCGACCGCTACGAGGAGGACACGCGGCTCCGGCGCACTGCCCACGGCCGCCTCGAGATGCTGCGCACGCGCGAGCTCCTCGATCGGTTCCTCCCGGCTGCCCCGGCGCACGTCGTCGACGTCGGCGGCGCCACGGGCGTGCACGCGCGCTGGCTCGCCGAGGCCGGCCACGCGGTCGACCTGATCGACCCCGTGCCCTCGCACGTCGCCCGGGCGGGTGAGATCCCCGGTGTCCGGGCGCAGACCGGCGACGCGCGGGCGCTGCCCTTCGACGACGCGTCGGCCGACGTCGTGCTCCTCCTCGGGCCGCTCTACCACCTGACCGAGCGCCGCGACCGGGTGCTCGCGCTGCGCGAGGCCGCTCGCGTCGCGCGCCCGGGCGGCCTCGTGGTCGCGGCGGCGATCAGCCGCTACGCGGGCCTGCTCGAGCTCGCGGCCCTCGGGGAGGTCTCCGAGGAGTCCGAGCCGTCGCTGCGCCGGGCCGTGGCGACGGGACTGCACGACCCGCGCTCGGGCTTCACGACCGCGTACTTCCACCTCCCCGAGGAGCTCTCGGGCGAGCTCGCCGAGGTCGGCCTCGACGCGGTCACGGTCTACGGGGTCGAGGGGCCCAGCGCTCCTGCGCTCGACAACCTGCCGCTCGACCAGGCCGAGCCCATGCTCGGGTCCGCGATCCGTGCGGCCCGCCTGCTCGAGACCGACCCGGCCATGATCTGCGCGAGCCCGCACTTCCTCGCGGTCGGCCGGGTGCTCTGACGCGCCCCGCCCGGCGAGCCCGTCCTACGCCGCGACGCCCCGCAGCACGTTGTCGACGAGCGCGTCCGCGAACTCGACCGTGAGCGGGTGGTCGGGCGTGAGCAGCCGGTGGTAGCAGGCGCCCCAGAGCTGGTCGACGACGACCTGCGGGTCGGCGTCCGCGCGCATCTGGCCACGCTCCTGCGCGCGCCGCATCACCTCGGCAGCACGTTCCCGCCGCGGCACGGTGTAGTGCTCGAGCAGCGAGGCACGCAGCTCGGGGTCCGTCTGCGCCTGCCCGATCAGCTCGGCCATGACCCTGCCCGCGGGGGTCTCGGTGAGCAGGCGGACGAACGCGTGGAGCTGCGTGCGCAGGTCGGCCGTGAGGTCGCCCGTGTCGGGGAAGGCGAGCGTGGGCTCGACGGTCGCGCGGTACCCGTCGAACGCGAGCGCTCCCTTGGAGGGCCACCACTTGTAGATCGTCATGCGGCTCGCCCCCGCGAGCGTCGCGACCTTCTCGATCGTGAAGGCCGCCATGCCCTCGCGCAGCAGCAGGTCGCCGGCCGCCGCGAGGATCTCCTGACGGACCTCGTCGCTGGGGCGTCGCCCGCGCCCTCGCCGCTTGGCGGGTTCCTCGTTGGCCACTGTGTCCACCTTCCGTCGACCTACATATTGACACACTGTCCATATCCAGCGTTATATGGATCACATGTCCATTAATCAGGAAGTCCACCCGACGAACCGCGTAGCGATCGTCACCGGAGCCTCGGGCGGGATCGGCCGAGCGGTCGCCGAGCGCCTGGCCCAGGACGGCCAGACGGTCGTCGTCGCCTATGCGGGCAACAAGGCCCGGGCGGACGAGGTCGTCACGACGATCCGCTCCGCGGGCGGCACCGCGACGGCCTTCCAAGCCGACGTGGCCGACGAGCAGCAGGTCGCCGCGCTCTTCGCGCACGCCGAGTCCGAGCACGGGGGAGCCGACGTCGTGGTGCACACGGCCGGCGTCATGCTCCTCGCGCCCCTCGTCGAGCTCGACCTCGACGACTTCGACCGCATGGTGCGGACCAACGTGCGCGGGACGTTCGTCGTCCTGCGCGAGGCCGCGCGCCGAGTTCGGGAGGGTGGGGCGATCGTCAGCTTCTCGTCGTCGGTCACCCGCCTCGCGTTCCCGACCTACAGCGCCTACGCCGCGACCAAGGGGGCCGTCGACGCGGCCACGCTCGTCGTGGCCAAGGAGATGCGCGGACGCGACGTGACGGTCAACGCGGTGGCGCCCGGCCCCACGGCGACCCCGTTGTTCCTCGACGGGAAGTCGGACGAGCAGGTCGCGGGCCTGGCGCAGGCCGCGCCCCTCGAACGTCTGGGGGTCCCCGACGACATCGCCGAGGTCGTCTCGTTCCTCGCCGGCCCCGCCCGTTGGGTCAACGGTCAGGTCCTGTACGCCAACGGCGGGATCGCCTGACGGCGGCTTCCACGGAGCCGGTCTCCGGGGGGCCGGGGCCGCTTGTGCGATCCGTCACAAGCGCGGTCCAGGGGTCCGGTGAGATGGGACGATCGAGACGGTCCGAGGTCCCCCGCCGAAGGAGAGTGCCATGCGTCCGCTCGTCAGAAGGACGGTCGCTGCAGCGACCGTGATCGGCGCCCTTCTCCTGACCCGGCGTCTGACCATGACCTGGGGGACCAGGGACGGCGAGCCGTCCGACGTGCTCCCGGGCGACGAGATCGTCCCGCAGGCCGAGGCCGTCGCGACCCGGGCGGTCAGCATCGACGCCCCGCCGCACGAGGTGTGGCGCTGGCTCGTCCAGCTCGGCCAGGGCAGGGGCGGCTTCTACAGCTACGAGTGGCTCGAGAACCTCGTCGGCTGCGACATCCAGAACGCCGACCGGATCGACCCGCAGTGGCAGCGCCTCGCGGTGGGCGACGACGTCCGGCTCCATCCCGACCTCGCGCTGCGCGTCGCCGCCATGGTCCCCGAGCGTCACCTGGTGCTGCGAGGCGCGGGCCCGGTCGAGGCGTCCGCGCCTCCCTACGACTTCAGCTGGTCGTTCGTGCTGCGTCCCGCCCCCGACGGGGGCACGCGCCTGATCGTGCGCGAGCGCTACGGGTACACGCGCTGGTGGGCGGGGGCGGTCGTCGAGCCGGTCCAGCCCGTGAGCTTCGTCATGAGCGCCGGCATGCTGCGCGGGATCCGCGACCGCGCCGAGGGACGCGTGGGCGCGGCGAGCGCCTGAGGCGAGCGCCGCCGTCGGGCAGGACGCGCGTCCTGGTGACGAGGACGCCGAGCCCCGCCCGAACCGGGATGATGGTCTCGTGTCCGTCGCCCCGCACCGAGGTCTCGCGGTGAGCCCTGCCCTGACGATCCCCGAGGGTGAGCTCGCGTGGCGCTTCTCGCGCGCCTCGGGCCCGGGTGGCCAGGGCGTCAACACCACGGACTCGCGCGTCGAGCTCTCGTGGGACGTCGCCGCGTCGGTCGTCCTGAGCGACTCTCAGCGGACCCGCCTGCGCGAGCGCCTCGACAAGCGGCTCGTCGGCGACGTGCTCACGGTCGTGGCCTCCGAGCACCGCGAACAGCTCCGCAACCGAGCGGCCGCCCGCACCCGGCTCGCGGCGCTCGTCGCCGAGGGCCTCGCACCGCCCGCGCGCCAGCGGCGAGCGACGCGCCCTACGCGCGGCTCGCAGGAGCGCCGCCTCGCGGCGAAGAAGCAGCGCACCACGACCAAGCAGATGCGCCGCCGCCCCATGGACTGACCCGGCCCGACGGCGCCACGCGCCGGCGCACCGCCGTCGGGTCCCGATTGGCCCCTGCCCCAGACACGTACGGCAGTTACTAGTCCCCCCTTCACGTGAAGAACAAGAGGGGGGTAGAGTAGAATCGTGCCGAAGCCACAGAAGTACCGTGACGTGATCAAGGCCCTCAAGGCCAACGGCTGGGTGCTTCTGCGCGACGGCAAGGGGAGCCACGAGTTGTGGGGGCTGCCGGACGAGAGCCAGAAGGCGTCGATCCCTCGCCACGGCGAGGTCTCGGCCGGGATCGTTGGACAACTGATCAAGAAGCTCGACCAGGCCCCGCAGAACTGGCGATGAAAGGAGCAAGCATCATGAGCAGCACGACCTATCAAGCACAGGTGCGCCGAGACGGCCGGTGGTGGTTCGTCTACGTTCCCGAACTCGACACCGCCGGTCAGGCACGCACCCTGTCAGAAGCCCGCGACGTTGCCCAAGAGGTGATTGGCCTCTACCTCGATATCGAGCCCGAGACCGTGTCCGTGGAACTGGAGATCGAACTCCCCGAAGCAGCACGTGAGCTATGGACCGTCGCCGCCGAACGCGAAGCCGAAGCCCGCGCAGCCGTCGCCGCCGCCGCAGCCATGCGCCGCGAAGCCATCCGAAAGATGACCCACGACGGCATCAGCCAGGCCGACAGCGCCCGCGCCCTCGGCATCAGCCAACAGCGCGTCAGCCAACTCATTCACAGCTAGACAGGCCCACCGACCGCGACCACGTGCCCGGTGGTCATGGACTACCGGGTCTTCGAAGCCACTGCCGCATGCGCGGGAGGACTCACCCCCGCCCAACGGGTTCGTTGACTCCTGACAAGTAGCGGCCGTGGGGCTCTGGCGGTCATAGACCGGAGCCCCACGGGCTTGCACAAGCGACTACAGCGGCCACATCCACGCTACGTGCGCACAACGGAGACGAGCGCGATCGGGTGCGCGCAACAGCCGAGGCCCAGGGCCTCAGGAGATCGCTCGGATCAGAAGAGCGGCTCGGTCGAGATCTCGTCGGCCGACGGGGCGACGACCTCGAGGTCCTCACCCCAGTTCGAGAACGTCATCTCCATGCTCGTGCCCATGACGTCCATGACGACCTTGCGCATGAGGTCGTCGGCGTCGATCCAGTACTGGTAGGTCAGGGTCTCCGGGAGGGCCGTGCCCGCGGCGTCGGCCTGCTCCTTGATCGAACCCGTGAGCTTGGTCGTGTCGACCACGACCGTGTACTGCTGGGCCTTGACGCCGTCGAGGTCGACCGGCTCGCCCTCCTTCTCGACGCTCGTGATCGCGCCCTCGAGCGCCTCGACGCTCGCGGCGGGGTCCATCTGCTCAGTCAGGCCCTCGAACGACGAGGCCATGGGGTTGGACTCGTCCGCGGGGTCGATCGCGACGAACTTGTTCTGGCTGAGCTCGCCCATGTTCATGTAGAAGATGTTGTCGACGAACCGGATCTGCATCTCGCCCGAGCCGGGGACCGTCATGGTCATGGCGAGGTTCTGCGACCCGTCCTTGAACACGATGTCGCCCGCCATGTCCATGCTCGTGCCCTGGACCTCGGTCGTGGTGGCCATCGAGACGCTGCCCGCGGCGAGCTGCGCGTCGGTGATGCGCTGGACGAAGTTCTCGGCCGTGAGGTCCGACGAGGCCTCCTTGGCGGGAGCCTTGTCCGACCCGGACGAGGCGGAGGCGGAGGACGACGAGGCGGGCGCGTCCGAGTCGGACGAGCAGGCGGCGAGGCCGAGGACCCCGACGGAGGCGACGGACAGGACGGCGATACCGCGGACGAGACGCACGAAGAAGGCTCCCTCAAGGGTGGTGGGGTGGTGTGGCGTGGGGCCACCTCTCCACTCTCCGTGGTGGGCGGACGTTGCGCAATGGGGAGTTGTCCCCCGGAGGGATGATCTTTGCCCCCGGCTCCGTCCGCCCCGCGGAGCGGGACCCCGGGTCCCGGCCCGGATGCCGACCCCCTCCACGGGTGCGAGCATCGACGTGGCGCGTGCCGCCGTCGGGCCCGTGGGGCAGGGCGGGCACCGCGCCCCGACGCCCGGGAGGAGCCGCGTGATCGACACCGTGACGAGCTGGTTCTCCGGCAGCGACATCACCGGGTGGGACGTCCTGTTCGCGGTGCTCGCGGTGCTCGGCGCCTGGATCCTGTCGCGCCTGTCCCGCAAGGCGATCGTCGCGATCGGTGCCCGCACCAAGGGGCTGTCGCCGCAGCTCCTCGCGGTCGCGACCCGCGTGGTGCACTACTTCCTGCTCCTCGTGGGGATCGGGCTGGCGCTGGCGTTCCTGGGCTTCCGCACCGAGCCGATCCTCGGCGCGGTGATCGTCGTCGTGATCGTCGCGGTCCTCGCGCTGCGGGGGATCGCGGACAACTTCGGGGCCGCGATCATCCTCCAGACCCGCATGCCCGTGCGCCTGGGCGACGAGATCGAGTCGATGGACTGGACGGGCGTCGTCAAGGAGCTCAACGGCCGGTCGGTCGTCATCCGCACGGTCGACGGGCGCGAGGTCCACCTGCCCAACGCCGCGGTGCTCGCGGCCCCGCTCGCCAACCACTCGGTGCTCGGCGCACGCCGCGCCACGGTCGAGGTGCGGCTCGGCGACGCGCTGCCCGACGAGGTCGCGACCACCGTCCTGCACGCGGTCGGTGCGGCGCACGGCGTCCACAAGCGGCCGGCCCCGGAGTTCCTGACGGTCTCGGTCGAGCCCGCCCGCACGACCGTCCACGTCCGCTACTGGCACGCGCCCACGACCGAGCCGCACGTGACGTCGGCGGTCGTCGCGGCCATCGGCGAGGCGCTGCGCGACCGCCCCGGCGAGTGGGCCGTCACGGGTCAGGTACCCGCACCGCCGCTCGTCCCGCCCGCGCCCGTCTGACGGGCGTCGTGCTCGCACCCCGCCGACCGGGCGAGCATCGGACCCGTCTACCAACCGAGAGAGAGGACCCACCGTGCACGCCGCCCTCGTCACCTCGTTCGACCGGCCACCGCAGTACACGGAGGTGCCGGACCCCGAGCCCGGACCGGACGAGGTCCTGGTCCACGTCCTGGCCGCCGGGCTGCACCCGCGCGTCCGGTCGGGGGCAGCCGGCACCCACTACACGAGCGACGGCGCGCTGCCGCTCGTCCCCGGGTTCGACGGCGTGGGCCGCACCGAGGACGGCCGTCGGGTGTTCTTCGCGGGGCTCCACGCGCCGCGCGGCAGCATGGCCGAGCTCGTCGCCGTCCCCGCGGGGCGCCTCGTCGATCTTCCCCCCGGGCTCGACGACGTGACGATCGCCGCGGCCATGAACCCTGCGATGTCGGCGTGGCTCGCGCTGCGGCACCGCGCGGACCTGCAGCCGGGCGAGAGCGTCCTGGTCCTGGGTGCGACGGGCAACGCGGGCCGCCTGGCCGTGCAGCTCGCACGGCACCTGGGGGCCCGGCGCATCGTGGGCGCGGGGCGTGACGCGACCTCGCTCGAGGCCGTGCGTCGCCTGGGGGCCGACGCGATCGTGCCGCTCATGGCCGACGACGTCGCCGAACGTCTCGCCCGGGAGGCCGCCGACGTCGACGTGGTGGTCGACTACGTCTGGGGAGCCCCGACCGAGCAGGCGCTCGCGGCCGTGACGGGTGCTCGGAGCGATCCCGCCCACCTCCTGCGCTGGGTGCACGTCGGCGCGACCGCAGGGCCCACGATCACGCTGCCGGCGGCGACCCTGCGCAAGACCAACGTGCAGGTCAGCGGGAGCGGGCAGGGCTCGGTGTCGTCCGACGGCATGGTCGCTGCGATCACCGAGCTCGCGACGCTGCTGCCGCAGGTACGGCCCGCGGTCGACGTCGTCACGGTCCCCCTGCGCGAGGTCGCGGCCGCCTGGGAGGCGAGGACCGCGTCGGGCACGCGGGTCGTCCTGGTCCCGTGACGCCCGCCGCTCGTCCCTCGACGAGCCGGTGACATACGCCGGGTCCGACGGGAGCGGCGCCCCCGGTGAGGTGACTCGCCGGGGGCGCCGCTGCGCCGTCGGGCCGTCCTCCTGCCCGACGGCGTCACGCGCGCCGGGCGCGCGACCTCGCCACGGGCGGTGCGCCCCAGTGCGCTGGGCGCGTCAGGCCCGCGGGGAGCCGCGTGGCCGCGTCGCCCCGCGCGGCGTCGACCTGGACCTGGGTGAGGAAGAGCGCGTCGGTGAGGTCGGCCCCCGAGAGGTCCGCCCCACGTAGGTCCGCCCCGACGAGGTCGGCGCTGCGCAGGTCCGCGCCCCGCAGGTCCGCCCCCACGAGCAGCGCGCCGCGGAGGCTCGCGCCCCGCAGGTCCGCGCCCGCCAACCGCCGCCCGACCAGGTCCGCACCCCGGCGGTCCGCGCGCCTGCCCCGCGGCTGGTGCACCGAGCGGGCACGGGCCGCCTCGCTCGCGCGCACCAGGAGCGGGTTCACGCCGTCGCGCAGCGCCCCGAGGTCCAGGGCGAGCAGCTCGTCCGGTGAGCCTGTGGAGAGGAGGTCGATCCGCTCGACGGCTTGGGTGAGCTCCGCAGCGAGCGACTCGTCGTGGCCCAGCGTCAGCGCCTGGGCCTCCGTGAGGTACCAGAGCAGCTCGTGGACGTGGCGCAGCACGGGCAGCAGCGCGAACATCGACGACCGCACCTCCGGGTGCTCGCGCCAGTCCTGGCCCGCGAAGGTCGAGCGCGAGATCTTCTGGCCCGCGCCGAAGCAGTCGTAGACCGTGCAGCCGACGAACCCGCGCTCACGCAGCTCGGGGTGGATCCCGCAGCTGTGGTCGGGACGCAGGTTCCGGCACGGGTCGCCGGCGTCCTTGTCGATCGGGAAGTCGGCCGAGCGCGTGAACGCCAGCGCCACGCAGCACAGCCCGAAGCAGCTCTCGCAGTCCGCGTGCAGGCCGAGGCGCTCGCGGTCGGCGGCGGGGTGCGCGGTGGTCGGGGGCATGGGGCTCCTGGCGGGTTGCGGGGGTCGTGGTCGATCGGCGGTGCGGGGCGTGCTCGTTCCCAGTACATCGCGCCCCGGGTGCCCGGGTCGAGCGAGCTGTCGAGACGCCGGGCCCGGAGGGCAGCCGGAAGGACATGGGCGCCCGCGGGGCCTTCGTCCGAGATGTGAAAGAGTTGACGCGCGCACATCGGTCGGTGTGGGCATCGTTCGCGGAGAGGTCGTCATGGGTCTGCTGAGCTGGTTCAAGGGTCGTCGGAAGAAGGCGGAGGACGCACCGGTGGTGAGCGTCGCGTCGCTGTTCGACGACGCTCAGAAGACCCCCGTCGCACCGGCCGTCGAGCAGGCGCCCGTCGAGACGCCTGCCGCAGCACCGGCTCCCGCCCCCGCTGCTGCCGTCGAGCCCGCGGCGACGCCCGTCGCCATCGCGGTCCTCGAGCGCGAGGAGGTGCTCGAGTCGGAGGTCGTCGAGGTCGCGACGGTCAAGCAGGTCGAGCCGGTCAAGCAGGTCGAGCCGGTCAAGCAGGTCGAGCCGGTGAAGCCGGTCGAGCCGGCTGCCGAGGTCGCGGCGGCTGCGTCCGAGCCTGCTGAGACGGTCCTCGAGTCCGCGCCCGTCGTGCCGGTCGCCGAGCCGGTCGCCGCGGCGAAGCCCGCCGTGGCCGACGCACCCGTCGAGCCCCAGACCGCTGAGGCCACCGAGGCCACCGAGGCCGACACGGACGTCGCGGCTACCGAGGTCGACGCAGCGTCGGCGACGTCGGTCGACGAGTCGGCCGTCGTGGAGATCGAGGTCGACGCGGTCGAGACGGTTGCTGCCGCAGAGCCCGAGACCGCGCCCGAGCCGGCCGAGCCGGTCGCCGCGGAAGCGGCCGAGCAGGCAGGAGAGCCCGTCTTCGAGACGGCGCCCGCCGTCGAGCCTGCCGAGCAGGTCGTCGAGCCCGCCGTCGAGGCTGAGGCCGCCGTCGAGCCCGCCACCGCCGTGGCACCCAAGAGCACCGCCTACCTGCTGCCCGGCGAGACGACCGCAGCGATCCGCGCGTGGGCCCTCGCGAACGGCCACACCGTGAGCCCCAAGGGCCGCCTGCCCAAGGCGGTCCTCACCGCCTACCGTGCGGCGAACGGCGAGAGCTGACGATCGCGCGCTGAGTGCGGAGTTCTTGCGCGAAACGCCCGGCGTGTCGCGCAAGAACTCCGCACTCACGGGCCAGCCGCCAGCCGCCCGCCCGGGGAGCCAGCGGGCTCCGCACTGATCCTTTGGTCTGACGCAGGGTCGTCCCGACTGCCGATGTGCCCCGGCGGGCCGCGCGCATAGTCTCGCGGCATGCCGACCGACACGTACGTCCCCCGCTCCGCCTGGGGCATCCTCTGGCGCCTGGCCGTTGCGCTGGGGGCAGGGTTCCTGACCTTCGGGCTCGTGCTCTCGGACATCCCGGTCGAGCCGACCGCCCGCCAGGGGTTCTTCGTGCTGCTCGACCTCTTCCTGGGTGTCGTCGCGATCGTCCTGATGCCGTTCAGCCGGCACGCGCCCCTGACGATCGCCCTGATCCTCGCGGCACTCTCGGGGTTCTCGGGCTTCGCGCTCGGTGCGGTCTGCATCGTGCTGGTCTCGCTCGCGACGCGCCGCCGCTGGCAGGAGATCGCTGCGGTCGGGATCGTGTGGTTGGCGTCGACGCTCGCGTTCGAGGCCCTGCACCCGACGCTCGACCTCCCGTGGTGGGGCGCGGTCCTCGTGGTGCTCTCGGTGCTCGTCTACGGTCTCCTCGTGGCGATCGGCGTCTCGATCGGCAACCGTCGCGACCTCCTGGTCTCGCTGCGCGAGCGTGCCGAGACGGCCGAGCGTGAGCAGGCCGCGCGGCTCGACCAGGCACGGACGACCGAGCGCACGCGCATCGCCCGCGAGATGCACGACGTCCTGGCGCACCGTATCTCGCTCGTCGCGATGCACTCCGGGGCGCTCGCGTACCGCACGGACCTCACGCGGGAGGAGACGTCGGCGGCCGCGGCCGTGATCCAGGACAACGCGCACCTCGCGATGACCGAGCTGCGCGAGGTCCTGGGTGTCCTGCGCGAGACCGACGTCCCGGCGGGCGTGCCCGAGCGCCCTCAGCCGACGCTCGACGCCCTGCCCGACCTGCTGGACGAGGTCCGCGGCCTCGGTGGTGGCGACGCCGACGTCGGCTGCGAGATCGCCCCCGCGACGGCCGAGCGGCTTCCGGACCTGCCGGAGCAGACGAGCCGGAGCGCGTACCGGATCCTCCAGGAGTCGCTCACGAACGCGCGCAAGCACGCTCCCGCAGCGCCCGTGCGCGTCGGGATCTCGGGGGAGCCGGGGGAGGGGCTCGTGCTGCGGGTCACCAACCCGCTCGTCACTGTCTGCACTGTCCGCGCGCCCGACGACGGTGCCGCCTCGCGCGCGTCGGGTGCGCCGCCGTCGGGCCTGGGGCTGACCGGGCTCGCCGAGCGCGCCCGCCTCACGGGCGGCGAGCTCCGTGCCGCGCCCGACGGGGCCGGGTCCTTCGTCGTGAGAGCGTGGCTCCCGTGGACGTGACCCCCGAGACCCCCGATCTGGTACCCCTGCGGGTCGTCCTGGTCGACGACGAGACCCTGGTGCGTGCCGGGCTGCGCCTCATCCTGGGCGGCGACCGGTCGATCGAGATCGTGGGTGAGGCCGCCGACGGCGTCGCGGCGGTCGCGGAGATCGCGCGCGCCCGGCCCGACGTCGTCCTCATGGACATCCGGATGCCGCGCCGCGACGGCCTCGCGGCCCTGGAGATCGCGCGCGCTGCGGACCCGGGGCTCAAGGTCATCGTGCTCACGACGTTCGACGCCGACGACATGGTGCTGTCCGCGCTCCGGCTGGGCGCGGCCGGGTTCCTGCTGAAGGACACCCCGCCCGCCGAGCTGGTCGCGGCGGTCCGCCTCGTCGCCGAGGGGCGCTCGATGCTGTCGCCGTCGGTCACGCAGCAGCTCATCGCCGCGGTCGCGCGGGCGCCGGCCGACGACCGCGCGGCCTCCGCGCGCGAGCGCCTGTCGCGCCTGACCGAGCGTGAGCGGGAGGTCGCGGTCGCGATCGGGTCCGGGCTGTCCAACGCGGACATCGCCGCGGCGCTGTTCCTGAGCGTCGCGACCGTCAAGACCCACGTGGGGCGGGTGCTCGACAAGCTCGGGGCCGAGAACCGCGTGCAGGTCGCGATCTGCGTGCACGACGCCGGCCTGGCCTGAGACGCGCGTGCGGCTCGCGCAGCTGCGGCGTCAGGGGACCTCGTAGAGGAGCAGCGCGACGTCGTCGCGCGCGCCGCCGGAGAGGAGCTCGGCGAGCAGCGCGTCCGGGAGGTCGGCCGCGGGGCGCTCCTCGCGGATCGCGAGCGCGACGTCCGCGAGCCGCCGCAGGCCCTCCGAGAGGTGCTCGCCGCGACGCTCGACCAGCCCGTCGGTGTAGAGGATCACGGCGTCACCGCTGTCGAGCGCCGCGGTGGCCTCCTGGCGAGGGAGCGAGGTGAGCGCGAGCGGCGTTCCCCGACCGTCGTTGAGCCAGCACGTCTCGGCCTTGTTGACGACGAGCGGTGGCAGGTGACCTGCGGCCGAGTAGGTGATGGTCCGGGCGTTCTCGTCGACGATCGCGCACAGGACGGTCGCGAGCTCGGCCCCGGGCAGCGTCCGGGCGAAGCGGTCGAGGCCCTCGAGCGTCGCGGCCGGACCGAGGTTCTCGAGGAGCAGGGCGCGGCTCGCGCTGCGGAGCTGACCCATGACGGCGGCAGCACGCAGGCCCTTGCCCACGCAGTCGCCGACGACCAGGCCGAACCGCCCGTCCGACAGGTCGACGACGTCGTACCAGTCGCCACCGATGAGCAGGCTGTCGTCTGCCGGGCGGTAGCGGGTGTGCCAGCCGGGGGCCGTCGGGTCGTCGGGGAGCATCGCGTCCTGGAGCGCGTTCGCGACCGTGCGCAGCTCGTCGACCTGGCGGATCTGGGCGAGCGTGCTGCTCAGCGCCGTGCCGACCGCGGACGCCACGAGCTGGAGGAACGAGCGCTGGGCGTCGTCGTCGGGCCGGTGCGGGTTGCCCTCGAGGACGATGACGCCCGCGGCGACGCGGTCGCGCGTCGCAGCGAGAGGTGCGACGAGCGCGTTGCCGACGTGGTCCAGGCGGCGCCGGTCGGCGACCTCGCGCAGGACGTGCGGTGGGACCGACTCGTCGTGACGCTCGTGCGTCGAGGCGAAGGGTACGAGCCCGGCCGAGGTATCCAGGTACAGGTCCGCCCGGGTCACGTCCTGGCTGCGTCCGAGCACGGCCACCGTCGCAGCCGCGAGCTCGTCCACGTCGCCCTGCAGCCGCTGGAGCGCAGCGGTCAGGGTGCCCAGGGTCTGGAGGCGCCGGGCGTCGACCACGTGGTCGGTGGTCTCGGTCGCGACGTCCATGACGCCGCAGATCGTGCCCTCCTCGTCGCGCAGGGGACTGTAGGAGAACGTGAAGGCCGTCTCCTCGTCGTACCCCGAGCGGTTCATGAGCAGGGGCTGGTCCTTGGACCACGTAGGGACGCCCGTGGCGAGGACCGAGTCGAACAGCGGCTCGATCTCCGGCCAGATCTCGGCCCACACGGCGCTCGCCGGGGCGCCCATCGCTGCCGGGTGCTTGTCCTCGCCGAGCATGGGACGGTAGCCGTCGTTGTAGATCATCAGGAGCTCGGGGCCCCAGGCGATGAAGATGGGGAAGCGCGTGCTGAAGCACAGCCGCACGGCGGCGCGCAGGGTCTTGGGCCAGGTGTCGGGCGCGCCGATCGAGGTGGCGGACCAGTCGATCGACCGGGCCAGCTCACCGCTCTCGGTGCCCTGGGTGGCCAGGTCGAACCAGTCGGAACTCACGGCTCATCGTAGGAGCCATCTGCCGATGTGCGTGCATCGTCGGTCGGTCGGCCTGCTGCACCGCCTGGGCGCAGGGACGATCGAGTGCCCGTGAGGACGTCATGTCCCGGTCGTCGAGAAGTGCTGATGGTCGACCGGCCCGGTCCAGTACCCGCCCCACTGCCACCCGGCGGCCAGGAACGCGCGGACCGTGGCGTCGTCGGGCGCGATCACGCCTGCGACTGCAGGGCGCGACGCGAACTCGGCTCCTGCAGGCGGCTCGACCGCGTCGCCCGAGACCCACGGGTTCTCGACCGGGTTGAGGTCCAGGGCGCGGCCGTACGCGTGCTCGGACCACCGGTCCGTGCCCGCGACCGGGCGGCAGTTGAACGCCGAGGTGTTGTCGGCAGCCATCGAGGCGTCGTCGTCGCCCCCGAAGTCGTCGACGAGCCGCATCGACCGGATCGGGTAGCCCGCGTCGAACAGGTCGTGGAAGACCTCGACGACACCGTCCGCGACGTCGGCGTGCACGACGAGCTCGCCCGTCGCGACACCCCCGTCGAACGTCCGGTGGGACACGGTCAGGTAGCGCAGGTCGGCGAGAGCGACGGGGCAGCCCTCGCGCCACGACGTGGGCGTCATGCGCTCTGCGAGCTCGGGAGTGACCGGCCCGACGGCGGCGCTGAACTCGGGCACGCCGGGTTCCGGTGACGCGGTGGTCGGCTCGGGAAGGGCCTGCGGCGCCGGGGGCGAGCGCTTCGAGGGGGTGGGTGCCGGTGCAGTGTTGCCCGCCGAGGGCGCGCTCGGCGCGACCGAGGTGCTGGTCGGTGGCGGGTTTCCCGCGACGCACCCGCTCAGCGCGCCCAGGAGCAGCCCGCCGCCCATGAGGACGGCGACCCGCGACCTGCTCGAGGACGTGCGGCGCACCCGGCCAGTATCGACGTGGGCGGCCGCCCGCACCAGGGGTCGGGCCCGGACCGGCGCGGCGCGGCGTCGAGGTCAGGCTCGCTCCGACAGCCCGACCAGCCCCGACTCGTACGCCGCGATCACGAGCTGCACCCGGTCGCGGCACGCGAGCTTGCGCAGCACCTCGGAGACGTGCGACTTCACGGTCTGCTCGGTGATGAACAGCTCGGCACCGATCTCCGCGTTCGACAGCCCGCGGGCGACCGTGAGCAGCACCTCGCGCTCGCGGCCCGTGAGGTTCTCGATCCCGGGGGCGGCCCGGGTCGTGCGCTGCGCGAAGTCGCCGACCAGGCGGCGCGTGATGGTCGGTCCCAGGAGCATCGAGCCGTCCGCGACGAGACGCACACCCTCGACCAGCCGGGGAGCCGGGGTGTCCTTGAGCAGGAAGCCCGAGGCCCCGGCCTGGAGCGCGTCGAACACGTACTCGTCGAGGTCGAACGTCGTGAGGATGAGGACGCTCGTGCCGGGGTGGCGTGCGCAGATCTCGGCCGTCGCGGCGATCCCGTCCATGACGGGCATGCGCACGTCCACGACAGCGACGTCGGGCCGGTGGGCGGCGACGACGTCGAGCAGCTCGGCCCCGTTCCCCGCCGACCCGACGACGTCGATGTCGTCGGCCGCGTCGAGGATCGCGGCGAAGCCGTAGCGGACCACGGGCTGGTCGTCGGCGACCACGACGCGGGTCATGCGCCGGTCCCGTCGGGTGCGTCGGTTCCGTGGGGCATGTCGGGCGCGGGTGCGTCGCTCGGTGTGGCGAGCGTCGTAGGCGTGGTCTTTGTGAGCTCCGGGGCGCCAACGTGCTCCGGTGCGTGGACCGGCAGCGAGACCTCGACGACGAACGAGCCGCCCTCCTCGCCCGCGGTGAGCGAGCCACCGATCGACTCGACGCGCTCGCGCATCCCGAGCAGTCCGCGGCCGGGGGCGGCGGGCGACGTGCGGGGGACCAGGGGGTTGGAGATGCGGGCGGTCAGCGTGGCCGAGGCGCTGTGGGTGCCGGTGGTGCTGTCGGCGCCGGAGATGCCGGTGGGCTCGGCGCTAGCGGTGGTGCCGGGGGTGCCGGTGGGCTCAGGGGGAGCGGTGTCGGCTGCGGCGTCGGACGCACTGGTGGGTTGGGGGGAGCCCGCCAGCGGGGACTTGTTGTCAGAAATTGCCCGGGGTATCGCCCGGCTCAGTTCTGACAACTGGTCCGTGCCCGACGGCGCCGCTCCCGTCCCGAGCGTCAGCGTCACCGGCTGCCCCGGGGCGTGGCGACGCGCGTTCGTGAGCGACTCCTGGACCGCGCGGTAGAGCACGAGACCCTGGGCTGACGGCAGCACCGGCAGGTCACCGACGACCTTCACCTGCTGCCCGGCCGAGCGGGCGGCGTCCACGAGCGCCACGATGTCACCGGACCCAGGTTGCGGGGCCCGGTCGGCACCCTCGGTGCGTTGCAGCACCGCGAGCACCTGGCGCAGCTCTCCCAGCGCGTGCCGGGCGTCGTCGGCGATCTCCGCGAGCACGACCCGGGACTCGGCGTCGATCGACGGGTGCACGTACGGTGCCGACTCCGCGCGGACGGCGACGAGCGAGATGTGGTGCGCGACGACGTCGTGCAGGTCGTGCGCGATCCGGGCCCGCTCGAGCGCGACGGTCTCGACCTCGTGCGCCTGCTCGGACGCGCGGTTGGCTGCGACCGTGCGGAGCCTGGCACGGCGGCCAGCGCCGATCGCAGCGCTCGTGACCAGCACGGCGACCGAGTAGACGATGTAAAGGACGAACGTCAACCCGCTGGACCCGTCTCCAGGGGTCACCGGGCCGACGGGGAGCAGCGCGTAGATGCCCGTGAGGCAGTACCCCGCGGCGATTCCCACGGCGAGGACGAACGGTACGACCGCCCGTCGCCACCCGTCGTACGCGCAGACCACGGCGATCGCGAGCAGCGCGAGCCACCAGGACCAGACGAAGGTCGCGACGAGTGGCGCCAGGAGGAAGGGCCAGGCAGCGAGAGAACAGGCCAGACCGAGCGAACGCCGCGAGAGGAGGACCCCGATGGTCGCGCTCAGGCTGCCCAGCTCCATGACCGGCTTGATCAGCGGCATGGTGGCGAGGGTGTCGCCCCACAGGCCAGGCGGGGCTCCCTCGAGATACATGAAGGGAGTGATCATCGCGAACAGCCCCACGAGCAGCGCGAGGACGCCCGGGAAGACCCAGGGACGCCAGCCCCCGCGCACGGTCCCGGCACCGGCGGGACCGGCGGCTCCTGCCCCCCGGAAGCGTCCGGGTGTGCCGTCGGGACCGGAGGACGGCGGCGGGGCGGTGGACCCGGGGGCCCGGGCGGCGATGACCATGCGGACGATTCTTGCGGGTCCCGGAGCTCCGCGGCACCGGCCCGCGACGGACCACGTCTCCCTCCTGCGGGGGAGGAGCGCGCGTCGCCCCTGAAGCGGCCTGGCGTGGCGCACCGGTCCGACGGCAGGATGGACCGATGGCCCCCGACGACGCGGATCCCACCACGCCCAGCACGAGGACCCCTCGACCGGCCGATGCCGCGACCCCGGTGGCCGCACGCGCCACGCCTCCTGCGCCGGGCCGACGAGAACCGCCCACGCCCGCCCGTCGGGACTCGCCCGTCTCCACCGAACCGCCGCTCCCGCACGCGCTCGCCCGCGCGGTGCTCGGCGCCGCCGTCATGGGGGTCGGGCTCGGTGCCTCGGTCGCGCTCGGCATCGCGGCGGCAGAGCTCTGGGGACTCGACGGGTTCCTCGCCCGACTCGTCCCCGCGCTGCTCGTGACGTCGCTGGTCGTCCCGACGATCCTGTTCCTCCGGCGCCGGGTCGACGGCCGTCCGCTGCGCGGCATCGGGTTGGTCGGCCCGCTCACCGCGGTCCGGACGGCGGTGCTGGGGTTCGGCGTCGTCCTGGCTGCGGCCCTGGTCGTCCTGGGCGGAGCGACCGCAGCGGGGTGGGTGACCTGGCGTGCGATCGCGGCCGGAGACCTGCTTCTCTTCCTCGTGACCAACGCGCTCATCGCGCTGCTCTACGAGGCCGTGCCGGAGGAGATCTCGCTCCGCGGCTACGTGCTCACGACGCTCTGGTCCCGGTATCCGCGCTGGGTCGCGATCGTGGTCACGACAGCCCTGTTCCTGGCGGCAGCCTCGACGTCGGTCGTCGTGGGCGCAGGGCTCACGCGCCTGCTGGGCGTCGAGCCGTTCCCGTGGGGCGTCGTCCCTCCGGGGGAGGACCCGGTCTCGTACGCCCTGCTGCTCGCCGTGTTCGGGCTCATGCTCGCCTACGCGCGCGACGCGAGCCGGACCGCGAGCGTGTGGACGTGCGTCGGCGCCCACCTGGCCTTCCTCACGGTCAACCGGGTCGTGCTGTCGGCTCGGGGGACGGGGGTCGAGGTCGACCTGGCGAGCCCTGACCTCCTGCTGCTCGTGCCGCTCTACGTGGGCCTCGCGATCGTGGCCTTCGCATTCCTGGGTGAGCGCACACCCCGTCCCAGCCCGCGAGAGCTTCCGCGAACGGCTTGACCGGCCCCTCGTCGCGGCCTACGGTCCGCCGACGCGTGCGACCCGCGACCTCCTCGACCGAACGGCCCGCCGGGCCCACGAGGACCGTCCACAGGAGGGTTCGCGCCGGACGGAGGAGACATGACCGCGGCGATCCACTGGTTCCTGCCGACGTCGGGGGACGGGCGCACCGTCGTCGGGTCCTCGCACGCCGCGACGACCCCCGGGACGGCGCAGGCCTTCCGCGCCCCGACGCTCGACTACCTCACCGACGTCGCGCGCACGGCCGACCGCCTGGGCTACGAGGCCGTCCTGACCCCGACCGGGACCTGGTGCGAGGACGCATGGCTGACGACCGCGGCGCTGTTGCGCGAGACGCAGCGGCTGCACTTCCTCGTCGCGTTCCGCCCGGGCCTGGTGTCGCCGACGCTCGCCGCGCAGATGGCCGCGACGCTCCAGCGGTTCTCGGGCGGGCGCGTGCGCCTCAACGTCGTGACGGGCGGGGACGAGAGCGAGCAGCGCAGGTTCGGCGACTGGCTCGAGCACGACGAGCGCTACGCGCGCACGGCCGAGTTCCTGGCCGTCGTGCGTGGGCTGTTCTCGGGCGAGCCGCTCGACCTCGACGGGCAGCACTACCGGATCCGCGACGGTCGCGTCCCGGTGCCGCCGGACCCTGCGCCGCCCATCTACTTCGGCGGCTCCTCGGAGGCCGCGCTGCCCGTCGCGGCCGAGCACGCCGACGTCTACCTCACGTGGGGCGAGCCGCCCGCCCAGGCCAAGGCCAAGATCGACCGGGTGCGCGAGCTCGCTGCCGAGCGGGGCCGGACCCTGCGGTTCGGCATCCGGCTGCACACCATCAGCCGCGACTCGTCGGCCGAGGCGTGGGGAGTCACCGAGAAGTTCCTCGACGCGTGGTCGCCCGAGCAGGTCGCGGCCGCGCAGGCCCAGTTCCGCTCGTCGTCCTCGACGGGCCAGCGGCGCATGGCCGCGCTCAACGGCGACCGCTTCGACGGCCGCTCGCGGTCGCTCGAGGTGCACCCGGGCCTGTGGGCGGGGGTGGGGCTCGTGCGCGGCGGGGCCGGGACGTCCCTCGTGGGCAGCCACGAGGAGGTCGCCGACCTCGTGCAGGAATACCACGAGGCGGGCTTCGACGAGTTCGTGCTCTCGGGCTACCCGCACCTCGAGGAGGCGCACTGGTTCGCCGAGGGCGTGCGCCCGATCCTCGACCAGCGCGGGGTGACGCGACCGGTCGGGGCGCGTGGCGCCGTCGGGCAGGGGGACCAGGGGAGCGGCGGTCCGGCGGGTGCCCGGACCGCACGCGACGAGGCCGCGCTCAGGACGCACTCGGTGGCGTTCTAGGCGCGGCCCCGGGCCGGGCCGGCACGAGGCCGGCCGGAGAACCTCAGACGCGCACGACCATCTTGCCCGTGTTCGCGCCGCGCATGAGGTCGAGGAACGCGTCGACCGAGCTCTCGATCCCGTCGACCACGGTCTCGTCGAACACGACCTCGCCCGCCTGGAGCCAGGCGCCCATGTCGCGCGAGAACGCGGGGAAGTGCTCGAGGTGGTTGCCGATCGTGAAGCCCTTGAGCATGAGGCTGCGCGTCACCATGTTGCCCATGTTCCGCGGGCCCACCGCGGGCTCGGTCTCGTTGTACTGCGAGATCGCGCCGCACAGGGCCGCGCGGCCGAAGTCGTTGAACGCGCCCAGCGCGGCCTCGAGGTGCTCGCCGCCGACGTTGTCGAAGTACAGGTCGATCCCGTCGGGCGCGGCCACGGCGAGCTGGTCGGCGACCGGCCCGTCCTTGTAGCTGAACGCCGCGTCGTAGCCGTAGCGCTCGGTCAGGAGCGCGACCTTCTCGGGGGTTCCCGCCGATCCGACGACGCGCCCCGCGCCCTTGAGGCGCGCGATCTGGCCCGCGGCGGTGCCCACGGCTCCAGCCGCACCGGAGACGAACACGGTGTCGCCCTCGCGCAGGCCCGCGATCTCGAGCAGCCCGACGTAGGCCGTGAGCCCCGTCATGCCGAGGATGCCCAGGTAGGCGGACAGCGGGACGCCCGGGATCTCGGGGACGACGCGGAACGCGGCGGCGTCGGCCTGGGACACGTCGCGCCATCCGAGCTGGTGCAGCACGACGTCGCCGACCGCGAAGCCCTCGGCCGTCGAGGCCTCGACGCGCCCGACGGCGCCGCCCGTCATGGTCTCGCCCAGCGCGTAGGGCGGGGTGTACGACTTCACGTCGTTCATGCGCCCGCGCATGTACGGGTCGACGGACACGAACTCGTTCCGGACGCGTACCTGGCCGGGGGCGAGCTCGGGGAGCTCGACCTGGACGGTGCGGAAGTCGTCGTGCGTGGGCCAGCCGGTGGGGCGGGCGACGAGCTGGATCTGCGTGGAGGAGGTCATGAGGGTCTCTCGGTCCTTCGGTCGTTGTTCTGTACGGCATGCCCGACGGCGCCGCTCCGGCCGGGTGGGCCGGTGCGGCGCGCGGTGGTCCGGGCAGGTGGGGTGGTCGGTGGGTGCGGGACTGCCCGCGGTCAGGACACCAGGGCGATCACGAGGAGCACGACCGCGATCGCGGGCGGGACGAGCTGGACGAGCGCGGCGCGCGCCTTGGCGGGCGACGAGACGATCAGCACGAGCCCCGCGAGGACCATCGAGCCCGTCGCGCTCAGGACGAGGGCCGCGCCCACGCCCGTGCTCCCGGTCGCGATCACGACGATCCCGATCGCCGTGATGACCGCGAGGAACAGGTTGTAGAAGCCCTGGTTGAACGCGAGCTCGCGGGTGGCCTGCGCCTCCTGCTCGGTGGTCCCGAACGTGGCCCGGGTCCGGGGGGACGTCCAGGACACGGACTCGAGCACGAAGATGTAGACGTGGATCACTGCGGCGAGCCCGGCGAAGACCAGTGCGGTCGCGGTCATGGGAGGTGTCCTTGGGGGTGAGGGGCGGGCTCTCGTGCCTGCCGCTGCCGGCGGAAAGGTATTGTGAACTGCTCGGTCTATTAATCGACGGTACAGTTGTGTACCGGTCGGTGCAATATGAGACGCGGAAAGTGAGGTGGTTCACGTGGGCAGGTCGCAGTCGTTCGACACCACCACGGTGGTCCAGGCGGCCCGGGACGTGTTCTGGGACCAGGGCCTGGAGGGAGCATCTCTCCCCGACCTCGAGCGCGCCACCGGGCTGAACCGGTCGAGCCTCTACCACGCGTTCGGCTCCAAGCGCGGGCTCTTCGACGCGGCCGTCGAGGACTACCTCGACACCGTGATCCGCCCCCGCCTGCGCATCCTCGTCGCCGCGGCCCGGGCGAGCACCACCCCGCGCGAGGCGGGTGCCGCCGTGGTGACGTACTTCGACGGCCTGGCCTCCGCCGTCGGGCAGCTTCCCGCGGACTCCCCGCGACGCGGCTGCCTCCTGGTCGACTGCGCGACCGGACCCGCCGGGCACGACGAGACGCTGCGCGCCGTGGTCGACGCCTACCGGGCCGAGCTGAGCGACGCCCTCTCCGGCGCGCTGCGCGCCGCGACCCCGGCGCTCGCGGACCCGGTCGTCGAGCAGCGCACGCGCATGCTGCTCTCGCTGCTGCTGGGCGCCCTCGCGCTCGCCCGCGTCAACCAGGACGAGGCGACCGCGATGCTGCGCACCGCGCGCGACCAGGCCGCCGAGTGGGTCTCGCGCGACGCGTAGCGCCCGCTCCGGCCGATGCTTCGTCTGATAGGAAGTAGTTCCCCGAGCGAGACGAGATGCCCATGGAGTTCGCCCCCTACCTGATCGCCGGCGTCCTGGCGGTGGTCGGCGTGACCGCCCTCGCGCCGCGCCTGGGGGTCGCCGCCCCGCTGATCCTCGTGCTGCTGGGCGTCGCGGTGTCGTTCCTGCCCGCGGTCTCGGCCGTCGAGGTCGACCCCGAGTGGATCCTGGCCGGCGTGCTGCCCCCGCTGCTGTACTCGGCGTCGGTCAGCATGCCCGCGATGGACTTCCGACGAGATCTCAAGGCGATCAGCGGGCTGTCCGTGGTCCTCGTGGTCATCAGCGCCGTGGTCCTGGGCTTCCTCTTCCACCTGCTCATCCCGGGGATCGGGCTCGCGACGGGCATCGCGCTCGGCGCGATCATCAGCCCCACCGACGCGGTCGCGACCTCGATCGTCAAGAAGGCCGGGGTCTCGCCGCGCGTCGTGACGGTGCTCGAGGGCGAGAGCCTGCTCAACGACGCGTCGGCCCTGGTGCTGCTGCGCTCGGCCATCGCGGCCACGGCTGCGACGGTCTCGGTCGGGCAGGTCGCGGGCGACTTCGTCTACGCGGTCGCGGTCGCCGTGGCGATCGGGTTCGTCGTCGGCAAGGCCAACCTGTGGCTGCGCTCGCGCGTGCGGGAGGCGACGTCCAACACGGCCATCTCGTTCGTCGTGCCGTTCATCGCGTTCCTGCCCTCGGAGCACCTGGGCGCGTCCGGGCTGGTCGCGGTCGTGACGGCCGGCATCGTCACGGGGCTCGGCGCGCCCAAGCACCTGAGCCCTCAGGACCGGATCGCCGAGAAGGCCAACTGGCGGACCGTCGAGCTCCTGCTCGAGAGCGGGGTCTTCCTGCTCATGGGCCTCGAGGTGTTCGGGCTCGTCGAGGAGGTCCGCGAGGAGCACGGCAGCCTGTGGATGGCCGCGGGGCTCGCGCTCATGGCTGCGGCCGTCGTCATCGCGTTGCGCTCGGTGTTCGTCGCGGTGCTGCTGTGGCTCATGAAGCGCTCCAACCGGCGCAACCCCGAGGTCCGCGAGAAGCTCTCGGCGGTCACCGAGAAGCTCGAGCGCGGAGAAATGCCGACGATCGAGGACCGTGAGCACGGCAAGGGGCGGCGGAAGCGTCGAGCGCGCCGCGGCCCCGGTGGGCCGGGCGGCGCGGGAGTCCCGGGCCTGGGTGGGCCTGGCGGCCTGGCCGGGGCCCGTGGCGGCCCGGGGGCCGAGCCGTTCGCGGCCGACGACCCGCGGTTCCAGTCCCGCATGGCCCGCGTCCAGACGTTCCTCACGCGGCGCATCGCGGACATCGACTACCTGGCGCAGGAGCCGCTCGGGCGCCGCGAGGGCGTGCTGCTCGTGTGGGCGGGCATGCGCGGTGTGGTCACGCTGGCCGCGGCGCAGTCGCTCCCGGCCGACACCCCGCACCGGGCGCTGCTCATCCTCATCGCGTTCTTCGTCGCGGCCGGGACCCTGCTCGTCCAGGGCGGCACGCTCCCGTGGGTCGTGCGCAGGCTCGACCTGACGGTCGACACCTCGACCGAGAGCGACGAGCGCCTCGCGCTCCTGGGCGAGCTGTCGCGCGTGGCCTCCGAGGTGATCGACGCCCCCGGCCTCGTGCGCCCCGACGGGACGCCCTACGCACCCGAGACGATCGAGCGCGTGCGCCAGGAGATCGCGCACGACGACCTCGTGGACCGTGAGGCCACCGAGGCCGACGAGCAGCACCGGCAGTACCGCGAGCTGCGGCTCGCGGTGCTGGCCGCGCAGCGCGAGGAGCTGCTGCACGTGCGCGACCACGGCACCTACAGCTCGGGGGCCATGGACGAGACGCTCAAGGTGCTCGACGCGAGCCAGATCAGCGTCGAGATGCACGCACCGGCCGCGGAGCGGTAGCGCTGCGCGGGTTGCGGAGCTCACGTCTCGGCCGGCTGGTGCCCGGCTGTTCCGCGCTACGCCGTCTGGTCCCGCGCGATCCGCACGAGGTGCAGCAGCGCCTCGAGGTCGATGTCCGCGAGCGCCTTGAACCCCACGCTCGAGCTGCCGATCTTGGCGCGCCCCAGGGTGTCGGCGTACTTCTGGGCGACGTTCTGACCGTCCTCGGTGGCGTTGACGTACACGCTGAGGTAGTTCTGCTGGACGGCGAGGCCGACCGTGAACCACTCGACGCTCCCGCCGCGGGGGCGGGCCTGGAGCAGGTCGCCGTACCCGATGATCTTCTGGTCGGTCCCGCCCCAGAAGACCCCTTCCCACAGGACCCGGGACCGGCCCGCCATCACCTCCGAGATCGCGGCGTCGAGCCGGAGGGCGTCGGCGCGGAATCGTTCGGGGACGGTCGCGAGGTACTCGTCGGGGTCGTTGCCGGTCTTCTGCACGGGTGCTCCATCCGGTCGGGTCGGCTGGTCGGACGAGGCTATGCGCCGGGGAAGGGGTGGGCGACGGGGCGCGCGGACCTGTGACCACACCGTTGCACGGGAACCTTAGATGCCCCCTTGCATCTAAGGTGTTATCGTCGAATGATGTCGCCCCGCAAGAAGCCCGAGGACCTGGCCCCCAGCGCGGTCGAGCGTGCGTTCGCCGCGGTGTCCGCCTCGATCATCACCGGGGAGATCGCGCCCGGGGCGCTCCTCACCGAGGGTGAGGTGGCCGACGAGCTCGGCGTCAGCCGCACCCCGGTCCGCGAGGCGTTCCTCCAGCTCCAGACGTGCCGCCTGCTGACGCTGTTCCCCAAGCGCGGCGCGGTGGTCGCGTCGGTCCCGGACAAGGAGGTCGCGGACCTCCTGGCGGTCAGGATCATGCTCGAGTCGTCCGCGATCCGCGCCCTGGGTGGGCAGCCGCTGCCCGACGGCGTCGCTCGCGACCTCGACGACCTCGTCGCCCAGCAGGTGGTCGCCGAGCACGAGGGCGACCTGCTCGCGTTCTCGCAGGCGGACTTCGCGTTCCACTCCCGGGTCATCCGGGCCGGGGACAACGACGTGATCGAGGACCTCTTCACCCAGCTCGGCCCGCGCCTCGAGCTCCTCACGCACCGCGCGGTCCGTCGCGACGCGACCTCGCCCACGCGCCTCCTGGCCGACCACCGCGAGCTCGCGACGCTCGCCCGCGCCGGGGACGCGGACGCCTACGAGGCCGCGCTGCGCGCGCACGTCCAGCGCGGCAACTACGGCTGACGTCCCGCCGGACCCGCCACCTCCTCGCCTGCTCCACCCGTTTCGTCGTCCTTCGAGAAAGATCATGAACCGCCTTCGCGTGCTCCCCGGCTGGCTGCGTGTCGCACCGGCCCTCGTCGTCATGGCCTGGGGTGGCAACCACTTCACGCCCCTCCTGCACATGTACCAGGACCTCGGGAACTACTCCGTGGTCACGGTCGACCTGTTCCTCGGCATGTACGTCGTGGGGCTCGTGCCCGGCCTCCTCGTGGCCGGGCCGCTGTCCGACAGGTACGGGCGCAAGCCGCTCGCCGTCGTCGGGGTCCTGGGCGGGATCGGCGCAAGCGTCCTGCTGGCGCTGGGCTTCGGCAGCGAGCTCGTCATCTGCCTGGGACGCCTCCTCGCGGGCCTGAGCGTGGGGGTCGCGATGTCGGTCGGTACGAGCTGGGTCAAGGAGCTGTCGAGCGCGCCGTTCGACCTGGTCGCCGACGCGACTGCGGGGGCGCGACGTCCGTCGCTCTCGCTCACCCTGGGGTTCGGGGTCGGCGCCGGTGTCTCGGGGGCGCTGGCCCAGTGGGGGCCGTGGCCCACGATCACGCCCTACGTCGGTCATGTGGTCCTGAGCCTGCTCGCGCTCGTTCTGCTCGCGACCGCGACCGAGACCATCGGGGGCCATCGGTCGACGACGTCGCTCCTCGCCGACCTGCGGGTCCCCGTCGCGCACCACCGCCGGTTCGTGCGGGTCGTCGTGCCCGCCGCGCCGTGGATCTTCGGGGCGGCCGGGATCGCCTACGCGGTCATGCCGCAGCTCGTGACCGAGCAGACGGGCGACCTGTCGCTCGCGTACGCGACGCTCCTGACCGTCCTGACGCTGGGCACGGGCGCCGCCGTCCAGCCGTTCGTCAAGGGGATCAACGTCCGCACGGGCGGGCGCGCGATCGTCGTGGGCATGGTCCTGATGCTGGTCGGCATGGTCCTCGCCGCGGCCAACGGCGCTGTCCTGTCACCCGTGCTCGGCGGGGTCGCCGCGGTGACGCTGGGGGCTGCGTACGGGATCTGCGTGGTCGCAGGGCTGATCGAGGTCCAGGCCATCGCGACCCCGACGGACCTCGCGGGGCTCACGGGCGTCTACTACAGCCTGTCCTACGTGGGCTTCCTGCTCCCCGTAGTCCTGGCCGGTGCGACGGCGCTCGCGGGGTACACCGTGCTCCTCGCCGTGGTCGCGGTGCTGTGCGCGGGCTGCCTGCTGGCGGTCGCTCGGGGGCTGCGCCGCACGGCGTGAGGCACTCCCGGGACGAGATGACGGGAAGTCGCGTCATGATCCCCGGTCCGGGGTGTCTCTTCCCATAGAGAGACAGCACTGGACCGACCGTGACGTGGACCCGCGGACGGCCGGCGGAGCGGAGGAACCATGTCCATCACCGAACGAGTGGCACCGGAGCCACCACAGGTCGAGGACGAGGTCGTGCTGTCCCGGCGCGAGCTCGTCGTCCTGGCGAACCTGTCGGAGGACGTGACCCTCGAACAGGTCGCCGCGCGGTTGTTCGTCACGCGCAACACGGTCAAGTCACAGCTGCGCAGCATCTACCGCAAGCTCGGCGTCTCGACGCGCTCCGAGGCGGTCGCGTGGGCGCGGGCGAACGGCGTCTCGGACCGCTGACGGCTGCCGTGTCCTGCGCGGAACGCTGCACGACGGGCCGCCATCACGGTGCCGCCGTGCCGGTCAGGGTGCGACGACGGTCAGTGGTGGGATGCTCGAAGGAACGCCTGCCGACGGCGGCGGGCCTCGACCTTCCGAGGCGAGCATGGGACAGGACCAGAACGCTGCACCGGACGACCCGACCGTCACCGACCCGGACCACTACCGGACGATCTTCGAGAACGAGCGGGTTCGGGTGCTGGAGTACCGCGACGAACCGGGGACCCGGACGCACCCGCACCACCACCCCGACAGCGTCATGTACACGCTGAGCGGGTTCGAGCGCCGCATCTCGGCGGGGGACCGCGTCATGGAGGTCGAACTCGAACCGGGCGAGACGCGCTGGCTGCCGGGCCAGGTGCACGTGGGTGAGAACACCGGGTCGACGGCGACCCACGCGATCTTCTTCGAGCTCAAGGAGTAGGTCCAGAGCGCCCCGGTCAGCGCGCGAGCCGTTCCACGACCCTCCCGTAGAGCCAGGGCGCGTGCGCCGCGAGCGGCACGATCGCGCGCCGCGCGGGCGAGGTCGCCCAGGCGACGAGCCCCGAGGTCAGCACGCGGTAGTCGCGGGTCACGCGGGTCCAGTCGCGTTCGTACGCGTCGGGATCGTCCAGGTGCCCGACGACGGCGCTCGCCTGCGCGAGCCCGACCCGCAGTCCTTCGCCCGTCAGGGCGTCGACGTACCCCGAGGCGTCCCCGACGAGGCGCACCCGGCCGGTGCTGCGCCGTCGGGACCGTTGCCTGAGCGGGCCCGCCCCGCGGACCGGGCCCAGGGGCTCGGCGTCCCGCAGGCACTCGCTCAGCTCGGTGAATCCTGCGAGGGCCTCGTCGAAGTGCGTCCCGGTGGGGCCGAGCATCGCGATCCCGACGACGTCCGGCGCCACGGGTGTCACGTACGCCTCGACGCGGTCTCCCCAGTGGACCTCGACCAGGTCCGTCCACGCGGGCACGCGGAAGTGGCGGCGCAGGCCGAAGCGACGCCGCGGGTCGGGACCGGGGCGGACGGGTGGGGCGGTGCCGCCGAGCTCGGTGGGTATGGCTGCGGCACGCGGAGTGGGTAGAGCGGCATCGCGCGGGGTGGCCGGCCCGCCCGACCCGGGACTCCCGGCCCCCGGCCCTCCCTGCCCTGCAGCACGAGCGCTCGGTCCGCCGGGGGAGCGCCCCGGGGCGTCGGGGTCGTGGCGCGCGTGCGCCAGGAGGGACTCGTGCGCGTGGGCGTCGGCGCCCACCTCGAGCCCTGCGAGGCGCCGCACGGTCGAGTGGAGCCCGTCGCACCCCAGGAGCCAGCGCGCGCTGATCCCGGCCGCGGTCACGGTCTCGGGGCGTTCGTCGATCTGCTCGACGCGGCCGCGGACGGTCGTCGCGCCCAGGGCGGCCGCGCGCTCGGCGAGCGCGGCGTGCAGCGTGGTGCGGCGCACGCCCCTGCCCTGGCCCTCGGTGAAGAGGTGGTCGGCGTGGCGGTGTGCGTCGCGGTAGCTGATGCCGCGCAGGACGTGGCCGTCGGGGTCGACGTCGAGGGCCTGGAGGGCGCGCAGCGCACCGGGCATGAGGCCTTCGCCGCACGCCTTGTCGACGGGGCCGTCGCGCGGCTCGACCACGACGACGTCGTAGCCCGCGAGCCGTGCCTCGATCGCGGCGGCGAGGCCGATCGGGCCGCCGCCCACGATCAGGACGTCGGTGTCGGTCATGGTGCGCCTGCGCCGGTCGTCAGGGGTGCGCCCGCGCCGGTCGTCACGGGTTGCGCCTGTGCCCGTCTCACGAGCTCGCCCGGCTCACGCGTGCGGCAGCGCGTCGAGCGCGCGCTCCTCGGCGGGCAGCCGGAACCGCAGCAGCAGCACGGCGTTGAGCAGCGTGAACACGAGCGCGGTGGTCCAGCACGAGTGGACGAGCGGGAGCGCGAAGCCCTCGACGACGACCGCGAGGTAGTTGGGGTGCCGGAACCAGCGCTGCCCGGGGTGCCGGGCGATCCAGCGGTACGGGCCCTTGTCGACCCACGGCAGCCCGGGGACCACGATCACGCGCGTGTTCCAGCGCGGCCCGAGCGACGCGATGCACCACCAGCGCAGCGCCTGGCTCGCGAGCACGAGCACGAACGCGGGCCACCCGACCCACGGGATGAACGGCCGGTCCGCGACGTTGACCTCGAGCACGCACGCGACGAGCAGGCCCGTGTGCAGGGCGACCATCGCAGGGAAGTGGCCACGGCCCGTCTCGACGCCCCCGCGCGCGAACGACCACCTCGCGTTGCGGGCCGAGACGACGAGCTCGGCGAGGCGTTCGAGCGCGGTCGCCCCGAGCACGACGTAGAAGAAGGCGAGCATCAACCCTCCAGCGGTGACGCGGTGCGGCGCAGGAGCACGAGCTCGGCGGAGACCCCGGGGCCGAATGCCATGAGGACGCCGTGCTGCCCGGCGCCGTCGCCGGGCGCGTCGTCGCGCTGCGCGTCGAGCGTCGCGGCGAGCACGTGCAGCACCGAGGAGGAGGACAGGTTCCCGACGGCGGCGAGCGACTCCCGGCTGTGCCTCAGGTCTGCCTCGTCGAGCCCCAGCGAGTCGCGCACGACGTCGAGGATGCGCGGCCCGCCCGCGTGCACGACCCAGGTCCCGACGTCCTCGGTCGTGAGGTCGTGCTCGACGAGCAGCGACTTCACGTCGCCCGCGAGGTGGGCCGCGATGACCTCGGGCAGGCCCGCGGACAGCACGATCCCGAACCCGCTGTCGCGGATCGTCCAGCCCAGGTGGTCGGCGGTCTCGGGGTAGAGGCGGCTGCGGGTGTCGACGACCTCGACGCCCTGGGGCATCGCGCCTGCTCCCGTGGCGCGCGTCGCCCGGGTGCCACGTGCCCCCGGATCTCGCGTGGCGCCGTCGGGCAGCGTGGGCGGGCGGCCTGCCGGGTGCGCGTCCCCGACCATGACCACGGCCGCCGCGCCGTCGCCGAACAGCCCCGTCGAGACGAGGTTCGCCATGGAGTCGTCACCGTGCTGGAGCGTGAGCGAGCACAGCTCGACCGACACGAGCAGGGCCACGTCCTGCGGGTGCCCGGCGAGGTAGTCGTGCACGCGCGCGATCCCTGCGGCGCCCGCGACGCAGCCGAGCCCGAACGACGGCAGCCGCTTGACGTCGGTCCGCAGCCCCAGCCGCGTCACGAGCTGTGCGTCGATCGAGGGCGCTGCGATCCCGGTGACAGAGGTGAAGAGCAGGAAGTCGACCTCGCCGGGGTCGATGCCCGCGGCGTCGAGAGCGGTCCGGCACGCCTCCTCGGCGAGGTCCGTGCCGACGCGGATGAAGTGGTCGTTGGCCGCGCCGAACGACGTGAGCCCCGCGTACTCGTCGAGGGCCAGGGCCGTGTGGCGCGTCCGGACGCCGCTCGCGGCGTGGAGCCGGGCGAGCACGGCGCGCGTCGCGGGCGAGCGGGTCAGCAGGGGCCCGATCGTGTCCGTGATCTCGCTCTGAGAGTGCGCGGTACCCGGCAGGGCCGGTCCGACCGCGAGCAACCGCGACATCCACGCATCGTGTCACGGGGACGCGCAGCCCGCGCGTTGCTAGCGTCGGGCGGGTGGAGACTTCGTGAGGACGCGAGCAGCGACGACGACGCTGCGGGGACTCGCGCTCGCGAGCCATGCGGGGCCCACGGTCCTGGTCACGGTGCTCGCGGGCTTCTTCGCCGTGGGCGTCGGGTCCGGCGCAGGCACGACGGCGCTCGTCACGGCCGCGGTCCTGTCCGGTCAGCTCTCGGTCGGCTGGTCCAACGACTGGCTCGACGCGCGACGCGACCGGGCGGTCGAGCGCGCCGACAAGCCCGTCGTCGCGGGGCTGGTCTCGGTCCGGCAGGTGCACGCCGCCGCGCTCCTCGCGGCAGCGGCCTGCGTGGTGCTGTCGCTCGCGACCGGGCTCGTCGCGGGGCTCGTGCACCTCGTGGCCGTCGCGAGCGCGTGGTCCTACAACGCGTGGCTCAAGTCGACCGTGTGGTCCTGGGCCCCCTATGCGGTCTCGTTCGGTCTCCTGCCGCTGTTCGTGGTGCTCGCCGCGCCCGGCGACCGTGTCGCGGCCCCCTGGGCCATGGCCGCGACCGCGCTGCTGGGCGTCGGGGCGCACGTCGCGAACACCCTGCCGGACCTCGAGGACGACCGGGCGACCGGCATCCGGGGGCTGCCGCACCGGCTCGGTCGGACGGGGGCCAGCGTGCTCGCGCCCGCCGTGCTCGTCGCGGCGGTCGGGGTCGTGGTGCTCGGGCCGCCCGGACCGCCGACCACGGTCGCGTGGGTGGGCGGAGCGGTCTCGGTCGTGCTCGCGGTGTCCGCGGGCGTGGTCGCCGTGCGACGGACCACGAGCCGGTTGCCGTTCGCGCTCAGCATGGCCGTCGCGGCCGTGTGCGCGGTCCTGCTGGTCCTCGCGGGACCGGACGTCGCGCTGGCGGGGTGAGCGGCGCCGTCGGGCCCCGTGGCGGAGCCGCTGCCGGCGGAACCGCCCGCAGCGCAGCCAGGACCCCCGTCAGGACGTGTTGGGCGCCCTGACCGCCATGATGCGGCGGCCCATCACGAGGATCGGGACCGTCGCCAACGAGGCAGCCACGATGAACACCGCGTGCTCGACGTTCGCGGCGACCAGGACGTCCTCGCCGCCCGACGTCAGGAGCACCACCGCGGGCGTCAGGAAGAGCGGCACCACCCAGAACGGGCTCCGCAGCAGAGCGCGGACCGCGCACCCCGTCAGGGCGAGCGCGACGAGGACCAGGACCACGGGGAGCTCGTCGAGCGTGTGCGCGACGACCGCGGCGAGCACCGTGCCCGCCAGGACGTCGACCACGCGCGAGCCCGCGCGCCGGAGCGTCCCGGTGAAGTACGGCTGGATCATCACGAAGACCGTGAGCAGCAGCCACCACCGGTTCCTGGCGTCGGTCCAGTCGTCGACCGTGTAGGTGATGAGACCGGCCAGGATCCCCAGGGTCAGACCGAAGTACGCCGACGCGGGACGCGGGACCGGGCGAGGGCCGGTGCCGCGCACGTTCCGTGCCAGGACGCCGCCCACGAACGTCGTCCACAGGCCGCCGAACGCGACGAGCCCCGTCATGGTGGCGACCGCTGCGGGCGAGCTCACCGCGCTCACCGTGCCCGACGGCAGCGCCACGAGCGGCGTCCCGAGCAGCGCGAACGCGGCCAGCGGACCGACGAGGCTCCCGATCCCGTGCCACCCGACCGCCGCGGACAGGCCCACCGCGGCGCCGAGCACGAGCATGAAGAGGGCCGCGCCGAGCGGCAGGTCCCGCAGGGCCGTGGCCGCGAGCATGCTCGCGGGGGTCAGGAGGCTCGCGGTCAGGGCCGCGCGGCGGTCCACCAGCAGCCCCAACCCAGCGGGGAGCATCCCGAGGTAGACGAGCGTGCCGTCCGGACGCCACGGAGAGAGCAGCAGGCCGACCGCCGGAGCGACGAGCACCAGCGCCAGGGCGATCCGCCGAGCCGTCATACGGTCACAGTAGGGCGGACCGGCCGGGACGGCGCGCGTTGGCCGGTGGTGGCCGGGCGGTGACCGGGTGGTGACCAGGTGGTGACCGGTGACGCCCGTCAGGTCGTGGTGCGTGACCGGGACGAGAGGATCCCGTGCCCCACCGCGAGGACAGCGACGGCGACCACGGCGGCCGCGGCCGTGAAGAGGGCGCGCTCGAGGTCGGCCGAGAGCAGCACGTCCTCGCCGCCCGAGGTCTGCAGGATCACCGCGGGCGTGAGGAAGAGCGTGAAGACCCAGTACGGGCGCTTGAGGTACGCCCACGCGGCCGCTCCCGTGAGCACGAGCGCCACGGCCGACAGGATGCCCGGAGAGCCGCTGAGGAAGTGGGCCACCAGGCCCGCGAGCACCGCGCCCGCGAGCGTGCCGCCGACCCGCGCGGCCGTGCGCGAGAGCGTGGCCGCGAAGTACGGCTGGACGATCACGAACAGCGTGAGCAGCAGCCACCACGAGTTCGGGGAGTCGATCCAGCCCATCGCGACGTAGGTCGCCACGCCCGTGAGGATCGCGAGCGCGACCGCGAAGTACGTCGCCGCGCGCCGGGGGACGGCCTTGGGACCCGGTAGGTGCATGCCGCGCGTGAGGACCCCGCCGATCAGCGCGGTCCACAGCCCGCCGAACGCGACCCAGCCGGCCATGGCCGCGAGGGCACCGAACGACGTCGAAGCTCCGACCGTGCCCGAGGGCAGGGCCACGAGCGGGCCGCCGATGAGGGCGAACGCCGTCTGCGGGCCCACGAACCCGCCGATCCCGTGCCATCCCTTGACCGCGGAGAGGCCCACGCACGCCCCGAGGGCGGCCATGAAGAGGGCCCCGGCGAGGGGCCAGTCGCTCAGCGAGACGCCGATCGCCATGCAGAC
Organism: Oerskovia sp. Root918; assembly: GCF_001428945.1. NCBI lineage: Bacteria > Bacillati > Actinomycetota > Actinomycetes > Micrococcales > Cellulomonadaceae > Oerskovia > Oerskovia sp. Root918. The sequence goes on from NZ_LMJG01000017.1 coordinate 112,653, forward strand.
CGCCGTGAACGGCCCGGCGACGAGCGCGGGGCCCCGGCCCACGAGCAGACCCACCCCCGCGGGCAGCATGCCGAGGTAGACGAGCGTGCCGTCGTGCTTCCACGGGGAGAGCATGAGCGCGACCATGGGGGCCACGAGCAGCAGCACGAGGCCGATCTTCTTGGGGCTCATCGCGCGGCCTCCTCGGTTGCCGGCGCCGGCGCTGCGGGTGCGGGCGTTGCGACCAGCGTCAGGCAGAACGGGTGCCCCACGGGGTCCGCGTAGACCCGGAACGGGTCGTCGGCGTGGCCCTCCTCGGCGGGGGTACCGGTCAGCGGCCGGGCCCCGGCCGCGACCGCGAGCTCGTGGCCCGCGTCCAGGTCCGGGACCGCGACGTCGAAGTGGACCCGCGCACCCGTCCGCCACGGGGCGACCGCGGCGTCCGACCGCTGGAAGGCCAGCCGCGGGCCGGGGCCGGGCGGCACGATCGCGAGCCACTCGTCGCCGTCCGGGTCCGACGTCTCGTGGCCCGGCACGTACTCCCAGCCGAGCAGGCCGCGGTAGAACTCCGCGAGGTCGCGGGGGACAGGGCAGTCGAGGGAGACCTCGAACAGGGCGAGGGAGCTCATGGCCCACACCCTAGGTCGGGCCGGTGGGTTCGGCTCGGCGAAACGGTGACAGGGCAGGGGCGGCCGGTGGATGCGCGAGGGTCAGAAGGGCGCGCGCCCGCCACAGCCCGGGATCGCGACGCCGTCGACGCGCATCTGCGCGCTCCAGCTCCACCCCGGGGCGATGCCCCGGAGGTCGTTCGCGGGGATCTCGATCGTCCCGGGACTCGTCGGATCCGCACCGAAGCCGGTGCCGTCGGTGTCGAGCGGCGTCGAGTACTCGAGCCGGCTGCCGTCCGGGCTCGTGAGGACGGCCTCGAGCGACACGTCGGCGTCGACGGGGAGGCTGCCGTCCCAGGCGATGGTGATCTCCGACCCTTCGCCCGTGGACGGCAGGGCGTGGGTGACTCCCCAGCGAGAGATGGTGCCCGCGCCGGTCGAGGTGAAGGTCGCCTCGCTGAGCTGCGGTACGCCGGGGCGCGTCGTCCGATCCCACGTGGTGCACGTGGCCGACGACAAGAAGCTGCCGCTCGTGGACGAGGTGGGCCCCACCGCGAACAATGCTCCTGCGGTGCACAGGACGGCTGCGCCCGCGGTCACGACCTGTGCGCCAGATCGCCCGGGTCGCACGAGGGGCGCGATCCACGGGTGCGGCTCGGGGGAGCGGGACAGCACGACGACCGTCGACAGGAGGCTGTCGGCGAACGTGCGGCGCTCCATGTCCCAGAGCGGACGAAGGTAGCCGATGCAGAGGATCGCGTCGAGGAAGTGCGCGAGCCAGCGCAGGACCGTCGTCACCAGTCCGACCGGTCGTCCCGAGTCCCGGTTGACGACGACGATCCCCACCGCCCGCTTGCCGGGCGTCGCGCCGGTGTAGGCCTGGAGCACCGTCATCGCGATCACCGCGCCGAGCATCCACGCGCTCTCGGACCAGCGGAGGTCGCCGACCGCCAGGCCCAGGCTCCCGTCGTTGTCGAGACCGGGGAGCATGCTCGGCGCGAGGCCGGGGCCGACGGCGACGAACATGAGCCCGGCCAGGATCGCGTTGTCGAGCAGGAACGCCACGACCCGCCGCGACCACCGTGCGTACTCGCCGAACGGCGGGATGTCTGCGGGGTCGAGCGTCGAGAACTCGTCCACCTCGTGGTGCGCTGCCGGCGTCGTCGCGATGTCCCCCATGGGGACGAGGGTCCCAGATCGGCTGCGAGTTGTCAGGCAGCCCGTCGCGCAGCCCGACGTGCCGCCCAGGGGTCAGGCCACCGGGCGCGCCCCCAGGGTCAGGCCGTCGCGCCCACGGGGGTTGTGCGCGCCGACGGCTCGACAGACGCCTCGACCGACGGCTCGGCCGGCAGCTCGTGCAGGGCCGCGACGAGGGGCGCGAGCTCCTCGACCTGGCAGGCCTCGTTGAGCGCGTCCTCGAGGGCCGCGTCGTGCGTGGGCCGGGCCTGGCGCAGGAGCTGCTCGCCCTGAGGGGTCAGCTCGGTGTAGATGCCGCGGCGGTCGTCCTGGCACAGGATGCGCGTGAGCAGGCCGCGGTCCTCGAGACGGTTGACCAGGCGGGTCGTGGCGCTGCTGCTCAGGGCCGCGGCGCGTGCGAGCTGCTGCATCCGCATGTGCCAGCCGTCCTGGCGCGAGAGAGCGTCGAGCACGGTGTACTCGACGACCGAGAGGCCGTGGTCGGCCTGGAGCGCTCGTTCGAGCGCGGTGTCGAGGATGCCGTGCAGCGCGGCGAGCGTGCGCCAGCCCTGCGAGCGGATCTCGACCGCGTCGTCCCCGATGCCCATGCGTGCCTCCTGTGCCTGTCGTGACGTCGCTCTCAACTATACCGCTTGTGTGAACTACCGGCGCGTGCAACTATTTAGGAGGCGCCTGCAACTACTGCAAGCGCCGGTTGTTGCACACACGCTCAAGCGCGGGTGCCCTGAATCAGACAAGGAGCAGCGCATGCCGCTGGGTCTTCTCGCCCTCGCCGTCGGGGGCTTCGGGATCGGGCTCACCGAGTTCGTCATCATGGGTCTCCTGCCGGAGATCGCCACCGAGTTCGGCGTGACCGAGGCCGTCGCCGGCTACCTCATCTCGGGCTACGCGCTCGCGGTGGCCGTCGGCGCGATCGGCCTCACCGCCGCCGTGATCCGCCTCGACCGCAAGACGGTCCTCGGCAGCCTCATGATCCTGTTTATCGCCGGGAACCTGGTCTCGGCCCTCGCCCCCACCTACGAGCTGCTGCTCGCCGGACGCATCCTCGCGGCGCTGTGCCACGGTGCGTTCTTCGGCATCGGCGCGGTCGTCGCGGCCGACATGGTCGCGCCCTCCAAGCGGGCCGGGGCCATCGCGATGATGTTCGCGGGCCTCACGGCCGCCAACGTCCTGGGCGTGCCGTTCGGCACGTTCCTGGGCCAGCAGTACGGCTGGCGCTCGACGTTCTGGGCCATCACGGCCATCGGCGTGGTCGCGCTCGTCGGGATCCTGCTGCTCGTGCCGTCCACGCGCCGGGCGTCCGGCGCGCACGGCGCCGCACCGGCTCGCGCCGCCTCGACGACCCCCGCTACGGGCGACCTCGCCCTCCCGGCCGGGGCTGCGCCGTCGGGCACCCCGTCCCTGCGGACCGAGCTCGCGGCCTTCCGCAACCCGCAGGTCTGGTGGTCCATCCTGGTCACCGTGCTCGGGTTCGGCGGCATGTTCGGCGCGTTCACCTACATCGCGTTCACGGTCACCGAGGTCGGCGGGTTCGCGACCACGAGCGTGCCGTGGCTGCTCGTGCTGTTCGGCGTGGGGCTGTTCGTCGGCAACTACCTGGGCGGCAAGGCCGCGGACCGCTTCCTGACCACGAGCCTGCTCGCGATCCTCGGCGCGCTGACCGTGATCCTCGCGGTCTTCGCGCTCACCGCGACGAGCCAGGTCATGACGGTGGTCTCGCTGGTCCTCATGGGGGCGTTCGGGTTCGCGACCGTGCCCGGCCTCCAGATGCGCATCATGGGCCACGCGCAGGCCGCCCCGACCATGGCCTCGGGCGCCAACATCGCGGCGTTCAACGTGGGCAACGCGCTGGGTGCGTGGATCGGCGGCCTGACCATCGCGGCCGGCCTCGGCTTCACCTCGCCCCTGTGGGTGGGAGCCGCGCTCACGCTGCTCGCGGTCGTGGCGCTCGGCGTCGCGACGCTCCAGGAGCGGCGGACCGCGGTGGCGCCCGCCCCGGCCCCCCATGTCACCGTCCCTGCAGCCTGACCCTCCCACCACCATCCTCAGGAGAAACCATGACCAGCACCACCACCGTCCCCGCGGTCGCTCTGCGCGGCGGGACGAGCATCCCGCAGCTCGGCTTCGGCGTCTTCCAGGTGCCCGACGGCGAGACCGCCCAGGCCGTCTCGCTCGCCCTGGACGCGGGCTACCGCAGCATCGACACCGCCGCGGTCTACGGCAACGAGGCGGGGGTCGGCGCGGGCATCGCCGCGTCGGGCCTGCCCCGTGACGAGGTCTTCGTGACGAGCAAGCTGTGGATCGACGCCCTGTCGCGCGAGGCCGTGCGTCCCGCGTTCGAGCAGAGCCTCGAGCGCCTCGGGCTAGACCGCCTCGACCTGTACCTGATCCACTGGCCCGCACCGGGCCTGGGCCGGTACGTCGAGGCGTGGGAGGAGCTCGTCGCGCTGCGCGACGCGGGGCTCGTCCGGGAGATCGGCGTCTCGAACTTCCAGCCTGAGCATCTCGACGCGATCGTCGCGGCCACGGGTGTGACGCCGGCCGTGAACCAGGTCGAGCTGCACCCGGCGTTCGCCCAGCGCGCCCTGCGCGAGCGCCACCGCGAGCTCGGGATCGTGACCGAGGCGTGGAGCCCGCTGGGCCAGGGCACGGTGCTGGGCGACCCGGTCCTCGGTGCGATCGCCGACGCGCACGACGTGACGCCCGCGCAGGTCGTGCTCCGCTGGCACCTGCAGGCCGGGACCGTCGCGATCCCCAAGTCCGTGACCCCCGCGCGCATCGCGGCAAACCTCGACGTGCTGGGCTTCGAGCTGTCGGCCGAGCAGGTCGAGGCGATCGACGGCCTCGACCGGGCCGACGGCCGGATCGGACCGGACCCCGACGCGTTCAACGGCTGAGCCGCAGCTCCTGCGCTGCGGCACCTGCCGTCGAGAAGTGAGCAGATGCCCCTGATCCCTGCGGATCAGGGGCATCTGCTCACTTCTCGGCGCGCCGGTTCCCGCCTGATGCCGCCGGGAACGCATGCCGCCGCGCCCCCAGCACGATCCCCACGACCGGCACCGCGAGCGCGAGCGTCGCCCACGGCAGCGCGCCGGACCCGCCCGCACCCAGCACCACACCGCCCACGATCCCGCCGAGCGCGAGGGCCCCGTTCCATGAGGTGACGAACGCGGACTGCGCGACGTCGGCCGCGGGACCCGCTGCTCGCGCGAGCGCGGTCTGGAACAGGGTCCCGCTGCCGCCGAACGCGAAGCCCAGCGCGGCGACCGCGGCGTAGACCGCGACGGGGGAGCCCGCCGCGACCGCGAGCGTCAGGCCCGCGAGCCCCAGGAGCGAGGCGGCGAGGACCGTCATGACGCGCAGGTGCGTGTCGATCAGGGCACCGATCACGACGAGGCTCGCGAACGACGTCGCGCCGAGCACCGCGAGCAGCACACCGGTCTGCGCACCGAGCCCGACGTCCTCGAGGAACACCGCGACGTACGTCGAGAACACGTTGTAGGCGAGGACGGTCAGGCCCGTCACGAGCACGACCGGCGCGACGCCGGGCAGCCGCAGCGCCTGCCCGATCGGCACCTGCGTCCCGCGCGGCTCGCCCGGGAAGTCCCGCACGCCCCAGCGCACCCACGCCGCCAGCCCGAGGCTGAGGATCGTCATGGCGCCGAACGCCCAGCGCCACCCGACGGTCGCGCCCAGTGCTGTCCCGGCCGGGACACCGAGAGCCAGCGCGAGCGGCGCGCCGCCCATCGCGATCGCGAGCGCCCGCCCGGCCTGCTCCGGCGCGGCGAGGCGCCGTGCGTACCCGGCGAGCAGGGCCCAGGTCAGCCCGGCGACGAGCCCGGCCGCGAAGCGCGCGCCGAGCGTGAGCGCGTAGCTCGACGACACGGCCGTCACGGTGTTCGCGACCGCGAACCCCGCGATCGTCGTGAGCAGCAGGCGTCGCCTGGGCCAGCGGGCCGTGGCGCGGCTGAGGGGGATCGCGGCGACGATCGCCCCGATCGCGAAGACCGTGACGGTCTGCCCGGCGGCGCTCGCGGAGACCCCGAGGTCGGCGCTGAGCGCGGGCAGCACGCCCGCGGGCAGCACCTCGGTGAGGAGCGTGACGAACCCGGTCGCGGCCAGGGCGAGCAGGGGCAGCAGGGGGAAGCTCGTGCCCGACGACGGAGCGTCCGCGGGTGCGTCGGTCCGGTCGGGGAGCGTGGCCGTCCGGGGCACAGGGGGCGCTGTGGACGTCGGGGGACTCGCAGGCGCGGCGATCGCGGCGATCGCGGCGGGCGGGGCGGGCGCTGTGGACGGCGGGGGAGCGCCGGTCGACGACTCGGTCGGAGTGGTGCACGTGGTCATGGGGTTAGCATGAATGTCTGACATGGGTGTGAAGGTCAAGCCCGACCCGCGAGAGGGGTGCATCACATGCGCATCGGCGAGCTGTCCCGCCGCACCGGCACGGCCACGCGCCTGCTGCGGTACTACGAGGAGCAGGGGCTCCTGACCCCGCAGCGCGAGGAGAACGGCTACCGCGAGTACGGCGAGCACCTCGTCGACCGCGTGCTCCAGATCCGGGGCCTGCTGGAGGTCGGCTTCCCGACGCGGATCATCGCCGAGCTGCTGCCGTGCCTCAACCAGCCGCGCGAGATCCACCTGCACAACGCCTATCCGGACAAGATCGCGCTGCTCGAGACCGAGCTGGCGCGGATGACCGAGCGCATCGACACCCTCACGAGGAACCGTGACGCGATCGCGGACTACCTCGAGGCCATCAGGGTCGACGCGGCGCCGGCCGACGTGGTGCGCGAGACGGTCACTCTCGCCGAGAAGTGAGCAGATGCCCCTGATCCGGGCGATCCAGGGGCGTCTACTCACTTCTCGCTCAGTTCTCGGCGGCCGGACCGTCCGGTGGCGCCGGGCGCGGTTCGGCGCTGGCCGGTTCGTCGGAGACGGTCACGAGGTGCGAGAAGAACGGGTCCCGTCGAGCGGCCGAGACGTAGTGTCCGGGCTGCTTGGTGAAGGCGCGGTCCAACCACGACTGCACACGCGCGACGGCGGCCGGTCTGGTCGGCGCGTCGGCGTTGCGCGGCACGACGGTGGCCGCGACGCAGGCGATGCCGTAGTCGACCCATCCGGGGAGGACGTCCGGGTAGGCGGTCTCCCAGCTCGGGTAGATGGCCACGAGCTGTTTCCGGACGTCGGTCAGGAACTCAGCCGGACCGGGATCGACGTGCCCTCGACGCATGAGCTCCGAGTGCCGTTGGACGTTGTGCCCGGTCCGTCGGATGGCCGTCCACCGGGACCGTCGCGGCGTGGTCTCGCGAAGCTCGACCGCAGCCTTCCTGGTGGAGTCCAACGCTGCGCCCAGGTGCTGCCGGACCTCGTTCGTGTCGTCGACGACCGACCAGTTGAGGACGGTGATCGCCCGGTTGTAGCTGGCCCGCATGACTGTCGCACGGCATCGGACGACCTCCCTCCACCAGTGGTCGCGCATGGTCGGACGGACGTGAGGCGCGCCGCCGAGGAGTTCCGCGAGCCGTGCGGACGCCGCGTGCTCCACGCCGTGGAGCGCCTCGAGCCGCGCCCGCCAGTCCTGCGGGGCGACGGCCGGATCCTCGCCCTCCCTCCGGAGGTCGAGGACCGCGAGGTTGAGCCGGGCAGCGAGCATCGCGGGATCTGCGGCGCGCGCCCGGAGCAGAGCCTGGCGGGCGGTCCCCTTGTCTCCGGCGGCGAGGAGCGCGGCCGAGTCGGCGAAATGGAGGACCGCGACCTCGGACCTCGTCCCGAGCACGGCGACCCGGTGGCGTCGCTCGGTGGTCTGGAACGCGATCCAGACGGCGGCCTGTGGCAGCAGGCCGAGATACGTCGCCCGGTCGACGGGCGCGGCGTCGTCCAGGGGGCGGAGCGTCCGGGTCTCGATGAGCCTGCCGGACCGCTTCCTGATCGAGACCGTCACGCCGACCTTCCCGCCCTCGTCGTGCAGGAGAGCCGAGACGTGACGCACGCGCAGGCGTCGGAACCACGTCCAGAACTCCACGACGGCCTTGAAGCCCGACGGCATCCCGTCGATGTCGGGGAGCGTGAGGTCGGTGTCCGGGCCTGTCGAGATCCGCATGGCGGGTGTCGACTCGGCGAGGTCGTCGAGCCGGCGCGGGAGCATCTCGGCCCATGCCTGGGCGACGTCGTCGGCCTTCCCCGCGGTCACGGCCTGGGTCGCGGGGTCGATCCGGTAGGGCGGGCGACGGACCCAGGTCCACAGCACCAGGTAGATCAGGGCGAGCCCCGCGACGCACCAGGCCCCGACCGTGAGCCACGTCCTGCCGTCCTCGTCCCACCAGTCCACGACGGTCTCCGGGGGGCTCGGGGCCAGCAGGTCCTGCAGTGCCTGGTCGAGGTCCTCCGGTTCCACCTTGCCCTCCTTGACCGCCGTGAGGAGCAGCTCGCGGGCCTCGGCGCGATGCCCCAGGTCGACGAGCCGGGCAGCGGCCACGGCGGTGCCGGCTGGCGGGGCCTCGGATCCCGGGTCCGAGGTCAGTCCGTCGAACGCAGCGGTCGAGCCGAGGTCGAGCGCGAGCGCCTGGGCGTAGGAGGTGTCGGCAGCGACGCGGAGCTCGGCTGCCGCCTCGGTGTCGGTCGCGACGCGGCCTGCCTCGGCGTCCAGCCCCTGTGCCCGACGCAGGAGCACCGCAGCCTCGGCGACCGATTCCTCGGCCTCGGCCAGGACGGTGGCCTCGCAGGCAGCCCCACCCGCGGCCTCGACCTGGGCCGCGGCGACGAGCGCTGCGCTCGGACGATGGGAGGTCGCGAGCTCGATCACGTCCTGGCACGAGGGCGGCGGCGACTCGTCGACGGTGGCCTGGGCGCTCGCGGCGAGCGGGAGCACGGCGCCGAGGGCAAGGGCAGAGAGGAGCGGGAGAGCTGATCGAGCACGCATGTCGGCCACCTCGTCGTGGTTGCGCCGTGCCGTCGCCCGGCGGACCTGCTGGTCCTGCCCCTGAGAGGAGAGAGGTCGGCCCGGCCGCGGACGTGGCAGAACGGAGGCGCGCGAGCGGGTGAATTCGTGACTGCCGCTCTCGCCGAGAAGTGAGCAGATGCCCCTGATCCGGGCGATCCAGGGGCGTCTACTCACTTCTCGGCGGCCAGCCGCCCACGCCCGCCCACCTCACCGCAGCGGGTCGAACGCCCTGATCTCCTGCGGAACCGTCCCGGTCACGATCTGCTCGGCGAGCAGCTTCCCCGTCGCGGGCCCGAGCACGATGCCCCACATCCCGTGCCCGCCCGCGACGTACACGCCGGGCGCCCGGGTCGCCCCGACCAGCGGCAGCCCGTCGGGGGTCACGGGCCGGGAGCCGACCCACTCGTCGTGCCGGTCGTCGAGGTCGACTCCCTGGAACAGGTCGCGCACCGACGCGAGGATCGCGTCGATGCGCCGCGGCTGGAACGGCTCGTCGGGGCCCCGGAACTCCATGGTCCCCGCGATGCGGAACCGCCCCTGGTACGGCGTGCACGCGACGCGGCGCGACGGCAGGTAGATCGGCTGCTCGACCGGCACGTCGGTCTTGACCGTGAACGAGTAGCCGCGCCCGGCCTGGACGAGCGTGCGCACGCCGAGCGGCCGCGCGAGCCCGGGCAGCCAGGCGCCGGTCGCGAGGACCGCGACGTCGGCGACCACGGGGTCCTGCCCGTCCACGAGCACCTGCACGCCGCGCCCCGCCTGGGCACGCAGCCCGGTGACGGTCGCGTCGGTCACGATGCGCCCGCCGCGCGCGCGGACCGCGTCGCCCAGCGCGCCGACGAACGGTCCGGGCTCGATGAACCGCTGGCCCTCGAGGGCGTAGACCGCGCGCACGCGGTCGGTGAGCTGCGCAGGACGCCCGACGGCGCCGCTCACCTCGGGTGCTCGGCCCCGGTCCGGGGACGTCGAGGAGGAGGCGTGCCCGACGGCGCCGCTCGCCCCGTGCGCTCGAGCCACGCCCGGGTGCGACGGACCGGAGAGGTGCGCGGCGCCGTCGGGCCGGTCGATGCGCCGCAGCGGGACCACCTGCCCCGCAGCCTCGACCTGGGCGATCTCGTGGAGGAACGGCGCGGCCTGCCTCTCGTCCTCGAACCCGATCACGAACGGACCGGGCGTCGAGCGGGCGGCGACGCCGTGCGCGCTGAGCTCGTCGAACGCGTCGAGCGCGAGCCGGTCGATCGGGGTGAGCGCCGCCATGGCGCGGTCCCACGCGCGCGGGGTCGCGTGCGCCGCGAACCGGGCGAGGAACGACCACAACCGCGGGTCGAGCCGTGCAGGGATGTGCAGGGGCGCGGCCGGGTCGAGCAGCGCCTTGGGGGCGTAGGTCCACAGCGTGGGGTCGGCGAGCGGCATGGCCATGCCGGGCGTGAGCCAGCCGGCGTTGCCCCACGACGAGCCTGCGGCGACGCCCTCGCGGTCGAGGACCGTGACGTCGACGCCGCGCTCCTGCAGGTGCCAGGCGGTCGCGAGACCCACCATGCCGGCGCCGACGACGACTGCCGTGCGGGGGGTGCGTGCACCGGTGGTGGAGGTGCGAGAAGGGGTGGCCATCGGGGCTCCTTTGCCCTGGGACGATTTCGACCCGGCCTCGAGGATGCTGAGGCCGGGTCGTGGGAGACGGGTTGCGCCTCACGGTCAATGTTGGAGGGATCTTCGGTACGGTTCAAGGTGGGCGGTCGGATCTTCTGGAACGGATCTGTCCGGCGAACATCCTTCTGTCCTGTGGAGCGAAAGGGCGAGCATGCCGAACGAAATTCGGGCCGGTGCGGGCCACGTCCAGGCCGCGGTCCTCGACGAGACCGACCGGCGCATCCTCGCGCTCCTCGAGGCCGACGCGCGGGCCACGAACAAGGCCGTCGCGGACGCCGTGGGGATCGCGCCGTCGACGTGCCACACGCGCATCCGCTCGCTCCAGGAGCGCGGCGTCATCCAGGGGTTCCGCACCGAGGTGGACCCGGCAGCCATGGGGCGCAGCCTCCAGGCGCTCATCGCGATCCGCCTGCACTCGCACGCCCGCTCGGGGCTCACGGCGTTCCGCGACTACCTCGCGGGGCTGCCGAACGTCGAGGGCATCTACTTCGTGACGGGGGACCGTGACTTCATGGTGCACGTCGCGGTGCGCGACTCGTCGGCGCTGCGGGACCTGGTCGCGAGCACGCTGAGCGTGCGCCCCGAGGTCGCGGGCACGAGCACGACGCTCATCTTCGACTACCTGAAGCCGTGAGCGTCCCCTCGCTCGTGGACCAGGCGGTCGAGGAACGGTTCGACGAGCTCTTCGACGCTGCTCCACACGTCGTCGAGCCGGGTGCCGGACTCGATCATGCGTGAGGCGGAGTTCACCACCGCGTTGATCAGTTCCGCCGAGCGGGCGACGTCCCGGGTCCCGAGCGCCTGCAAGGCGTCACTCAGCGGCCGTACGAGCTCGTCGTGCATGGCACGAGAGCCTTCCATCACGGCGTTCGGCGGGCTGACGGTCGCGAGGGCCGTCGCGAGGGCGTGCTCGCCCTGGGCGACGAGCTCGAGGTTCGCTCGGAGGTAGGCGACGACGCGGCCGCGGTCGTCAGGAGCAGCGTCCATGGCCCGTGCGACGGTCGCCGACCACCTCGGGAAGACGTCCTCGACCATGGCGAGCAGCAGGTCGTCCGCGGAGCGGAAGTACTGGTAGAGGCTGGGGCGGGCGAGGCCCGCGCGTTCGGCGAGCGCCGCGAACGTCGGCGGTCGGCCTGTCTCGGCAAGGATCGACCGTGCGGCGTCGAGGAGCACTCGCATCTGCGCCGCACGGTGCTCGGCGACGGTCGGGGCGCTGATGCGGGGCACGGTTCTCCTCACGGCGGCTTCCCTGCCCCGCCCGGGGCAGGGAAGCGTGGATCAAGCGCTCAGTCTCCCATCCTCCATGTGGACGACGCGGTCGCAGTGCTCGAGCACGTCGTGGTCGTGGGTCACCATGACGGTCGCGACACCGTGGTCGTGGGTCTCGGCCGCGAGCAGCCGGACCACCTCGTGGCTGCGCGCGCGGTCGAGTGCCGCCGTGGGCTCGTCGACGAGGAGCAGCGCGGGGGCCGTGACGAGAGCGCGCGCGATCCCTACGCGCTGGCGCTCACCACCCGAGAGCTCGTGGGGTCGTCGGTCGGCCTTGTGCCCCATGCCCACCTGCTCGAGCAGGGTCAGGGGGTCGCGTCCGCGGTTCTTCCCGCCCGAGACGTGGAGCGCGAACCGGAGCTGGTCGAGGGCGGTCAGCGCGGGCAGGAGGTTGCCGGACTGGAACACGAAGCCGATCCGCTCGCGTCGGAGCGCGGCCTGGCCGGCCGAGGGCATCGCCGAGACGTCGGTGCCGTCGATGCGGACAGAGCCCGAGGTCGGCCGGGTCAACGCACCGGCGACCGCCAGCAGGCTGGACTTGCCCGCGCCCGAGGGGCCCAGGACGGCGAGCAGCTCTCCTGGGGCGACCGTGAGGTGCACGTGGTCGAGCGCGGTGACGGTCGAGTCGCCGTCGCCGAGGGTCAGGGTCACGCCGTCGATCTCGAGCCCGGCCCGGGTGGCGGTCGAGGTGCTCGAGACCTGCTGGGTGGGGTGCGTCATCGTTGGCCTCCGAGAGCCGTCAGGGGATCGACGTGGGCGATGCGGCCGACCGAGGCAGCGGCGCCCGCGAGGCCGAGCCCGACGAGCAGCACCGCGGCGAGCGCGAGGGGCCCGGCCTCGAGGGCGAACGGCATGGGGGTCGACGTGAGCAGCGCGCCGAAGCCCACGCCCGCGCCCATGCCGATCGCGGTGGACACCACGAGGAGCACCGCCGCCTGGCCGAGGGCGTCGCGCACGAGGTACGACGTCGAGGCACCCATGGCGCGGGCAACCGCGATCTCGTGCTTGCGCTGGATGGTCCAGACCGTGAAGAACGCACCGACGACGAGGGCCGAGATCGCGTAGAGGAAGACCTGGATGAGGTTGAGCGTGAGCGTCTCGGCCGCATAGCCCGGTGACCCGTCGAAGGACTCCGTGAGCGAGACGGCAGCGGTGCCTGCGGCCGCGTCACCGGCCGCGAGGTCGAGGTCGGCGCCGTCGACGGGGGCGAGCGCGACGGCGGTCGCCTCGTCGTACGCCTCGGGTCGCACCTCGGCGGCGTCGGTCGCGCCGGCGTGGATCTCCTGCCAGGTCGCCAGGGGGATGTAGGCGACGTCGACGTGCCCGAACGTGTGCTGCCCGTCGAGCACGCCGACGATCGTGAGCTCGGTGCCCAGCCGTTCGATCGTCACGGTGTCCCCGATACCCAGGCCCAGGTCGCCCACTGTCTCGCTGACGACGATCCCGTGCGGGTCCCCGAGGGTCTCCCCGGTGGCCAGGTCGGTCGTGGACGGCGCGACGAACGACCCTGGCTCGACGCCGAAGAGTGCCAGGTCGACGGCCTCGCCGCCGGGGCCCTCGGCGTTGACGAGCTGGTTGCCGAACAGTGCTGCGTCGGCGACGTCGTCGCGGGCGGCCCAGCGCTCGGCCTGCTCGCGGTCGACCGTGCTGCGGGAGAACGCCGAGTCGACGGAGGTGTCCGCGCCGAACGCGAAGGCCGCGACGGGGAGCTTCTTGAGGCCCGACACGCCGTCGTTGACGAGTCCCGAGGACAGGCCCGACAAGAGGACGACGAGCACGGACACGAGCGCGACGACACCCCCCATCAGGGCAAATCGTGAGCGCGCGAACGACAGCTCGCGCCACGCGAGAAACATGGTGCTCCTTCCGGGTCGACACGGGTTGCCGACGCCTTGTCGGTAAGGATACCAACGTGGCGTCGGCAACTGGTGCCGCTCCGGGGTCTCTGCGCCGAAGCCGTCAGAGCGCGAGCGCCCGCGCCTCCTTGTCCGGGTCGAGCCCCACCCGGGGGCGGTCCGCGCGCTGGGGAGCGGCGCCGTCGGGCTGGGTCTGCAACCAGGCCCACGTGTCCGCGACCGTCTCCTCGACGGGCCGGTTGCGCAGTCCCGCCGCGACCGCGCGCGACACGTCGCCGCGGTGCAGGGTGTCGTGCAGCTCGCCCGGCGGGAGCCAGACGGGCAGCTCGGTCCAGGGCGCGATGCCCGCGGCCTCGATCACGTCGGGCGCGGTCCAGCGCAGCTCGGCGTCGGAGCCCGTCGCGGCCACGCACGCGTCGAGCAGCTCGCCCATGGTCGCGTGCCCGCTGGGGCTCACGACGTTGAACGGCCCGCTCAGGCCCTGCTCGGTCGCGTCGAGCACGAACGCCGCGAGGTCGCGCGCGTCGACGTACTGCAGGGGCAGCTCGCGCGGCCCCGGGGCGAGCACGGTCCCGCCGCGCGCGACGCGCTGCAACCACCACGGCAGGCGCCCGACGTTCTCCCACGGCCCCAGGACCAGGCCCGCCCGCGCGAGGATCGCGCGGTGCCCGAACGACTCCTCGACGGCCAGCTCGCCGCCGCGCTTGGCGCGCGCGTAGTCGACGTCGGCGCCGTCGTCGGGCGAGGCCTCCACGAGGGGCGCGTCCTCGCCGAGGCCCGCGCCCGTCGGGTACGTGTAGACCGACCGGCTCGACACGTAAACGTACCGGCCCACGTGGTCGTCGAGCAGGCGCGCGGCGTCGCGCACCGCGCTCGGCGCCCACGACCACGTGTCGACCGCGACGTCCCACTCGCCCTCGGCCAGGGCGTCCAGGCCCCCGACGGCGGAGCGATCGCCGCGCAGGTCCCGCACCCCGGGCGGGGCGTCGCGCGTGCCCCGGTGGAACATGGTGACGTCCCAGCCGCGGGCCAGGGCGTCGTCGACGACCGCCCGACCCACGAACTCCGTCCCGCCCAGCACCAGCAACCGCGTCGCGTCCGTCATACCTCCGACTCTGCCCGCTGTGCACCCGGGACGAAAGCCAGCGACGCCCACGGCAGACGGCTGGGCGCGTGCGATAGTGACCGAGCCGCTCGTCGGGTAGCGGGGGCCCGCGTGCGCGGGCTGGGCGAGTGGCTGGGTACCGGGACGGAGGAGCGCATGGTCGGTCGCCGCGTGCGGGTGCCGCTGTGGGCGGTCGCCGTCGCGCTGGCCGCGCTGGTCGTCGCCGTGGGGTGGCTCCCGCTCGACGCGGCCGAGGAGCTCGCCGAACGGGTCGGGCCGATCCTGCTGTTCCTCGTCGCGATCACCGTCGTCGCGGAGATGTGCGCTGCCGCGGGCCTGTTCGACGCCGCAGCCTCCTGGGCGGTCCTGCTCGCCCGAGGGAGTCGGCTGCGACTGTGGGGCCTCGTGGTCCTGCTCGCGTGCGTGTGCACGATCGTGCTCTCGCTCGACACCACCGCCGTGCTCGTCACGCCCGTGGTCCTGACCCTCGCGCGACGTACGGGGAGCAGGCCGCTGCCCTTCGCGCTCACGGTCCTCGCGCTCGCCAACACCGCGTCCTTGCTGCTGCCCGTCTCCAACCTGACGAACCTGCTCGCGGCCCACCGCTACGCGCGGCTCGAGCCCGGCACCTCGTACACCGCGACGATGTGGCTGCCCGCCCTGGTCGTGATCGCCGTGACGGTCCTCTACCTGCTCGTGGCCCACCACCGGGACCTGCGCGGGACGTTCGAGGCATCCGCGCCGACCGCCGAGCGAGACCCCGTGCTCCTGCCGCTCGCCGCCCTGGTGACGGTCGCGCTCGGGGTGTGCTTCGCCGTCGGGCTGCCCGTGGCGGTCGTCGCCCTGGGAGGGGCCGGCGTGCTGCTCACCGTGACGCTCGTGCGGCGGCGCGACCTCGTGGCCCCCGTCGGGGAGCTCGTGCCGTGGCGGACCGTGCTGGTCGTCGCGTCGCTCTTCGTGGCGGTCGAGGCCTGGCAGGTCCACGGGCTCGGCGACCTGCTCGCCCGGTTCGCGGGGACCGGGACCGGGACCGGGGACCTGCTGCAGGTCGCCGGGGCGGGAGCGGTCGCGGCCAACGCGGTCAACAACCTGCCCGCCTACCTCGCGCTCGAACCTGCTGCGGCGGGCGACCCGGCGCGGCTCGCGGCGCTCCTCGTCGGGGTCGATGCCGGCCCGCTCGTCACGCCGTGGGCCTCGGTCGCGACCGTGCTCTGGTGGGTCCAGTGCTCACGCCACTGGATGGGCTTCCGCGAGGTCGGCTGGTGGCCGCTCGTGCGCCAGGGACTCGTCCTCGCGCCTCTCGCCGTGGTCGCCGGGACGCTCGCGGTCGCCGCGGTCGCGTAGGCCGGTCCGCGCGTGGGCCCTCAGGCCCGCACGCCGATCCACAGGGTCCCGTGCGGCTCGAGCTCGACGCTGCGGTGCTCGACGAACCCGATCGAGCGCATCCCCTCGACGCGCGCCGGGTCGACGATCGCGGTGAACAAGGGGCCCTCGACCGGTGAGCCGTCCGGGGAGTGCCGGGCGCTCGCGGGCGCGTCGACGAGCCGGCGCAGCGTGTCGACCCGCTCCGCGCCCTCGATGTCGGGCGCCACGGCCGACGCGACGAGGACGAGGCGCGGGCGGACGGCGTCGAGCGCGTCGGCGATCGCGGACTGCGCGATGCCGAGCGCCTGACGGGTCGCGACGCGGACCGGCTCGTCGTCGGCCGGCTCGTCGAGCGGGTCGACGCCGACCTCGCGGACCAGGACCTCGCGGAGCTCGTCCTCGAACGCGGGGACCTCGGGCGGCAGCCACACGGTCGTGGCCAGGAGACCGTCAGCGTCCTCGGCGACCCAGATCTCGCCCTGCTCGAGGATCCCGTGGCCCAGGACCAGGCGCGTCGCGGACGAGAGCTGCTCGGGGTCGACCGGGGTGTCGGGGCGCCCGTCGCCGTCGAGGTCGACCACGGGGTGGTCGGTCGTGAGCAGCCGGGCGACGCCGGGCACGTCGATGAATCGGGCGCGACGGACGGTCGCAGCGGGGTGCGTGGTGTCGGGCATCGGGTCTCCGGTCCTCGGGGAGATGGGGGCTCGTGCCAGTCTGGCCCGGGTCCCTGGGAGGGGGCTGTGCAGAACGTCAGGGGCGGGGGCCTTCTGGGGAGGCCCGGCGGTGACCCGCCGCGGCGCCCCCGCGGCGCCCTCGCGGCGCCCGGCGCGCGCGATGATGTGGTGCGCCGCACGGCGCCGCCGCTGCGGTCCCGCTGCACCCGTCCGTCCCGAGGAGACCACATGACCGTCCTGCGCTCGATCCTGCTCTTCGGCGCCGCTGCGCTCTTCGAGATCGGTGGCGCGTGGCTGATCTGGCAGGGCGTCCGCGAGCACAAGGGGTGGGTCTGGATCGGGGCGGGAATCGTCGCGCTGGGGCTCTACGGGTTCTTCGCGACGCTCCAGCCCGACGCGAGCTTCGGGCGGATCCTCGCGGCGTACGGGGGAGTGTTCGTCGCGGGCTCGCTGGTGTGGGGCATGGCGGTCGACGGCTTCCGGCCCGACCGCTGGGACGTGACCGGTGCGCTGCTGTGCCTCGTGGGCGTCGCGGTCATCATGTACGCGCCACGACCGGCGTAGGGGACGTCCGCCAGGCGCTCTCGCCCGGTGTGTGGGGTCCTGCCTGCCCGACGCCGGAGCGCACCCGAGCGCCCCGGGTGCGCTCCGGCGTCGGGCGCGCGCGGACACCCGATCCGTTGTCAGAGCTGGGCCGGGGCATACCCCGGCCCCGTTCTGACAACTGGTCGACGACGAGTCCGCAGCGCGTGACCCACGACACCTCGATCTCCGGGGAATAACCCGGGCACCCTCCCGGTTCTCCTCCAAGTACATGCAAATGCATCAACTTGTAGGACGAGGGAGCAACCCCCATGCAGTTCGGAATCTTCACCGTCGGCGACGTCACCACCGACCCCGTCACCGGTCGCACGCCCAACGACACCGAGCGCGTGCGGTCCATGCTCACCATCGCCAAGCACGCGGACGAGGCCGGCCTCGACGTGTTCGCCACGGGTGAGCACCACAACCCCCCGTTCGTCCCGTCGTCCCCCACGACGATGCTCGGCTACCTCGCCGGGCAGACGAAGAACATCATCCTGTCGACCTCCACGACGCTCATCACCACGAACGACCCGGTGAAGATCGCCGAGGACTACGCGATGCTCCAGGTCATCTCGGACGGTC
The DNA here is from genome assembly GCF_001428945.1 of Oerskovia sp. Root918. Taxonomy (NCBI): domain Bacteria; kingdom Bacillati; phylum Actinomycetota; class Actinomycetes; order Micrococcales; family Cellulomonadaceae; genus Oerskovia; species Oerskovia sp. Root918. The sequence goes on from NZ_LMJG01000017.1 coordinate 130,463, forward strand.
GCATGGACCTCATGATGGGCCGCGGCAACACCGGCCCCGTCTACCCGTGGTTCGGCAAGGACATCCGTGAGGGCGTCAACCTCGCGATCGAGAACTACGCGCTGCTGCGCCGCCTCTGGGAGGAGGAGGTCGTGGACTGGCAGGGCAAGTACCGCACGCCCCTCCAGGGCTTCACGGCCACGCCGCGCCCGCTCGACGGCGTCGCGCCCTTCGTGTGGCACGGCTCGATCCGTACCCCGGAGATCGCCGAGCAGGCCGCCTACTACGGTGACGGCTTCTTCCACAACAACATCTTCTGGCCCATCAGCCACACCCAGCAGATGGTCCGGTACTACCGTCAGCGCTTCGAGCACTACGGCCACGGCCAGGCCGACCAGGCGATCGTCGGGCTCGGCGGCCAGGTCTTCATGCGCAAGAACTCCCAGGACGCCGTGCGCGAGTTCCGGCCCTACTTCGACAACGCGCCCGTCTACGGGCACGGCCCGTCGCTCGAGGACTTCTCCGCGCAGACCCCGCTGACCGTGGGCAGCCCGCAGGAGGTCATCGACCGCTACGGCGCCATGCGCGAGCACGTCGGCGACTACCAGCGTCAGCTCTTCCTCATGGACCACGCGGGCCTGCCGCTCAAGACGGTCCTCGAGCAGATCGACCTGCTGGCCGGCGAGGTCGTCCCCGTGCTCCGCAAGGAGATGGAGGCCAAGCGCCCCGCCCACGTCCCGAGCGACCCGCCGAGCCACGCCCAGCGCGTCGCGAAGGCACGCGCCGAGGGCAAGATCGCGGAGCAGGTCGTCGCGGCCGCCGACCACTGGACGGGCAAGACCGCAGAGGACGACATCCAGGCGGCAGAGGCTGCCGAGGGTACGTCCCGCAAGGGCTCCGCGTTCGGACTCTGACCGACCACCCGCCCGGGGAGACCCGGGCGGCCGGGCCGCCCTTGTGGCCAGGGGCGGCCCGGCTCCCAGCACCACCCGGCAGGCCACGAGAGCACCATGCACCACCCGCCGCACGCACCGTGCGGCACACTCGAAGAACCCTCACGAACCAGGAGCACCACCTCATGACCGCTCGCCAGATCGTCGCGATCTCCGCCGGCCTCGGCCAGCCGTCCTCGACCCGCCTGCTCGCCGACCGTCTCTCCGCCGCGACCGTGGCCGAGCTCGGCGACCTGGGCGTGACCGCCGAGGTCACGACGGTCGAGCTGCGCGACGTCGCCCACGCCATCACCGACGCGATGCTCACGGGCTTCGCGAGCGGCGACCTCGCCGAGGTGATCGAGAAGGTCACGGGCGCCGACGCGCTCGTCCTGGTCACCCCGCTGTTCACGACCACGTACTCGGGGCTCTTCAAGTCCTTCGTCGACATCCTCGACAAGGACTCGCTCCAGGGCATGCCGGTGCTGCTGGGCGCCACGGGCGGCACGTCGCGCCACTCGCTGGCCGTCGAGTACTCGATGCGCCCGCTGTTCACGTACCTGCACGCGGACGTCGCGACGACGTCGGTCTTCGCGGCCACGGACGACTGGGCCGCCGAAGGCGACAGCACGCACGACGCCGGCCCGCTCCCGGCCCGCATCCGCAAGGCGGCCAAGGAGCTCGCGGGCACGGTCGCGGCCCGCGACCCGCGCACCACGACGGGCATGTTCGACGGCGTGCCCTCGTTCGCGCAGATGTTCGGCCAGTAGCCGGGCCGACCGGGTGAAACGCGGTGTGACCCGCATCACTCACCCGGTGCAGGGTCTCCTTCTGGATGTGCGCCCGACGACGAGGCGCCGGAACCCCTCCACATCCAGAAAGGCACGTCCATGTCCACCCTCTCCGTCGACGGCCAGGCGATCTCCCGCCGTGGCTCCGTCTCCACCCACCTGAGCGGCGCCGTCGACGCCCTCGCTCGTGTCCTGACCCGCTGGTCCGTCCCGGCGCTGCGCGTCGCCCTGGGCCTGGTCTTCCTGGGCTTCGGGGTCCTGAAGCTCTTCCCCGGGGCCAGCCCGGCCGAGGTCGTCGCCGAGCGCACGATCGACACCCTGACCCTCGGCCTGGTCCACGGCCCGGTCGCGGTGATCGGCACGGCGGTCGTCGAGTGCTTCATCGGGATCACGCTCGTCACGGGATACCTGCTGCGCGCGGGGCTCGTGGTCATGGCCGGCGCGTTCGTGGGCATCCTCGCCCCGACGGTCCTGTTCTTCGACGAGCTGTTCGGCTCGGGCATGACGCTCCTGGGGCAGTACGTGCTCAAGGACGTCGTCCTGGTCGCCGCGGCGACGGTCGTCGGGGCCTACGCCCTCGGGGCACGGCTGCGCCGTGCCGGCTGAACGCCCCACCGATCCAGGAGCACCACCAGAAGCACCACCGCCCGCAGCACGAGAAGCGGCTGACGGGGGTCACGGACGCACCGTGGCCCCCGTCAGCCGCTTCTCGTCGTCGGGCGCCCCGTCGGGCACGTCCGGGTCGGCGCCCCCGGCCCCGAGCACACCACGCAGCAGCCGCCGGTCGGGCCGCAGCGCGAGCGGCACCGCGACCGCGGCCGCCGTCAGGACCCATGCCGAGTAGTCCAGCCCGAGGAATGCCCAGATGCTGCCGTGCATCGCGGCGACCGCGAGCACGAACGGGATCCGCGCGACCCGGATCGCGAGCCACACGGGAGCCGTGAGCTCGAGCGCGAGCGCCCCGCCCGCGAGCGCCTGCGTGAGCACGGGCTGGTCCGCGACGGTCTGGACCCACCGTGTGCCGAACGGGGACCCGCCGGCTCCCTGGCGCAGCACCCAGGACATGTTGTCGCTGAAGACCCACTCGGTGCCGCTGTGCCGCAGCTTCTGCGCGCCGGTCAGGAAGTACACCGTGGCGAGGGTCGCGAGTGCCGCACGCGGCGGCCATCCCCAGGCGGGGGCCCGCGGCGCGGTGTGCGCGGGGCGGGGCGGATCGGCGGCGAACAGCAGCGCGACCGCGACCGTGACGGTCAGGACGTCGTTGTGCAGCACCTTGCCCGAGCTGCCCCACAGGGCGGCGAGAGCGGTGTACGCGCACCACGCGAGCACCAGGCCGGCGCGCCCCCTGCGGCGCACGACGACGAGCGCGACGCCCACGAGCCCCGCGACCTGGACCATGACGAGCAGCCACGCGGGCGGGGGCAGGGTCAGCCAGCCCATGACGTTGCCGTGGTCGGTGAGCGCCGCGGGGCGCCGGGTGATCGCGGTCCAGTCGCGCGTGGCCAGGCGCAGCCCGATCACGAGCGCGAGCAGCGTGCGGACCTCGACCAGCCGGTACGCGGGGCCGGGGGCGAGCAGCGCCCGGTCGACGGCGAGCGCGGCCCGGCGCAGCGACGACCCTGCGGCGCCGCTCACGGCGTGACCTCCAGGACGGTCTCGCGCGACCGCTCGACCCACTCGTCGGCCCCCGCGGGCAGGGTGCGCTCGGTGCGCTCGAGCCGCACCGAGCGCACGGTCCGGGGGTCGATCCCGGCCAGCCCCAGCCAGGCCGTCACCATCTCGTGGCGCCTGCCGGGAGTGGCCGCCGCGAGGTCCTGGTACTGGCGGGTCGTGGTGGTGAGGGGGCCGACGCGGTCGCCCGGCTGCACGACGACGTCCCCCTCGGCGGTCGCGGCCACGAGGTCGAGGCTCACCGTCGTGCCCGTGCGCACCTCGCTGAAGAGCCGGTACGCCGTGAGCGGCCACAGCTCGGCCTCGGCGGCTGCGGTGAACAGGAGAGCGAGGACGAGCCCGTAGGTCACGAGGCGTGCGCGGCGCCGGTCGATCGACGGGGCGACGGGGGCGGCCGCAGCGCGGGTGGCCGCGTCGGGCCAGGGCGCGGCCCAGGCGGGCCGGCGGCTCTGCGCGGTGCGCGCGTCGTTGCGGAGGGTCACGTCTCGACCCTCCCAAGGGGAGGGGGTGGGGACATCGGCCCGACGGCGGCTCGCGCCCCGACCCCAGGGTGCGGTCCGCGCGGGGTGAGTTCAGCCCGGGGGCTGATGCGCCGTCGTCGGGCCTCCTCGACGCCGTCCTGGCCATGGTCCTCCCCGGGCGCGCTCGCGCCCTGCGTGCCACGCTGGGCGCATGCCCGACCGGGACGACGACGCGTCAGCCACGCCCTCCGGGACGTCCGCTGCCCCCACCCCGCCCGGCGCCCCCGCGCTCCGCACGCTGCTCGAGCTCTCGCTCCCGGCCGTGCTGATCGGGATCGTCGCGGCGGTCGTGCTCAGGGCGCTCGACGAGGCGTCCGCAGCGGTCGAGGACGTCCTGTGGACCGACCTGCCGGGCGCGCTGGGCGTGGATCCCGACGCGCGCTGGTGGATCTTCATCATGCTGACCGGGGCGGGCCTGCTCGTGGGGCTCGTCGTGTGGCTCGTGCCGGGGCACGGCGGGCGGGACTCGGCGACGACCGAGCTCATCGCGCCGCCGCTGCCGCTGCGGGTCCTGCCGAGCCTCGTGGTCGTCACGGTCCTGGGGCTGGCCGGCGGCGTGAGCCTGGGCCCGGAGAACCCGATCATCGCGATCAACACCGCGCTGCTCGTGGCCGTCGTCGCGCGGCTGTGGCCCAAGGTCCCCACGGACCTCGTCGTGATGCTCGCGGCGTCGGCGACGATCGGCGCGCTGTTCGGCACCCCCGTCGCGGCCGCGCTCGTGTTCACGGGGGTCGTCGCGGGCTTCCGCAGCGGCGGCCCGCTGTTCGACCGGTTGTTCCTGCCGCTCGTCTCGGCGGGTGCGGGCGCCATCACCATGGACGCGTTCGGGCGGCCGTTCGCCGCGATGGACCTGCCCGACCTCGGTGTCCCGGACATCGGCGACGTGGGCACGTCGCTCCTGATCGCGACCGCCGCGGCGGGCCTCGCGCTGCTCGGGGTCGTCGCGTTCCCGCACGTGCACCGGTTCTTCCACTCGATGCGCAACCCCGTGCTCTACGTGACGCTCGGCGGCGTGGTGCTGGGCGTCCTGGGGGCGATCGGCGGGCCGCTCACGCTGTTCAAGGGGTCCGAGCAGTCCTTCGAGCTCGTCCAGCAGCGTGCCGACTTCTCGACGTGGAACCTCGTGCTCATCTTCGCGATCAAGCTCGTGGCGCTCGTGATCGCCGCGGCCGCGGGGTTCCGGGGTGGCCGGATCTTCCCCGCGGTGTTCATCGGGGTCGCGGCCGGGGTCGTGGTCAACGCGGCGCTGCCGGGCGTCCCCCTGGGGCTCGCGATCGCGAGCGGGGTGCTCGGGGTCGTGCTCGCGGTGGGACGCGACGGGTGGGTCGCGCTGTTCGTCGCGGTCGCAGTCGTGGGCGACGTGGGCGTCCTGCCGCTGCTGTGCATCGCGATCCTGCCCGTGTGGCTCCTGGTGCGCAGCGCGCCCGAGATGCTGGCCGCCCCCGAGCCACCGACCGCGGTCGCGGCCGGCGGGTCCACGCCGACCGGCGAGGGGCGCCCCGCGCCCACCGACGGGCCCCGTCCCGACGCCTCCTGACCGGGCCGGGTCCGGACACGCCGCGCACCGACCGTGCCGGGCCGCGTCACTCCCAGCCCACGCGCGAGTCCTCGTGCATCTCGGGGCACGTCCCGCCGGGCTCGATGACCGCCTCGAAGTGCCACATCTCGTTCGCGTAGGTCCGGCACAGGCCCAGGTCCGCGCCGTGCTCGCCGAGCCACAGGGCGCCGTCGGTCGCCCCGACGTCGATCGCCGTGCCCGCCACGTGCGCCGAGGCCTCGGGCGGCAGGACCCACCGCTTGGCCTCCTCGAGCGAGCCGCGCTTGCGGACCACGTCCTCGACGACCTGCGCCTGCTCCTCGGCCGACCGCCACCCGGAGACGAGGGTCAGCTCGATCCCGTCCTCGGCCGCGAGCGCCTGCGCCTGCTCGAACCGGCGGAGCAGCTCGGGGTCGAGGCCGGTCGCGGGAGCCTCGGCCCGCGACCCGTCCGCCTCCCCGGTCGTGCCCGGCGCCGCCCCTGCGCCAGGGCCGACCCCGGAGACGGCCCCGGACGACAGGGCGTCGGGGGCCAGGAGCCGGTACGCCGAGACCCCGCACGCGACGAGCGCGGCGACGACCACGGCGGCGTACACGCGGTCCGCGGGAGTCCGGCGTCGACGGGCCGAGCCCGCCGACGAGCGACCGGACGGCCAGGTACGACCGGGTCGTGCGCGCCCGCCCCGGGCGGACGGGCGCGAGGACGCCGCGGGCGGGTCGGGCACGAGCGTGTCGAAGGCCGGCACGGGGTCGGTCGGCGCCGTCGGCGAAGGACCTGACGGCACAGCGCTCGTCGGTGCAGCAGCGGCCGGCGGCACGGGCCGGGAGCCGGCGGGGAAAGAGGGCGGGGGAGGGACGTCGAAGGTCATGTCTCGACCCTCGCCGCGCGGCCCTGCCCGGGGCATCGCCCCCCGGGGCCGTCCTCGCCCTGTCCGCAGGGCGCGTCCCGCCCGGGCGCGTTCGTCCCCGGGGCGGACGCGTCGTCGTCGGACACCAGCCCCAGGGCGGACTCGCCGCGACGGCCCCCCTGGATACGGTGAGGACGTGCAACCGACCCGCCGTGCGCCCGAGTGGGCCCAGGACCTCCTCGTCGCGCTCGCGGTCGGGCTGGTCTGGTTCGGGGGAGTCTGGTTCATGTACCAGGGGGACTACTGGATGCCTCGGGACATCCGGTCGTACTGGTGGACCGGTGCCTGGCTCGTCCTGACGCTGGCCCTGAGAAGGGTCGCGCCCGGTGGGGTCTTCTGGGTCACCGCGGTGTTCTACCCGCTGTTCCAGGACGACGCCCTGAGCAACCAGTTCCATCTCGTCCCGCTCCTGGTGGCGGGCTTCGGCGCGACCCGCCAGGGAGCGGTCCCCCCTCCGCTCGCGGCGATCGGTGTCGTCTTGTCGGGCTGGTCGCTGCACATGAGCAGTGAGCACTGGGACGGGTACTGGCAGGTCGTGGGCTGGTCGTCGCCCTCGGGGATCCTGACCACGGTCGCCCTGGCGCTCGCGGCCGTGGCGCTCGGGTGGATGGTCCGGCGCATCGCCGTGACGGGCGAGGCCCTGCGCGAGCGCAACGAGGAGCTCACGGCCCTGCAGGGGGTGCTCGCCCAGCAGGCCGTGCACGCCGAGCGCACGCGCATCGCCCGCGAGCTGCACGACGTCGTCGCGCACCACATGTCCGCGATCGTCGTCCGGGCGCAGGCCGCGGACCGCGTCGCGCCCAACCAGCCCCAGGCCCCCGCCGAGGCGGTCACCTGGATCGCCGAGGAGGGCAAGAAGGCGCTGACCTCGATGCGCTCGGTCGTGCACGTGCTGCGCCGCGAGACCGGGGACGCGCTCGAGCTCGCACCCGCCCCCGCGCTCGACGACGTCCGGGCCGCGGCCGCGCGCCTGACCGAGGCCGGCCGGGACGTCGAGCTCGACCTGCCCGACGACCTGGGCGACCTGCGGCCCGAGGTGAGCCTCGCCGTCGTGCGCATCGCCCAGGAGGGACTGACCAACGTGCTGCTGCACTCGCTCGCCCCGCGCCTGAGCCTCGTGGTCGTCGCGACGCCCGGGTACGTGCGCGTGGCCGTCCGCGACCCCGGGCCCCCGCTGCCCGACAACCCCGACCTGCACGGCGGCAACGGCCTGCTGAACATGCGCGAACGAGCCCTGTCCTGCGGCGGCACCCTGTCCGCAGGACCCGACCAGAGCGGCGGCTGGCGCGTCCAGGCCGTCCTGCCCCGGGAGACCCCATGAGCCACAGCCCCGTCCCGTCCCCCCTCCCGGACGGCGCCGCGCCCCCCGGGCGCCCACCGGGCCCCGTGCCCCTGCACGTCGTCGCCGAGAGCCGGCCGTTCAGCGAGCCCGTGCGCGTCGTCGTGGTCGACGACCAGGCGACCATCCGCCTCGGGTTGCGCATGATCCTCGACAACGAGCCCGACATCACGGTCGTGGGCGAGGCCGCCGACGGCGTCCAGGGCGTCCGCATGGCACGTGCTCTGCTGCCCGACGTCGTCCTCATGGACGTGCGCATGCCCCACCTGAACGGGATCGACGCAGCGGCCCAGATCTCCGCGGACCCGGCGCTCGCGGGCGTGCGCACGCTCGTCCTGACGACGTTCGACGACGACGAGTACGTCTACGGCGCGCTGCGGGCCGGGGCCGCGGGGTTCCTGCTCAAGGACGCCGACCCCGAGTCGCTCGTGAGCGCGGTCCACCGGGTGCGCGCGGGCGACAGCCTGCTCGACCCCGGCGTCACGCGACGGATCATCGAGCGCTACGTCGAGCTCTCCGACTGGCACGCGGGCTCGGGCGTCGCGAGCGCCCCCGGCGGCGCGTCGGGGCTCGAGCTCGCGACCCCGCGCGAGCGCGAGGTGCTCCTGGCCGTCGCGCGCGGCCTGTCCAACAAGGAGATCGGGGACGAGCTGTTCCTCTCGGAGGCGACCGTCAAGAGCCACGTGCGCTCGCTGCTGACCAAGGTGGGGCTCACGAACCGCGTCCAGCTCGTGATCCTCGCGTACGAGGCCGAGGTGGTGCGGCCGGGGCGGTGACGGGTGCTGCCGGGTGTCGACGGGCCTGCGCGGCGTAGGCTTTCCCGGGGGCTCGGCCCGGGCCCACCACACCTTTCTCGAAGGACACAGGCAGCACCATGGTCAACCTCGCGTACGTCATCGCCGGATCGGAAGCCACCGGGGGAGCCGGCATCCAGGCCGACCTCAAGACGTTCCAGGAGCTGGGCGTCTACGGCGTCGGGACCCTGACGTGCATCGTGTCGTTCGACCCGAAGAACGACTGGGGCCACCGGTTCGTCCCGGTCGAGCCGCAGGTCATCGCGGACCAGTTCGAGGCCGCGACCAGCACGTACGACCTCGACGTCGTGAAGATCGGCATGCTCGGCACGCCCGCGACGATCGACGTGGTGGCCGAGTCGCTCGCGAGCCAGCGCTGGCACCACGTGGTCCTCGACCCGGTCCTGATCTGCAAGGGCCAGGAGCCGGGCGCGGCCCTCGACACCGACACCGCGCTGCGCGAGAAGATCCTGCCGTTCGCCACGGTCATCACCCCGAACGTGTTCGAGGCCAAGATCCTGTCCGGCATGGACACGATCGAGTCCGTCGACGACCTGGTCGAGGCCGCCGAGCGCATCCACGCGCTGGGCCCGGACTTCGTCGTCGTCAAGGGCGGCGTCGAGCTGCCCGGCCCGGACGCCGTCGACGTCCTGTTCGACGGCCAGGAGATCACGGTCTTCTCCGTCCCCAAGGTGGGCGAGGAGCGCGTGAGCGGCGCGGGCTGCACGTTCGCCGCGGCGATCACCGCGGAGCTCGCCAAGGGCAACGACGTCGAGCGCGCCGTGGGCGTCGCGAAGCAGATGGTCACCGAGGCGATCGAGGCGCGCGTGAGCTCGCACGCGCCGTTCGACACGGTGTGGCAGGGCGCGTACACGGACTGACCCGGTGTGGGGAGGGCCGTCACGGCCCTTCCCGACGACGTCACGCGCCCGGGCGAGGTCTCCTCGCCCGGGCGTCGTGCTGCCCGGGGATTTCACCCTTCCCCGGCCGGTGCGCCGGGGGCCGCGGTGTCACCCTGGAAGCACGGGGAGGCTGACGCGCTCGGTGCGGGCCCCAGGTCCCCGTTCGGTGGCTCCACAGCCGCAGGGGTGAGTTCCGCACGGTGAGCCGGGTCGCGTCGACGTTCGCGACGGGGGTCGTTCGTCACGGCCTCCGTCTGTCTGCGACCTTCCGACGGCAGGGACGCGCGGCGTCCCGAGCGTACGGACGAACGCAGACGAACAGGGGAATGTCATGAGCGAGACCACGGTGGACATCGACACGATCGTGTCGGACTTCGAGGCGTCCGTGAAGGACGTGCTCGACCAGGAGAAGATCGACGCCGCGGTGGCGACGTTGAGGGCCACCCGTACGTCCTACCCGGCCACGGGAACGGTCGTCGGCCTGATCTTCTACTACCGGATCACGGTGGACATCACCGGGACCCAGCACCAGTTCGTCGGCAACGCCGGCGGTGTCGGAGGGCTCGGCGGCGGTGGCTTCTGGGGCGACGTCTACACGGACGACATCGAGCGGCTCTACCGCGACACGGTGAGCTTCCAGTTCAACGCGACACCGGTCTACTTCAACGTGAACTTCTTCGACGGCAGCTCGAACCTCCTGGGCAACATCCAGGCAGGGGGGCTCGCGGTCCTGCTGGGCACGGGAGGCGGTTCCGGCAGCTGGAGCTGATGAGTGCCGGGCGACCGCCCGCCCCAGCGAGGCGGGCGGTCGTCCGCGCGGCCCGGAGGAGGCCGATCGTGGTCGCCCGGCTCCGCCGAGGACCGACCATCAGGCAGACGCATGGACGCGCCGGGACCCGGAGCACTTAGGCTTCCGACCTGTGAGCGACAACCTTCCCCCCGAATCCACCGACGGCAACGGCCGCACGGGCGCCCGGCACGAGGTCCCGGCGCCGCTGCGTGACGACGTCCGCCTCCTCGGCCGACTGCTCGGCACGGTCCTGACGGAGACGGGGGACCCCGCGCTGCTCGACGACGTCGAGCACCTGCGCGAGCTCTCGATCCGCGCGTACGGCGAGCACGCCGACGCCGCGCTCGAGGAGGCCGAACGCCTCGTCGAGAGCTTCAGCCACGAGCGCGCCGAGCAGGTCGCCCGCGCGTTCACGGTCTACTTCCACCTGGCGAACCTCGCCGAGGAGCACCACCGGGTGCGCGTCCTGCACGACCGCGAGGCCGAGCTGGCCCCGTCCGTGGTCGACGACACGCTGCCCGAGGCCTTCACGCAGCTCGCGGACGAGGTCGGTCACTCCGAGGCGCTCGCCCGGCTCCAGCGGCTCGAGTTCCGCCCGGTCCTCACGGCCCACCCGACCGAGGCCCGCCGTCGGGCCGTGTCCGCCTCGATCCGCCGCCTGTCCGCGCTGCTGACCGAGCGCGACGGCCTGCCGGCCGGCGGCGCGTCGCTCGCGGAGAACGAGCGCAAGCTCCTCGCCGAGATCGACGGCCTGTGGCGCACGTCCCCGATCCGCGCCGCGAAGCCCACCCCGCTCGACGAGGTCCGCACCGCGATGAGCGTGTTCGACGCGACCCTCTTCTCGGTGTTCCCCACCGTCTACCGTCGCCTCGACGACTGGCTCCTGGCGGACAAGGCAGGTCACGACCGCCCGCTCGCCGCACCGTTCGTGCGCCTGGGCACCTGGATCGGTGGCGACCGCGACGGCAACCCGAACGTCACGGCAGAGACCACGCGGCAGGCCGCGGCCATCGCGGCCGACCACGCGCTCCGGGCCCTCGAGCAGGCCGCCCAGCGGATCGGGCGCACGCTCACGCTCGACGAGCACGGCACGCCCGCCTCCGACGGCCTGCGCTCGCTGTGGCAGAAGCAGCGTCAGCTCTCCGAGGCCATCACGGCCGAGGCCGCGTCCGAGTCGCCCAGCGAGCCGCACCGTGCGGTCATGCTCGTCGTGGCCCGCCGCGTCGCGGCGACGCGCCTGCGCGACGCCGACCTCGCCTACCAGACGCCCGAGCAGCTCGAGGCCGACCTCAAGGTCGTCCAGGACTCGCTCATCGCGGCGGGCGCTCCCCGCGCGGCCTACGGAGACCTGCAGCAGCTTGTGTGGCAGGTCCAGACCTTCGGGTTCCACCTGGCCGAGCTCGAGGTCCGTCAGCACTCGCAGGTCCACGAGGCAGCCCTCGCGGAGATCGCGGAGCACGGCGTGCACGGCCAGCTGTCCGACCGCACGCGCGAGGTCCTCGACACCTACCGCGCGATCGGCTCGATCCAGCAGCGCTACGGCATCCGTGCCGCGCGCCGCTACATCGTCTCGTTCACGCAGAAGCCCGAGCACCTGGCCGCGGTCTACCAGCTCGCCGAGCACGCGTTCGACGGCGCGGACGACGCCCCGGTGATCGACGCGATCCCCCTGTTCGAGACCTTCGCCGACCTCGAGGCGAGCGTCGAGATCCTCGAGGCCTCGCTCGAGCTGCCCCAGGTCCAGCGCCGGCTCGCCGAGAACGGCCGCAAGGTCGAGGTCATGCTCGGCTACTCGGACTCCTCCAAGGACGTCGGCCCGGTCTCGGCCACGCTCGCTCTGCACTCGGCGCAGAGCCGCATCGCCGAGTGGGCGCAGCGCCACGAGATCAACCTGACGCTGTTCCACGGCCGCGGCGGCGCGCTCGGGCGTGGCGGCGGCCCCGCGAACCGCGCGGTCCTGGCCCAGCCCCCGGGCTCGGTCGACGGCCGCTTCAAGCTGACCGAGCAGGGCGAGGTCATCACGGCCCGCTACGGCGACGCGACGATCGCCGCCCGGCACATCGAGCAGGTCGCGGCCGCGACGCTGCTCGCCTCCGCGCCGTCGGTCGAGCGCCGCAACGCCGAGGCCACCGCGCGCTTCGCCGACGTGGCCGCCGCGCTCGACTCGTCGTCGCGCGAGCACTTCCACGCGCTGGTCCGCAGCGAGGGGTTCCCGCAGTGGTTCTCCGAGGTGACCCCGCTCGAGGAGGTCGGCCTGCTGCCGATCGGCTCGCGCCCGGCCCGCCGCGGCCTGTCGGTCGAGTCGCTCGAGGACCTGCGCGCGATCCCGTGGGTCTTCTCGTGGTCGCAGGCCCGCATCAACCTCGCTGGCTGGTACGGCCTGGGCACCTCGCTCCGCGAGTTCGGCGACCTCGAGCGGCTGCGCGAGGCGCACCGCGACTGGCCGCTGTTCGCGACGCTCATCGACAACGTCGAGATGTCGCTCGCCAAGGCCGACGAGCGGATCGCGGAGCGCTACCTCGCGCTCGGCGACCGCGACGACCTGGCCGAGAAGATCCTCGAGGAGCTGCGCCTGACGCGCGAGTGGGTCCTCAAGATCTCGGGCAGCGAGTGGCCGCTGGCCGGCCGCCGCGTCCTGGGCCGCGCGGTCCAGCTGCGCAGCCCGTACGTCGACGCGCTCTCGCTGCTCCAGCTGCGCGCGCTGCGTGGCCTGCGCTCGGGCGCCGAGGGCGAGTACAAGGACGGTCTGCAGCACCTGCTGCTGCTCACGGTCAACGGCGTCGCGGCCGGCCTGCAGAACACGGGCTGACCTCTCGCCGGACATGCGCTGGGCGTTCGTTCTCGACCCGAGAACGGACGCCCTCCGCATGCTCGGCCGACGCCCACCGCACCCGGCCACCCGGGCGAGCTGCGCCGTCGGGCCTCTCAGCCCAGGCGCGAGCGCAACCAGGCGATGTCCGGGCCCATGTCGCCGTGCGTCTCGCAGATCACGGGCGCCCCGGCCGAGGCGACGACCGCGACCAGCTCGTCGGGCGGGACGAGCCCGTCGCCGAAGTGCGCGTGGCGGTCCGCCCCCGAGCCGAACGTGTCCCGGCTGTCGTTCGCGTGCACCAGGTCGATCCGGCCCGTCACGGCGCGGACCTGGTCCGCTGCGGTGCTCAGGTCGATCCCGCCCGCCCAGGCGTGGCACGTGTCGAGCGTGAAGCCGACCTGGTCGCCACCCTCCGCCGCCCCGATCGCGTCCCACAGCCGCCCGATGCTCTCGATCGTGCGGGCCATCGACTTGGCCCCGCCCGCGGTGTTCTCGATCAGGACGGGGACCTTGGCGTCGAGCGCGTCGATCGCCTTGCGCCAGTTGTCGTAGCCGACCGCGACGTCGTCGTTCGCGGTCACGTGGCCGCCGTGCACGATCACGCCCTTGGCGCCGATCTCGGCTGCGCCGTCGACGATCTTCTGGAGCGACTTGCGGCTCGGGATACGGATGCGGTTGTTGGTGCTCGCGACGTTGATGACGTACGGCGCGTGCACGTAGACGTCGAGGTCCGCTGCCGCGGCGTCCGCGCGCAGGGCCTCGGCCCCGCCCGGGTAGGTGAACTCGGCGCCCTTCCAGCCCTGCGGGTCGCCCAGGAAGACCTGGACCTGGTCGGCGCCGATCTCTCGTGCCTGGTTGACGGCGTCGGCCTGGTCGACGTGTGCTCCGATTCGCATGAGGCCCACGCTACGTGCAGCGGGGGACGCTCGGCGCGGCGAGCCCGCACCCGAGGGCCGACGACCCGTCCACGGCGCGCGCCGTGCCCGCACGACGGCGAGCCGCGCCCCACCTTCGGGGAGGGAGCCCCTCAGACCAGCGCCGCGAGCGCGTCGAGCCGGCCCTTCCAGAACTCCTTGAGCGGTGCGACCTCGTCGACCGTCGGCACCCCCGAGTAGCTCACCGCGACCCGGGTCCGGGACCCACCGGCCACGCCCGGGTTCGCCGCGTCGAAGGTCAGGAGCACGCGGCGCGCGCGCCCGGTCGCCCCGCCCACGGCCTCATTGGGCCAGCGCAGCCGCACCGACCGGTCGATCGTCCGCCCGACGACGTCCAGGTCGCCTGCGACCCCGACCTCCGCCAGAGCGGGAGCCAACCACGCGGCGCGGGCGCCGTCGTCGGACACGAGGGTGTAGACCGCCGCGGGCGTCGCGTCCACGGTCCTGGAGACCGAGACGTCGAACGTGCCGTCGGCCCGCTGCCCGGGCGCGCGCATCCCGCGCTCCTGCTCGTACGCGACGGTGAGCGACTGCGCCCACCACGCGTCGACCCCCTGGTCCTCGACGAGCCAGGTCGCGATCCGGGTGTGCGTCCACCCGGTCGCGCCCTGCGCGTCGAGGAGCTCGAACCAGGCTGCCCGGGGCTGCCCCGTCGCGGCCACGACCGCGTCGTCCCCGACCGTCTGCGTGCTGCGTCTGGTGACCATGCGACCACGCTACGGCGCGCCCCCGGGCCTGTCAGAAGATGCGACGGGCAGGTCCCGGCCGGGGGAGTCCGGCCCGCCGGCAGGACGCGGCATGATGGACGCATGGCCATCTTCGCTTTCTCCGTCGCCCCGCTCGGTGCCGGCGAGTCCGTTACGGACTCCGTCGCCGAGGCAGTCCGCATCGTCCGCGCCTCGGGTCTGCCGAACCGGACGACGTCGATGTTCACCGAGATCGAGGGTGAATGGGATGAAGTCATGGACGTGGTCAAGCGTGCGACCGAGGCCGTCGGCGCGGGCGGGCAGCGGGTCTCGCTCGTCCTCAAGGCGGACATCCGCCCAGGTCACACGGGGGAGCTGACGGGTAAGGTCGAGCGTGTCGAGGAGCGTCTCGCGCGCGACTGAGCGTCGAGCATCGCCGGCGTCCCACAGGGTGAAACCGGCGTTTACGGCGTGCACTCACGGGCGTCGTAGGCTATGCGGCAACGCCGCCGTCCCGGGCAGCGTTCGAGGCCGCGTTACGAGCCGTGTCACAAGTCGCAGGAGACCACGATGCCCCTCTTCGAGGTGGACGCCGAGCGTCCAGTTCTCGTCCGCCCGTCGCAGCCGGCGGGTGGGGGGTTCGGCACGGTCGCGCAGCGCGTGGTCGACGGCCACCTCGACGGCCTGCTCGGCGAGCAGATCTTCCCCGTGCGGCAGGGCTCGTCGGTCGACGAGCCGCACCTCCTGGCTCTCGACGCGGCCGGGCTGCCCGTGGTCATCGAGGTCGTCGCCGAGCTGACCGAGGAGACGCTCACCCGTGCCATGAACCATGCGGGCCGGGCCGGTCAGCTCACGCGCGCGGAGCTCGCGAGCCGCTACGCCGGGGGTGCGGGGCGCTTCCAGCAGGACGTCTCGACGTTCTACGACAACGTCCCGCTGACCCGCTCGCAGGCGACGTCGCGCGCCACGGGGGCTCGACTGATCGTCATCTGCTCGAGCGCGGAGGACGGGATCGTGGACGCCCTCGACTTCCTGCGCCAGCCGGGGTCGTCGGTCTCGGTCCTCAAGCTCGGGGTCATGCACGGCGCCGACGGCCGCCGGTTCGTCGACGTCTCGCCCCTGGTCCCCGAGCGCCGGTCGCGCTCGACGGTCCCTGCGGCACCGCCCCGCCCCGCGGTCGGGAACCGGTCCGCGGCGGCGACGGCCGACTTCGCGGAGGGCGTCGCGGTGGGTCGCGCGCTGACGGGCAAGCTGCCGATCGTCACGCAGCGCTCGCGCGCCGACCGTCGGCGCGGCACGGAGCTCGAGGCCGCTGAGACGGTCTACGGATCGTCCGCGGGCTCGATGGCCGAGACGGGACGCCTCGAGCCCGTCCTCGAACCGCTGCTCCCGGCGCCCCCGGTGCCCGCGCCCCCGGTCGCCCCGGACCTCGCGCTGAGCGTCCCGCCCGTCGTCCCCGAGCCGGTGCCCAGCCTCCCGCTCGAGCCGCTCACGGTCCCGCCCGTCCCGCTGCTGGCGAGCCCCCCGGGGGACGAGGCCTCGGAGCAGGGGCGCTACTCGTCGTCGTCGGCGTACTCGAGCCCGCCCGACGACGCCCTGTCGTCGCGCACGCCCAGCCGGTCCTCGATCCTGACGCGCGAGTCCATCAGGACCCGCGAGTCGATCCGGACGCGGGAGTCCGTGCTGACGCGCGAGTCGTACCAGGCCGAGGAGCCCGCGTACGACCCGTTGTCCTACCAACCACCCGCGAACGTCCCCGTGGTCGACGCCCTGAGCACGATCGACCCGCTGGGTCAGGACCTGGTGCCGGCCCCGCCACCCGCACCCGCGTCGCCCCTGGACGACGACCCGGACGACGACCCCGACCTCCATTCGCTCGCCCGGTCCTTCGGGACCCCGGTCTCGCTCGTCTGGTCGCGACCGCGTCGCGGGCAGCGCTTCGAGGCGGTCCTGTACCCGGACGGCTTCATCGAGCTGACCGACGGCGCCCGCTTCCGTCACCCGGACGCGGCAGCGGTCGCGGTGTCGGGGACCGCGACGGCCGACGGGTGGAGCGTGTGGCGCCTGGGCGACGGCGGGCCCACGCTCACGGACGCGTTCCGCGAGCAGTACGCCTGACGCCCGACCACCACGCCTGACACCCGGTCGGCGACGACGCCGACGGCCGGTGAGACGACGACGGGGTGGCACGCCTGCGGGCGTGCCACCCCGTCGTCGTCCTGGGAGAGCCGTGGGAGGAGTCAGTCCGTGCTGCGCACCATGGTCCGGATCCCCACCGCGAGCCCGACGCCGGCGGTCACCACCGCGGCCACCCAGCCCCAGGCGGCGGCCGACGAGGTCAGGTCGCCCGCGAACAGCGAGCGCTCGGCGTCGACCAGGTAGGTCAGGGGGTTGAGGTGGGCTGCGGCCCGCATCCATCCCGGCCCGGTCTCGAGGGGCAGCAGCATGCCGGACAGGATCATGAGCGGGAAGAGCAGCGTCTGCTGCACGAGCCAGAACATCCACTCCTGCTTGCGCACCGCGAGGGCCAGGGCG
This sequence comes from Oerskovia sp. Root918, assembly GCF_001428945.1. Classification (NCBI taxonomy): domain Bacteria; kingdom Bacillati; phylum Actinomycetota; class Actinomycetes; order Micrococcales; family Cellulomonadaceae; genus Oerskovia; species Oerskovia sp. Root918. Next base: position 147,594 of record NZ_LMJG01000017.1, read on the forward strand.
TAGCTGAGCGACCCGACCCCGACGCCGAAGATCGCGAGCATGAGCAGCCCGAGCACCGCGCCGACGGGGTAGAGCTCGAACCCGAACGGCAGCATCACGAGGACGACCACGACCGACTGCGCAGCGATCGGCACCATCTCCTTGAGCGCGCGCCCCACGAGCAGCGACGGCCGGGACAGCGGTGAGACGAGCATGCGCTCGTGAGCCCCGGTGTTGAGCTCCTGCTGGAGGTTCGCGCCCGTGGTCGAGGTGCCGAACAGCGTGGTCATGACGAGGATCGACGGCACGAACCACTGCCAGACGCTGCCACCCAGCGTCCCGGCCGCGCCGCCGTCCTGCCCGCTGAGCGTGCCGACGAGCAGCGGCCCGAACAGTGCGAGGAACACGAGGGGCTGGACCAGGCCGAACACGACCGAGAACGGGTCGTGGAGCAGGGGCCGCAGCTCACGGACCAGGACGATGCTGGTGTCGCGGGCCAGGTGGGTGAGCCGGCCGCGGGGGCGCGCGCCGGGGCGGCTCCCGGCCGAGCCGGCCCGAGGGGGACCGGCGGACCCGCCGCCGGCCGGGGCCGGAGAGGTCGTGGTGTCGACGGTGCTCATGCTGCGTCCTTCCCGGAGAGCGCGGTGCCCTCGCTGGTCCGTGCGGTGACGTGGTCTGCGGCGACCGACGGGTCGCCGCCGCCCGAGGGGCCGGCCGCGTCTGCTGCGCCCGAGGTGCTGGTCTTGTCTGCTGCGCCCGACTCGCGCAGGCTGCGCCCGGTCAGCGCGAGGAACACGTCGTCGAGCGTCGGGCGGTGGACCTGGGCCGAGGTCACGGTGATGCCCGCGTGGTCGGCTGCGCGCAGCAGGGCCGGGAGCAGCGCGGGGCCGTCCGTGACCCGTGCCGTGACCTGGGTGCCGCGGGCCGGGGTCTCGTCGGTCTCGACCTCCCGTACCCCGTCGGCGCGGGAGACGAGCTGCGCGAGGCGAGCGCCGTCGTCGGGCACCGTGGTCTCGAGGACCACGCGGTCCCCGGCAAGGTTCGTCTTGAGCGCCTCCGCGGTGTCGTCCGCGATGACCTCGCCGTGGTCGACGACCACGACGCGCTCGGCCATGGTGTCGGCCTCGTCGAGGTAGTGCGTCGTCAGGACGATCGTCATGGGGTCGCCCGCCCGGGTGAGCGCGTCGGCCCGCATGCGCAGGACGTGCTCCCACAGGTTGGCGCGGTTGTGGGGGTCGAGCCCGGTCGAGGGCTCGTCGAGGAACAAGAGCGAGGGCGCGTGGACCAGGCCCATCGCGATGTCGAGGCGCCGACGCTGCCCGCCCGAGAGGTCCGCGACCTTGCGCGTGCGCAGCGAGGTCAGGTCGAGCGCCTCGAACAGCTCGTCGGCGCGGCGCCGCGCGGACCGACGGTCGAGGCCGTAGACGACGCCCTGCGTCACGAGCTCGTCGACGGCGCGCTGGTTGTGGCCCGCGGCGTTGCCCTGCCCGACGTACCCGATGTGGTGACGGACCTGCGCGGGGTGCGCGACGACGTCGTACCCCGCGACGGTCGCGCTGCCCGCGGTGGGCGCGATGAGCGTCGTGAGCATGCGCAGGGTCGTGGTCTTGCCGGCCCCGTTGGGGCCCAGGACGGCGACGAGCTCGCCCGGCTCGATGTCGAGCGAGATCCCGCGCACGGCGTGCACGGTCTCGTGGCGGCTCACGACGAAGTCCTTCGTGAGGGAGCGGGTGTGGATCACGGTGTCCTCCAGGAGTGGGTGATGACTCCACCCTGTCGGAGGTAGCGGTCAGGTTCTGTCCGCTACCTCGTGCGACGCTGGGAGCATGCTCGAGACATCGGCCCGGCTCCTCGCCCTGCTCTCCCTGCTCCAGGCCCGGCGGGACTGGCCCGGGGAGGCCCTCGCCGACCGCTTGCGCGTCAGCCCACGCACCGTGCGGCGCGACGTCGACCGGTTGCGCGAGCTCGGCTACCCCGTGCGCGCGACCAAGGGGCCAGACGGCGGGTACCGCCTCGACGCGGGCGCCGAGCTCCCGCCCCTGCTGTTCGACGACGAGCAGGCCGTCGCGGTCGCGGTCGCCCTCCAGACGACCCACGTGGGCGGGATCGAGGAACCTGCGCGCCGTGCGCTCGCGACCATCCGCCAGGTCATGCCCGCGCGGCTGCGCGGACGCATCGACGCGCTCGAGGTGACCGCGGTCCGGTCTGCGCGGGACGAGGCGAGGCCGGTCGTGGACCAGGCCGTGCTCGTCGCGGTGGGGAGCGCCGTGCGGGCGCGCGAGGTGCTGCGCTTCGACTACGACGGCGGGTCCTCGCCCCTGCTCGGCTCGGGCGAGGCGGCCTTCCGGCCCCCGCGGCGGGCCGAGCCCCACCACCTCGTGACGTGGGGAGGACGCTGGTACCTCGTCGCGTGGGACCTCGAGCGCCAGGACTGGCGCACGTTCCGCGTCGACCGCATGACGCCGAGGACCCCGACGGGGCCCCGGTTCGCGCCCCGGGAGCTCCCGGCGGTGCCCCCGGGCGCGGGCTCGGAGGCTGGGGGCGAGCGGGAGCGGAAGGGCAGGGACAAGGAGCCCGACGTCGCCGCGTATGTCGCGCACGTCTTCTCCCGTCCCCGGTGGCCCGTCGAGGGCGAGGTGGTGCTGCAGGCGCGGGCCGACGTGCTCGCGCCCTGGGTCGGCGACCAGGGTGTCGTCGAGGCGATCGGCCCCGACCGGTCCCGCCTGGTCGCCGGCTCGTGGTCCTGGCGCGGGCTCGCGGCGTGGGTCGGGATGTTCGACGTGCCGTTCGAGGTGGTCGGCCCCCAGGAGCTGCGCGACGCGGTGCGCGAGCTGGGGGAGAGGTACCGGGGCGCGGTCGAGGGTGGGTGAGCGTGGCTGCGTGGTGTGCCGAGGGGCGGTGACCGGGGTCACCTCCGGCCAGGTTGACCTGGGGGTTCACGTCCCCGTAATGTTCTCGAAGTCAGCCCGGCAGGGAGAAACAGACACCACTGCGAAGCTCCTCGGAGCCGCCGCGAAGTGGCTGTTCCCGGGGCTGGAATCCGAAACTCGAGCTGGTCGCCTCGCGCCTCCAGGACGAAGGACGGAGCCGATCTTCCAGTTTTGACCCGGTTCGCCCGGGTTTGAAACGAAGAAGCCGGTCTGGTAGGTTTAAGAAGTTGCCCCGAGTGAAGGCCTGGAAACGGGTTGGAGTCGGTGCGTGTCGGTTGCTTGAGAACTCAACAGTGTGCTTGATAGTTAATGCCAATTG
>NZ_LMJG01000018.1:0-132154 GCF_001428945.1 Oerskovia sp. Root918
TGGTACTGCCCTGGAGACGGGGTGGGAGAGTAGGTCGCCGCCGGACAACCATTCACCAAAGGCCCACCCCACACGGGGTGGGCCTTTGGCACACCCCCAAACAATCCAGCCACAAGACACACCCGGACCGCCGGCCCGCCAACGCAGACGGCCATGAACACCCAGCCCCGAGCACACCTGTGCCCGGGGCACTTCTGTACCCAGAGCTCGGTCGTCAGAACTGCACCGGGCCATACCCCGCCCACCTTCTGACAACACCACCACCCCGATCAGGTGTCAGAACCACACCGGGCCATACCCCGCTCACCTTCTGACAACTCCCCGAGAGAGTGGGTGCGCGCGGTGAGGCGCGGCGGTGGGGCGCGGTGCGTCATCCCACCCACGCCGGTCCGGACGCCCCCGTAGGCGCGGGCGCCGGGCACTAGACTGGCGACCATGTCCACCATCTCCCGTGATGAGGTCGCGCGCGTCGCCGTGCTGGCCCGCATCGACCTCCGGCCCGAGGAGCTAGACCGCCTCGCCGGCGAGCTCGACGTCATCGTCGATGCGATCGCCCAGGTGAGCGAGGTCGCCACTCCTGACGTCCCCGCCACGAGCCACCCGCTCCCGCTGACCAACGTCTTCCGAGACGACGTCCCCGTGCCGCCCCTGCCCGTCGAGGACGTCCTCGCCGCAGCACCGGCCAGCGAAGACGGACGCTTCAGCGTCCCGCAGATCCTCGGGGAGGAATGATGACGAACGACCTGACGCGGCTGAGTGCCGCGGACCTCGCCGCGCACCTGGTCTCTGGCGAGGTGAGCAGCGTCGAGGCGACGCAGGCGCACCTCGACCGCATCGGTGACGTCGACACGGCGGTCCACGCGTTCCTGCACGTGAGCACCGAGGACGCCCTCGCGACGGCTCGCGACGTCGACTCGCGCCGCGCCGCGGGCGAGGACCTGCACCCCCTCGCGGGCGTGCCGATCGCGGTCAAGGACGTCGTGGTGACCAAGGGTCTCCCGACGACGGCCGGCTCCAAGATCCTCGAGGGCTGGATCCCTCCGTACGACGCGACGCTCGTCGAGCGCATCCGCGCCGCGGGCCTGCCGATCCTCGGCAAGACCAACATGGACGAGTTCGCGATGGGCTCCTCCACGGAGCACTCGGCGTACGGCAACACCCACAACCCGTGGGACCTCGACCGCATCCCCGGCGGCTCGGGCGGTGGCTCGGCCGCGGCCGTCGCCGCCTACGAGGCCCCGCTCGCGATCGGCACGGACACCGGCGGCTCGATCCGTCAGCCGGGCGCCGTGACCGGCACGGTCGGCGTCAAGCCCACCTACGGTGGCGTGTCCCGCTACGGCCTCATCGCCATGGCGTCCTCGCTCGACCAGGCGGGCCCCGTCACGCGAACCGTCCTCGACTCGGCGCTCCTGCACGAGCTCATCGGCGGACACGACCCCCGCGACTCGACCTCGATCAACGAGGACCTCCCGCTGCTCGTCGACGCGGCCCGCCAGGGCGCGATCGGTGACCTGCGCGGCCTGCGGGTCGGCGTCGTCTCCGAGCTCTCCGGCGAGGGCTACCAGGAGGGCGTGAGCGCTCGCTTCGCCGAGTCGCTCGACCTGCTGCGGTCGCTCGGCGCAGAGATCATCGAGGTCTCGTGCCCCCACTTCAAGTACGCGCTCGGCGCCTACTACCTGATCATGCCGAGCGAGGCGTCCAGCAACCTCGCCAAGTTCGACGGCATGCGCTTCGGCCTGCGCGTCGAGCCCGAGGACGGCCCCATCACGGCCGAGCGCGTCATGTCCGCGACCCGCGGCCAGGGCTTCGGCGACGAGGTCAAGCGCCGCATCATCCTCGGCACGTACGCACTGTCGGCGGGCTACTACGACGCCTACTACGGCAGCGCGCAGAAGGTCCGCACGCTCATCCAGCGCGACTTCGACGCGGCGTTCGCCCAGGCGGACGTCCTGGTCTCCCCGACGGCTCCCACCACGGCGTTCAAGTTCGGCGAGAAGCTCGACGACCCGCTCGCGATGTACCTCAACGACGTCGCGACGATCCCCGCCAACCTCGCGGGCGTCCCGGGCATGTCGCTGCCGAACGGTCTCTCGGACGACGGCCTGCCCGTCGGCTTCCAGATCCTCGCGCCGGCCAAGGCCGACGACCGTCTGTACCGCGTGGGCGCCGCTCTCGAGGCCGCCCTGGAGAACACGTGGGGCGGGCCGCTGCTGGCCAAGGCCCCGGAGCTGGAGGTCGCGCGATGAGCGCACACGCAACCGTGGACCTGGTCGACTACGACGAGGCCATCCGCCGCTACGACCCGGTCATCGGCATCGAGGTGCACGTCGAGCTCGGCACCAGGACCAAGATGTTCTGCGCGGCCGAGGTCGAGTTCGGTGGCGAGCCCAACACGCAGGTCACCCCGGTGAGCCTCGGCCTGCCCGGTGCGCTGCCCGTGGTCAACGGCAAGGCCGTCGAGTACGCGATCAAGATCGGGCTCGCGCTCAACTGCCAGATCGCCGAGTCCTGCCGCTTCGCCCGGAAGAACTACTTCTACCCGGACGTGCCCAAGAACTTCCAGACGTCGCAGTACGACGAGCCCATCGCGTTCGACGGCTACCTCGACGTCGAGCTCGAGGACGGCACGATCTTCCGCGTCGACATCGAGCGCGCGCACATGGAGGAGGACGCCGGCAAGAACACCCACGTGGGTGGTGCGACCGGTCGTATCCACGGTGCCGAGTACTCGCTCGTCGACTACAACCGTGCGGGCATCCCGCTCGTGGAGATCGTCACGCGCCCCATCACGGGCGCGGGCGAGCGCGCCCCGGAGGTCGCTCGCGCGTACGTCCAGACGCTGCGCGACATCTTCCGTGCGCTCGACGTCTCGGAGGCGCGCATGGAGCGCGGCAACGTCCGTGCCGACGTGAACCTGTCCCTGCGCGCGACCCCCGAGTCGCCTCTCGGCACGCGCACGGAGACCAAGAACGTGAACTCGTTCCGCTCGATCGAGCGCGCGGTCCGCTACGAGGTCTCGCGCCAGGCTGCCGTCCTCGACGAGGGCGGCACGGTCATCCAGGAGACGCGCCACTGGCACGAGGACACCTCGATCACGACGGCCGGTCGCGTGAAGTCCGACGCCGAGGACTACCGCTACTTCCCGGAGCCGGACCTGGTGCCCGTCGCGCCGAGCCGTGACTGGGTCGAGCAGATCCGCGCCACGCTGCCCGAGCTCCCGGTCGCTCGCCGCAACCGCCTGCAGGGGGAGTGGGGCTACGCCGACGCCGAGATGCGCGACGTGGTCAACGCCGGTGCGCTCGACCTCATCGAGGCGACCGTCGCGGCCGGCACGAGCCCCGCGGCCGCACGCAAGTGGTGGATGGGCGAGCTCGCCCGCTACGCCAAGACGAGCGAGACCGAGCTCGCCGAGATCGCGGTCACGCCCGCGCAGATCGCCCAGCTCCAGGCGCTCGTCGACTCGGGCCGCATCAACGATAAGCTGGCCCGCCAGGTCCTCGAGGGTGTCCTCGCGGGCGAGGGCGACCCGGAGGCCGTGGTCGTCGCCCGCGGGCTCGAGGTCGTCTCGGACGACGGCGCGCTCCTCGAGGCGATCGACGCAGCCCTCGCGGCCCAGCCCGACATCGTCGAGAAGGTTCGCTCGGGCAACATGGGTCCCATCGGTGCGATCATCGGAGCGGTCATGAAGGCCACCAAGGGCCAGGCCGACGCCGGGCGCGTCCGCGAGCTGGTCATCGAGCGGATCGGTTGATCCGTGCCCCGAAGCACCACGGAGGTGGTCGCGTGACACGCGGACCGGAGCTCTACGGCGAGATGATGCGCCTGCGACCCATCGAGGCGCGCGACGCCGAGCGCATGTGGGAGTCCGTGCAGGACCCGGAGTCGAACCGGCTCACGGGGACCACGGCCGAGTTCACGCGCGAGCAGATCGAGCAGTGGGCGGCCACGGTCAGCGACAGGGACGGTCGCTACGACTGGGCCGTCACCTCGCCGGCCAAGCGGGACGGCCAGCTCGTGAGCGACGAGATGTTCGGCGAGATCGTGCTCAACGACATCGACGAGCACGCGCTCTCGGCCAACCTCCGCCTTGCCCTGCTCCCCAACTACCGGGGACGCGGGTACGGGCGCGAGGCGATCTTCGAGGTCCTGCGCTTCGCGTTCGACCACCCCGAGGGGCCGCACCTGCACCGCGTGAGCCTCGACGTGCTCAGCATCAACCCTCGGGCTCGCATGCTCTACGAGTCGCTGGGCTTCCGGGAGGAGGGCCGGCTCCGGGACGCGTTCCGGGACGGCGACGGCTGGGCCGACGCGATCGTCATGAGCATCCTCGAGGACGAGTTCCGCGCCGGGCTCTGAGCACCACCAGCACCAGCACCCGCCCGGGCACGGGCCGTCAGGACGAGCGCGACCTCCGGGTCGTGCTCGTCCTGACGTCTCCGGGCATCACTGCCGGCCCCGCTCGAAGTCCGCGAGCGACACCTTGCGCTCGACCGCGTGGTCCACGACCCGCTCGGGATACCCGGGAGCGGCCCCGGCGATCTTCCACGGCTCGTGGACGGCCTTGCCGGTGATGCCGCGCAGCTCGGGCACCCACTCGCGCACGTAGGCGCCGTCGGGGTCGAACGTCAGGCCCTGCGTGACCGGGTTGAAGATCCGGAAGTAGGGCGCGGCATCGCGCCCGGTCCCCGCGACCCACTGCCAGTTGAGCTGGTTCTGCGACACGTCGCCGTCGACGAGGTGCGCCATGAAGTGCTCGGCCCCGCGCTGCCAGCGCACGTGCAGGTCCTTGACGAGGAACGACGCGACGAGCATCCGGACGCGGTTGTGCATCCACCCCGTGCCGAGGAGCTGGCGCATCCCGGCGTCGACCATCGGGTAGCCCGTGCGGCCCTCGCACCACGCGGCGAGCAGCGCGTCCTCCGTGGCGCCCGTGGCCCACGCGTCCTCGGGGACCACGGTGCGCAGCGACCGCCGCACCGCCCCGGGGTGGTGGAACAGGACATCCGCGTGGAACTCGCGCCACGCGAGCTCCGAGCGGTAGGTCGCAGCGGAGCCCTCGGGCACCGACCCCGAGCGCACCGCCGACGCGAGGTCCGCGAGCAGCGTCCGGGGGTGGATCTCGCCCCACTTGAGCGCGGGCGAGAGGTACGAGGTCCCGGTGAGGTCGGGCCGGTCGCGATCGGTCGGGTAGTCGGCGAGGCCGTCGGCCAGGAACGCGTGCCAGCGGTCGAGGGCCGCGGCCTCGCCCGCAGCGGGCAGCCGCGCCCCCGCCTCGGGCGCGTCCGGGAGACCGTCCGAGGCGAGCGTTGCCCACGCGACGTCGTCGGGCAGGGGAGCGGGGGCCCGCCAGCCGTGCTCGAGCCACGCCGACCGGAACGGCGTGAAGACCTGGAAGGGCGTCCCGCCGCGCGTCCGGACGCGCCCCGGCGCGACCGCGTAGGGCGAGCCCGTGCGGCGCAGGCTCACGTCGCGCTCCGCGAGGAGCGCCTCGACCGCGTCGTCCCGGCGACGCCCGTAGGGCTCGTAGCTCGCGGCGACGTGGACCGAGCGCGCGCCGACCTCGGCGCAGACCGCGGGCACGACCTCGCGCGGGTCGCCGTGGCGCACCACGAGCCGGCCTCCGGTCGAGGCGTCGAGCTCGCGCAGGCTGCGGGCGAGGTAGGCCTGGCGCACGGGCCCGGCCGACGCCCAGAGCGCGGGGTCCAGGACGTAGAGCCCGACGACGTCGCTCCCCGCCGCGCGCGCCTCGCCCACGGCCTGGCCCAGGGCCGGGTTGTCGGCCAGGCGCAGGTCGCGACGGAACCACAGGACGGTCGGTGCAGGGGAGGGCATCCGCCCACGCTAGCCGGGGTCGCTCCTCGCGCGCGCACGGGCCGCCACCAGTCGCCACGGCCACGGGCCGGTGGCAGCATCGATCCATGAGCGGCAACGACGAGCGGCCCGTCCAGCCCGACCTCCCGGACCCCCGGCTCGAGGCCGAGGCGGCCCCTGCCGCCGGACGGGTCCCGCGCGACCACGCGTTCTTCGGTCACCCGATCGGGCTCATGACGCTGTTCACCACCGAGCTGTGGGAACGGTTCAGCTACTACGGGATGCGCGCGATCCTGCTCTTCTACCTGACGGACTCGATCGCCGACGGCGGGCTGGCCCTCGACGAGGTCACGGGGCTCGCGCTGGTCTCGATCTACGGCACGGGCGTGTACCTGCTGTCGGTCGTCGGAGGCTGGCTCGCGGACCGGGTCATCGGCTCGCGGCGCTCGGTCCTGTACGGGGGCATCGTCATCGCGGCGGGGCACGTCTCGCTGACGATCCCGGGCGCCGGGTTCTCGATGTTCGGGATCGCGCTCGTGGCGCTCGGCACCGGGCTGCTCAAGCCCAACGTGTCCTCGATGGTGGGCGAGCTGTACTCGCGCGACGACCCGCGCCGCGACTCGGCGTTCTCGATCTTCTACATGGGCATCAACCTGGGCTCGCTCCTCTCGCCGATCATCGTCGGGTTCGTCAACCGGCAGTGGGGGTACCACGCGGGCTTCGCGGTCGCGGCGGTCGGCATGGCGATCGCACTCGTGTTCTTCGTCGCGGGGCGCAAGTACCTGGGCGGTGCGGGGGACTCGGTGCCCAACCCGCTCACGCGCGAGGAGTACCCGAAGCTCGTCCGGATCGGCCTCTTCATCCTCGCGGGGCTCGTCGTCGCGACGCTCATCGCCTGGGCGGTGTCGGGGGCGTTCGGCATCTCGACGTTCATCGACACGCTGTCCTACGTCGCGTTCGCGGCGCCCATCGCCTACTTCCTGGTGATGTTCCGCTCGCCCAAGGTCACGGCCCCCGAGCGCTCGCGGCTCACGGCGTACATCCCGCTCTTCGTTGCGGCCATGCTGTTCTTCATGATCTTCGAGCAGGCGGCCACGACGCTGTCGAGCTTCGCGAAGAACCGCACCGAGCTCTCGTTCTTCGGCATCGCGATCGAGCCCGCGTTCTTCCAGTCCGTGAACCCGTTCTCGATCGTGGTCCTGGCGCCGGTGTTCGCGTGGATCTGGGTCAAGACCAAGGACCGCCCGCCGACGGCCGTGAAGTTCGCGATGGGACTGACGCTCGCGGCCCTCTCGTTCGTGTGGCTCTCGGCCGCGTCGGCGATCTTCGCGGACGAGAAGGCCCCAGCCTGGGTCCTGGTCTCGGTGTACGTCATCCAGACGCTCGGCGAGCTGTGCCTGTCCCCGGTGGGGCTGGCGGCGACGACGCTGCTCGCGCCCAAGGCGTTCCGCAGCCAGGCCATGGCGCTCTGGTTCCTGGCCCCCGCGGCAGGGCAGGCCATCACGGCCCAGATCGTCCAGGTCACGCAGGGGGCGTCGGACACCGCCTACTTCGGGATCGTCGGCGCGATCACCATGGCGTTCGCGCTGGTCCTGTTCGCGCTCGCCCCGTGGGTCACGCGCCACATCCGCCACGCGGACGCGCAGGAGGCGGCGTCGCCCGCGCACTAGCGGTGGACGGTAGCCGGCGGTGCCACGCTGCGGGGACGCCCCGGCGGAACGGACCGAGCCGCGCGCCCGACGGCGTCACGCGCCCGGGTGCGTCGCTGCACCCGGGCGCGAGACGCCGTCGGGCCTGACGGGCGACAGGTCGCCTCAGCGCATCCAGGCCGGCACGCCCACGCGTTCGGCGACCCCGCCCAGCCCCCACGTGCTGCCCGCCCGGGTCAGCGCCACGACGATCACGACGAGCGCGGTCACGACGTGGTCCTCGACGACCGGGTTGGTGGAGCCCGCAGCCACGGGCCACGTCGTGGCCCACAGCAGCGCCATGAGGAGCGTGCCCGAGACCGCGGCGACGCGCGTCCCGACTCCCAGGAGGAGCGCGAGGCCCGTCGCGCCCATGCCGAGCATGAAGAGCCAGTCGGTCACAGGGCCCGCCAGGGCGCCGAACGTGTCGGCGAACGGACCCGAGATCGAGGACAGGTAGCCCTGGGTCGGGGAGCCGCCGTTGAGCCACGCTCGCTCGGTAGGGGTCGCGTAGCCCAGGCCGAAGGTCTTGTCGAGCACGGGCCACAGGAACACGAGCGAGATCGCGATGCGCAGGACGGCCAGCGCGCGGCGGGCTGCTGCGAGCGTGACGACAGAGCTCGGGGTCGTGCCCGGGGCGTCCGTGGGGTCGGCCGACGAGTCGGTCGAGGCGGGGGTGGAGCGGGGGTTCCGGGTCGGTGCAGCGGTGGCCTGGCTCATGGGGCTGGTCTCCCTGGTCGATGGGTCGTCCGTCGGAAGGCGCGGGGCGCCGGGGTGCGGGACGAGGTGCTGCCGGCGGGGACCGCGGTCCCCTCGTGGTCGAGGGGATCGGCCTCTGCAGGCCAGTGGCGGTGGGGCCCGAGCAGCCCTGTCAACTAACCACCCGGGTGAAGTTCCCTGCAACCTTTTGGGCAGATTGACGGGTTTTCCCGTATCGGTGGTGCTACGTAGGGGGATTGCACATCCGGGCCGTCGTGGAAGCGCTGCCCCTGGTGTGGACCACGAGCCGGACGCCCCGACCTGCGGGGTCCAGGGCGGGCGTAGTGTGTCCGAGCGGTCACCTCCCAGGCCGCAGCACCACGTGAAGGAGCTGAACCGCCATGAGTCGCCCCCTGCGCTCCCGGACGTCCACCCACGGCCGCAACATGTCCGGAGCCCGCGCGCTCTGGCGCGCCACCGGCATGGGCTCCGAGGACTTCGGCAAGCCGATCATCGCGATCGCGAACTCGTACACGCAGTTCGTACCGGGCCACGTCCACCTCAAGGACATGGGCGACCTGGTCGCGTCCGCGATCCGCGAGGCCGGCGGCGTCTCCAAGGAGTTCAACACCATCGCGGTCGACGACGGCATCGCGATGGGGCACGCGGGCATGCTCTACTCGCTGCCCAGCCGCGACCTCATCGCCGACTCGGTCGAGTACATGGTCAACGCGCACTGCGCCGACGCCATCGTGTGCATCTCCAACTGCGACAAGATCACGCCCGGCATGCTCAACGCCGCGCTGCGCCTCAACATCCCGGTCATCTTCGTGTCGGGCGGACCCATGGAAGCGGGCAAGGTCGTCGTCGCCGACGGTGTGGCCTCGACGCGCCTGAACCTCGTCAACGCGATCAACTACGCCGCGGACGACAACGTCAGCGACGAGGCCCTCGCGCAGGTCGAGGAGGCCGCGTGCCCCACGTGCGGCTCGTGCTCGGGCATGTTCACCGCGAACTCGATGAACTGCCTCACCGAGGCCCTGGGCCTGTCCCTGCCCGGCAACGGCTCGACCCTCGCGACGCATTCCGCCCGCCGTGAGCTGTTCCTCGAGGCCGGCCGCACGATCGTCGACCTCGCGCGCCGGTACTACGACGAGGAGGACGACTCGGCCGCGCCCCGCAACATCGCGACCAAGGCCGCGTTCGCCAACGCCATGACGCTCGACGTCGCGATGGGCGGCTCGACCAACACGGTCCTGCACATCCTCGCCGCTGCGCAGGAGGGCGAGATCGACTTCGACCTGACCGACATCGAGCGCATCAGCCGCCAGGTCCCGTGCCTGTCCAAGGTCGCGCCGAACCACCCGAACTTCCACATGGAGGACGTGCACCGCGCGGGCGGCATCCCTGCGCTCCTGGGCGAGCTCGACCGCGCCGGGCTCCTGGACCACGACGTGACGTCGGTGCACACCCCGACGCTGCGCGAGTGGCTCGACGACTGGGACGTCCGAGGAGGCAAGGCGACCGAGCAGGCCGTCGAGCTGTTCCACGCGGCCCCCGGCGGGGTCCGCACCACGCAGGCGTTCTCGACGTCGAACCGGTGGGACCACCTGGACACCGACGCGGCCGACGGCTGCATCCGCGACCTCGAGCACGCGTACACGGTCGAGGGCGGCCTGGCCGTGCTCCGCGGCAACCTCGCCGAGGACGGCGCGGTGTTCAAGACCGCGGGCGTCGACCCGGACGTGTTCCACTTCGTCGGCAAGGCGCTCGTCTGCGAGTCGCAGGACGAGGCCGTCGAGAAGATCCTCACCAAGCAGGTCGAGCCCGGCCACGTGGTCGTCGTGCGCTACGAGGGCCCCGCAGGTGGTCCCGGCATGCAGGAGATGCTCTACCCCACGTCCTTCATCAAGGGCCGTGGCCTGGGCAAGGTCTGCGCGCTCATCACCGACGGCCGCTTCTCGGGCGGGTCGAGCGGCATCTCGGTGGGCCACGTCTCGCCCGAGGCCGCGGCCGGTGGCGTGATCGGCCTGGTCGAGGACGGCGACGAGATCGAGATCGACGTCGACACGCGCCTCATCCGCGTCAACGTGCCCGACGAGGTCCTCGCCGAGCGTCGCGCCAAGATGGAGGCGCGCGAGAACCCCTGGCAGCCTGTCGACCGCGACCGCTACGTCTCGCCCGCGCTGCAGGCCTACGCCGCGATGGCGACGTCGGCCGACCGCGGCGCGGTGCGCGACGTGTCGCTGCTCAAGCGCCGCTGAGCCGCCCGCCCGCACGACGACGGGCCCGCCCCCAGGAGGGGGCGGGCCCGTCGTCGCGTCAGGGGCAACCCGTCAGCACTGCTCCTCGGACTGCTCGGTGATGATCCACCTCGCGCCCTCGGGGACCATGACGGCCGACCCGCAGTCGCCGCTCGCGTAGGCGACGGACAGCACGGTCGCGTCGGGGCGCTCCTCGCGGACTGCGATCTCGACCTCCGCGACGTCGCCGACCGCGGCGAAGAGCTCGGCCGTGGTCGTGATCATCGACGCGCAGTCCGTGATGCCGGGCCACCCCTGCGCGGTCATCTCCGCGACCATCCGGTCGACGAGCGCGGGGGACATGTACCCGCAGGCGGTCTCGACCGCGGGTGCGCGGCTCGCGGCGAGCCAGGCGCGGAAGCTCGCCTCGGGGGACTCGCCGGCGTCGTCGGGCTCCGGCGCGGCCTCGGGGTCCGCCGGGGCCGTACCAGCTGTCGCCTCGGGTGGCACGTCGGCGGTCACCTCCGGGACGGTCGTCGTCGCCGGTGCTGTCGGCGGCTCGGTCGAGCCCGAGCACGCGGCCGTGGAGACCAGGACGAGCGCGACGGCCGGGGCCAGCACGGCGCCGCGCCAGGAGGCCAGGGGCGATCCGCTCTGAGACGGACCGGGGCGGCGTGGGGCGGGGTGCGTCGTGATCATCGCGGCATCCTGCCGCACGGGGGCCATCGACGCGAGACGCCACGCGCGCTGTGGCCGCACCTCACCCGCGAGGAGATACTCGGGTATGGCCAGCGACGACATCGACATCAAGCCCCGCTCCCGGACCGTGACCGACGGCATCGAGGCCACGGCCTCGCGCGGCATGCTCCGCGCCGTCGGGATGGGCGACGACGACTGGGTCAAGCCCCAGATCGGCATCGCGAGCTCCTGGAACGAGATCACCCCGTGCAACCTGTCGCTCGACCGGCTCGCGCAGGGGGCCAAGGAGGGCGTGCACGCGGGAGGGGGCTACCCGTTGCAGTTCGGCACCATCTCGGTGTCCGACGGCATCTCGATGGGGCACGAGGGCATGCACTTCTCGCTCGTGTCGCGCGACGTGATCGCCGACTCGGTCGAGACCGTCATGCAGGCCGAGCGGCTCGACGGGTCGGTGCTGCTCGCGGGCTGCGACAAGTCGCTGCCGGGCATGCTCATGGCCGCCGCGCGCCTCGACCTCGCGAGCGTGTTCCTCTACGCGGGCTCGATCATGCCCGGCTGGGTCAAGCTCGAGGACGGCACGGAGAAGGACGTCACGCTCATCGACGCGTTCGAGGCCGTGGGCGCGTGCTCGCGCGGACTCATGAGCAAGGGGGACCTGGACCGCATCGAGCGGGCCATCTGCCCGGGCGAGGGCGCGTGCGGCGGCATGTACACCGCGAACACCATGGCCTCGGTCGCCGAGGCCATGGGCATGTCGCTGCCCGGCTCGGCCGCGCCGCCCTCGGCGGACCGCCGCCGCGACAACTTCGCGCACCGCTCGGGCGAGGCCGTCGTGGAGCTGCTGCGCCGCGGGATCACGGCGCGCGACATCATGACCAAGGAGGCGTTCGAGAACGCGATCGCCGTGGTCATGGCGTTCGGCGGCTCGACCAACGCGGTCCTGCACCTGCTGGCGATCGCGCACGAGGCCGAGGTCGAGCTGACGCTCGATGACTTCGACCGCGTCGCCGCCAAGGTCCCGCACCTGGGCGACCTCAAGCCGTTCGGCCGGTACGTCATGAACGACGTCGACCGCATCGGCGGCGTGCCCGTCGTCATGAAGGCGCTGCTCGACGCCGGGCTGATCCACGGCGACGCGCTCACGGTCACGGGCCGGACGGTCGCCGAGAACCTGGCGGAGATCGACCCCCCGGACCCCGACGGCAAGATCCTGCGCGCGCTCGACAACCCGATCCACCACACGGGCGGCATCACCATCCTGGGCGGCTCGCTCGCGCCCGAGGGGGCCGTGGTCAAGTCCGCGGGCTTCGACTCGGACGTGTTCGAGGGCACGGCCCGTGTGTTCGAGCGCGAGCGCGCGGCGCTCGACGCCCTCGAGGACGGGACCATCACGGACGGCGACGTCGTCGTGATCCGTTACGAAGGGCCCAAGGGAGGGCCGGGCATGCGCGAGATGCTCGCGATCACGGGAGCCATCAAGGGAGCGGGCCTCGGCAAGACCGTGCTGCTCCTGACGGACGGACGGTTCTCGGGCGGGACGACCGGGCTGTGCGTGGGCCACGTCGCGCCCGAGGCGGTCGACGGCGGACCGATCGCGTTCGTGCGCGACGGCGACCGGATCCGGCTCGACGTCGCACGCAAGACGCTCGACCTGCTCGTCGAGGAGGCCGAGATCGAGGCCCGCAAGGAGGGCTGGGCGCCGCTCGCCCCGAAGTTCACGCGCGGGGTCCTGGCCAAGTACGCCAAGCTCGTCCAGTCGGCCTCGCGCGGCGCGATCCTCGAGTAGGCGACGCGCTCGGTGCGCTGGTCGCGCGTGCTGGCGACGCGCCCCGGGCTGCGGGATAGTTGGACGAGGAACGCTCGCCTCGGGACGTCGCTGGTCCGACCAGCGGGGGCCCGCGACGCCCGGCTCGCCCCGACGTTCCGCAGGGTCCCCGTCCGCGCGACACCGCACCGGAGCAGAAGCCATGAGCGACGAGATCACCGCCAGACAGTTCCACGACAGCGACGGGGTGGAGGACTGGCGCGTGCTGCTCGGCACGGCGCAGACCCGGTTCCGGACGGGCTCGTTCACCGCGGGCGTCGAGCTGGTCGACGCGATCGGCGAGCTGGCCGAGGGCATGAACCACCATCCGGACGTCGACCTGCGCTACGCGACCGTGACCGTCCGGACGTCGTCGCACGACGTGGGTGGCCTGAGCAGGCGGGACCTCACGCTGGCCCGCCGCATCTCGTTGGCGGCCAAGGAGCTCGACCTCCCCGCCGAGACCGACGGCCTGATCGAGGTCGAGGTCGCGATCGACGCGCTGGACAGGCCTGCGGTGCGCCCGTTCTGGAAGGCCGTCCTGGGCTACGTCGACGGGCCCGAGGAGGACGAGGGGCTGGGTCTGGGGGACGCGGCCGGGTACGGGCCACCGGTCTGGTTCCAGCAGATGGATGCGCCGCGCCCCCAGCGCAACCGCATCCACCTCGACGTCACGGTCCCGCACGACCAGGTCGAGGCACGCGTGACCGCGGCCATCGCCGCGGGCGGGCACCTCGTCTCCGACCGGCGGGCGCCGGCGTTCTGGGTCCTCGCGGACGTCGAGGGCAACGAGGCGTGCCTGTGCACCTGGCGCGGGCGCGACTGAGCGATCGTCCGGCGCGAGAGTCGTCCGACGCGCAACGGGGGAGCATGACCTCAGGCCGCCTCCCGCTCGGGCGCGCCGCGGTGCGGTGACCTCACGCCCGGGCCACGACCAAGGTCCGGTAGGACGGGATGAGGACCTCGCGCTGCGCGCTGCGCGAGACGATCCGCAGGCTCTCCCCGTCTCCCCACAGCGTGCGCAGCAGCGCACCGATCTCCGCGCGGGCCAGGGCCGCACCCAGGCACAGGTGGCGGCCCGCCCCGAACCACAGCTGGCGGCTCTCGCGCACGTAGGGGCGGTCGGCGCGGAACGGGCCGGCGCCGATGTTCGCGCTCCACACGAGCATCATGATGCGCTCGCCCTCGGCGAGCCGGCGGCCTGCCACCTCGACGTCGGCCGCGACGCCCCGACCGATGACCGAGGCGGGGCTCGTGACCCGTAGCCCTTCGCGCACGGCGTTCTCGACCGCGTCGGGCTCCCCGGGGCCACGGACCTGTCCCGCGGCCTCGCGCTCGGCGTCGGTGCGCATCAGGTCCAGGAGACGGTGCTGCTCGCCCGTGTCGACGAGCAGAGCGGTGGTCCGGGCCATCGCGGAGGCCGAGGTCTCGGTGCCCGCGACCATGAGCAGGCACGCGAGCCCCGTGGTCTCCTCGAGGCCGAGCCCCAGCTCGCGGCACCGGCCGAGGAGCGTGTCGCCCGGGGCGTCGCGCCAGCCTGCGGGCACCCCTCGCGTGAGCTCGGCTACGATCTCGCGGGCCGCGACGACCTGTCCGGGGGACAGGTGGGTCGAGCCTGCGCTGCCCAGGGCGATCGTCGCGAGGCGTTCGCCCGTCTCGAAGACCGTGAGCGCGTCGTCGTCGGTGGGCCAGGCCTCCGTGCCCGGCGCGCGGTCCACGGGGGCCGGCACGCCGAGGAGCGAGATCATCATGCGGCCCACGAGCACGCGGGCCAGCCGTGCGACGTCGACCGTCGCTCCCTCCCGCAGCGCGGTCCGGGCGTCGGCGAGCGGCCCCGACCACGCCCCGTCGACGAGCTCGGCCGAGCTGCCCTCGGTGAACAGCTCGCGTGAGCGCGAGCGCAGGTCGTGGTGGCCCGGGCCGTCGAAGAGGTCGAGCACCCAGTCGCCGAGGATCTGCGCCCACAGGTGCCCGACCCCGCCCTCGCCCACGATCGTGAACGAGCGGTGGTCCCCCAGGACCGTGCGGGCGACGACCGGGTCCGCCGTGACCCAGCCGAGCCCGGGCACCTTGCGCAGGGGCGGGCCGGGCAGCCGGCGCGCGAGGTGACCGCCGAGCAGCACGGCGGCCATGCCTGGTCGGGCACGGCGCAGGAGGTCCACCTCGTGGCGGGTCGTGGGAAGCATGCCCGACAGTCTGACGCATCGGGGGCCGCCCGCGGGATGGGGAGTTCTCACCCGTGGAAAACCCCCGACGACGCCGGTTCCGTGGCTACGCTGTCGCGAGTGCCGATCCTCGCCGACCTCTCCGTGCGCCCCTCGGGCGCCCGACCGACCATCGCCTCGGCTCCTGCCGCCGTCCTGGCCGGGGTGAGCGTCCACCTGCCCGAGCGCACGGTCCAGGTGGCCGACGCGGAGCGTGCGCTCGCCCGGTCGAGCCGACCGGGCGCGGTGCCGCGCCTGCCGATGGTCTCGCGCCTGACCGGGGTGCAGCAGGTCCACGTCCTGCCGGACGACTGGAACGCCTCGGACCTCGCGGTCGCCGCGTCGGCCACGCTGCTCGCGGCTCAGGGCCTGGACGTGGCGGACGTCGACCTGCTGATCTTCGCCTCCGCGAGCCAGGACATGGTCGAGCCCGCCACGAGCCACATCGTCGCGGCCAAGCTGGGCGTCCGCGCCCCGGTCATGGACGTCAAGAACGCGTGCAACTCGGTCCTCAACGCGATCGAGGTCGCGGAGGCCCTCGTCGCGACAGGCCGGTACGCGACGGTCCTGGTCGCGTGCGGCGAAGCACCCTCGCGCGCTGTCCGGTGGGACGTCCCGGACCGGGCGACCTACCTGCTGTCGGCCCCGGGCTACACGATGTCCGACGCCGGCGCGGCGGTCCTGGTCCAGCGCGCGCCGGGGCACGGCGAGGGGTCGGAGCCGGCGGCCGGGGCCGCTGACCGGCTCGGGTCCGCGCCCGGGAGCGGTGCGTGCGGCGACAGGCCGCGCGGCATCCTGGCGAGCGCGTTCGGCGCCGAGTCGAGCCACTGGGACGTCGGCATGCTCCCCGGTGGGGGCACGGCGTTCCCGCGCGACCTCGACCGCACCTACTTCGAGATCGACGGGTCCCGTCTGCGCGACGCCTTCCTCGCGCTGGGCCCCGGCGTGATCCTCGACGCGCTGGTGCGCGCGGGCCTCACGTGGGACGACGTGGCCCTCGTGGCCGTGCACCAGGTCGCGGTCGCCCACCTGGCCGACGTCCACGAAGCCCTCGGGCTGCCCGAGGACCGCACGATCGTCACGGTCGCCGAGCACGGCAACGTCGCCTCCGCGACGCTTCCGCTCCAGCTCGTGACCGCGCTCGAGAGCGGCCGCGTGGGACCGGGGGACGTGGTGCTCCTGGTCGGTCTCGCGGGCGGGATCAGCATCGGCGCCATGGCGGTCCGGCTGTGAGCGCGCACGCGCCCGGGGCGGACGGTGCGCCCCACGAGGCGCCCCCGGTCCGGCTCGCGGTCGTCGTCCCCGCCCTCGACGAGGCGCACGAGCACGGGATCCTCACGACGCTGCGTGCCCTGCGCGCCCAGGAGGACCGTGACTTCGACCTGGTCGTGGTCGACAACGGCTCGACCGACGGCACCCCGGACCTCGTCCGGACGACCATCGCCGACTGGGACGAGCCGCGCTGGCGCCTCGTGACCGAGGATCAGAAGGGCACGGGCGCCGCGGCGGACACGGGCATGCGCGCGGCGATCGCCGCGGGGGCGACCCACCTCGCGCGCACCGACGCGGACTGCGTCCCCCCGCCGGACTGGACGGTCCGCGTGAAGGCGGCGTTCGCCGTCGGGCACGACCTCGTGGCCGGGCGCATCGTGGCGCGCACCGACGACCTGCCCGTCTCGCGCGTCCGCCAGGCCGTCCTCTCGGGGGCCGTGAGTCTCGCGAGCACGTTCGGGAAGTTCCGCCCGGGCAACCAGGACCCGTCCTACCTCGGCCCGTACGTCATGGCGCCTGGGTGCAACATGGCCATCACCGCCGACCTCTACGAGCGTGCGGGCGGCTTCCCGCGCACCGCGATCGAGGACCTCCACGAGGACCGTGCCCTGGTCAACGAGGTGCGGCGCCTCACGTCGGCCTACGGGGCGCACCCCGAGGTCGTGGTGCGGGCCTCGACGCGTCGTGCGCACGCCTGGGGGCTCGTGCGGACCCTGGGCTGGTACGCAGACCACCGCTACAAGCCCGAGGTCGTGGACATCCGATGACGGCGCCGTCGACGGTGCGGAGGGGCCGCCCGGCCTCGGCCGAGGACGCCGCAGCCCGCGCCGCCCACCGCTGGGAGGAGCGCGTCCAGCGCGGCGCGCACCCTCTCGTCTACCCGGCGTTCCGCACGCTCGCCCGGCGCGGACCGGTCGTGCGCGTCCCGGGGCTCGGGGTCGTGGTGAACGACGCCGCGACGGCCCGCGAGGTGCTGCTCGACACCGAGCACTTCTCCAAGGTCGGCCCGGGAGCGCCCTCGGACCTGTGGACCCCCGTGCTGGGCCCGTCGGTCCTGCTCAACATGGAGGGCGAGGACCACGCGACGCTGCGGCGGGCGCTCTCGGGGCTCTTCACCCCGCGCTCGGTCGCGCAGCTCACGGCCACCGAGGCCGGGGCCTCGCTGGGGACGCTGGCGCCGCGCCTGCTCGCGGGCGAGACCGTGGACCTGGTGAGCGAGGTCGGGGCGCTCGCGGGCACCGTGATCTGCCGCATGACCGGGCTGCCGCCCACGGACGCCGCGGTGCGCGACGCGATGGTCGCGGCCCAGTCCGTCGTCGGTCTCGTGCGCCTGCACCGGCGCCGCCTCACCCCGACCCAGGTCCGCTACGCGCGCGAGGTCCTCGACCGGCTGAGCGAGCCCGCCCGCGCGGCGTACCGCGACGGCGACCCTTCGACGGTCCCCGGGCGCATGCGCGGCCTGGGCCTGAGCGAGCGCGAGGCGCTCGGAGCCGTCGGGGCGTTCGTCATGACGGGCACCGAGACCATCCAGTCGTTCACGCCGCGCCTGG
Organism: Oerskovia sp. Root918; assembly: GCF_001428945.1. Lineage (NCBI taxonomy): Bacteria > Bacillati > Actinomycetota > Actinomycetes > Micrococcales > Cellulomonadaceae > Oerskovia > Oerskovia sp. Root918. Next base: position 17,974 of record NZ_LMJG01000018.1, read on the forward strand.
TCGCGCTCGCGACCGACACGGGCTGGACGGACCGCCTGCTGCGGGCCGAGCCGAGCGACCCGCTGCGCGGACGGGTCGTCGAGGAGGCGCTGCGCGTCACGGTCCCGACGCCCGCGATGCTGCGGTCGGTCCGCTCGGCGCACCGCGTGGGCGCCGTGCCCGTGCGGGCCGGGGAGCGGGTCGTGATCGCGACCGTGACCTGCTGCCGGGCGGGTGGGCCGTTCGCGCCCGACCAGGACGCGGACCCCGTCCTGCGCAACCTGTGGTTCGGCGCGGGCCCGCACTTCTGCCTGGGCATGCCGCTCGCCATGGCCCAGGTGGGCGCGGTCCTGGACGCGCTGCGCCCGCTCGCGGCGGCGGGTCGCACGCTCGCGGTCACCGACCGCGAGGTCGCGCGGGGAGTCCTCATCCCGTCCTACCGGCGCCTCGAGATCGAGGCGCGCCCGGTGGACGGCGAGCAGCCAGCAGCACGCGGAACAGGGGAAGAGACGGCATGAACAGCCCGACGACGGAGCACCTGATCGAGACCATCGGCACGCACGCGCGGGGACGGCTCGGCGACGCGGTGGCGCTGCGCTGGTGGTCGCGACCCATCCACCGGGTGCGTGCGGACCGCGTCCCGCACGACCACGTGCGCGAGGAGCTGACGTACAGGGAGCTGCTGCGCCGGGTCGAGGCCACGGCCGACGCCCTGCACCGCGAGGGGCTGCGCGCGGGGGACCGCGTGCTGTTCTCGGTCCGACCCCGGCCCGAGGGGATCGTCCTGGCGCTCGCGGTCGTGCGGCTCGGGGGCGTCATCGTGTTCGTCGACCCGGGCTCGACCCCCGAGCTGTTCGGGGCGCGCGTGACCGCGGCCGACCCTCGCTGGGCCATGACCGAGGCGCTGCTCTACGCGATCTCGCGCGGTCCGCTGCGGCACGTGGCCAGGTCGCGTGGCCTCCTGCTGCCGGACTACGCGAGCCTGCCGCTGCGCCATGTCCACTCGGGCAGGCGCCTTCCTGGGGTCCCGGGCCACTCGCTGTCCGCGCGCTCGCTCGCGACGGGGCGGCACCGAGGCGGGCGTCGCCGGTTCGTCGCCGGCGCGCCCCCCGTCACGGACCTGCCGCTCGACGCCGAGGCGCTCGTGGTCTTCACGTCCGGCACGACCTCCGACCCCAAGGCCGTGGTCCACTCGGTGGGCTCGCTGGGCTCCGGGTGCGCGCTGCTGGCCGGGGCGTTCTCCCTCGAGCCGGGCGGGGTCGTGCACACCGACCAGATGCTGCTCGGGATCCCGGCCCTCCTCGCGGGCGGCACGTGGTCCGTCCCGCCGGGCACCCCGGGGCAGGACGTCGTGACGTTCGCCCGGCACGCAGCCGGGGAGGCCGGGACGTACCTCGTGCCCGCCGACCTCACGCTCCTGCTCGACGCGGTCGAGTCCGGACGTGCCCCCGCGCGTGGCCCGCAGGTCGCGCTCGTCGGGGGCGCCCCGGTGACGCGCCCCCTGCTCGACCGCGCGCGCCGCCTCCTCCCGGGCACGCGGTGGATCGGGGTCTACGGCACGACCGAGATCCTCCCGGTCGCGGTCGTCGAGGCCGACGACAAGCTCGCGCACGCGGGCGACGGGGACCTGGTCGGGCTCCCGCTGGCAGGGATCGAGGCGACCATCGACACGAGCGCCGTGGAACCGGACGAGGACGGCTCCGCCCCCGGGAGAGCGCCGGTCCCGGCTCTGCACCCTCCCGTGGGAGAGCTGGTGCTGCGCGGTCCCTCGCTCATGACGGGATACCTGTCGCACCTCGACGGCGGGCAGCCACCCGTGACCGAGCACCGCACCGGCGACCTCGCCTACCTCGACGAGCGGGGACGGATCGTGCTCGTCGGGCGCACGCGCGACATGATCATCCGCGGCACCGTGAACATCTACCCCGGACTCTTCGAGCCGCGCCTGGCTGCGCTGCCCGGGGTCGGCGAGGCCTCGCTCGTGGGGGTCCTCCAGGACGACGGGGACGAGAAGGTGGTGCTCGTCGTGACGTCGAGCACCGAGGGCGGGCCCGGCACGGGGGACCCTCGCCGAGCCGGCGACCCTGACGGTGACGGTGACGGTTCGGGTGGTGTCGACGCCGAAGGAGCGCAGGTTCCGCGCACGTCCTCGGCAGCCGCGGCACCGGCGACCCCCGCGACGGGCGCAGCCCTCGCGCCCGCAGTGAGCGCCGCCGTCGGGCAGGGGGAGGGGCCCGTCCTGACGGGCGACCACCCGCTCGTCCGTACCGTGCGCGCGGCCCTGCCGGGCGTGCTCGACCACGGCGCGCTGCCGGACCACGTGCTGCACGCCGACCGCCTGCCCCTCGCGGGGCGCAGCCGCAAGCCCGACCGCGCGGCCCTGTCCCGTGCGGCCGCCCATCACCTCGCAGGCGCGGCGCCCGGGGCGAGCGCGAGCACCACGTGAGCCTGCGGATCGGGGTCACGGGGGCCTCGGGATTCGTCGGGGGAGCGGTCGCCCGCCGCGCCGTGGCCGACGGGCACCGCGTGTGGACCTTCTCGCGACGCGACGCGCACGTCGACGGGGCCGAGCACCGGACGTGGGACCTGGCCGCGGGCCCGCTCGACGACCCGCCCGCGCTCGACGTGGTCGTGCACGCGGGGGCCGCGGTCTCCGACTGGGCGGTACCTGACGTCGCCTGGACGACCAACGTCGAGGGCACGCGTGCCGTGCGCGACACGTTCCCCGCGGCCCGGTGCGTGCACGTGTCCTCGGGCAGCGTCTACGACCCGTACACGCCCACGGTCCGTGGGAAGGAGGACGAGGCCCCCGTCGACCGCTACCTCAACGCCTACGGCCGTACCAAGGCCGCGGCCGAGCGCGTGCTCGTCGCCGACGCCCGGACCCCCGGTCGTGGACCGGTCGTGATCCTGCGCCCGCACGCCGTCTACGGCCCCGGCGACACCACGCTGCTCCCGCGCATCGAGGCAGCGGTCCGAGGGCGACGGCTCGTCCTGGTCGGCGACGGGACTGCGCCCCAGTCGCTCACGCACGTCGACAACCTGGTCGACGCGGCGCTCGCGGCCTCGACGGTCGACCTGCCGGGCGGCGGGGCGCTCGTCGTCAACGTCGCCGACGCCGAGCCCGTGGTGCTGGGCGAGGTCCTGGTCGAGCTCCTGCGCCGCAGAGGGCACGACGACGTCACGCTCGCCGGGATCCCGGCGCGCCCCGGGTGGGTGCTCGCCGCGTGCGCCGAGGCTCTCTCGCGCTGGACACGACGGACCGAGCCGCCGCGGCTCACGCGGTACGCGGTCAGCCACCTCGCGGTCGAGCGGACCTACGACCTGACGGTGCTGCGCGAGGTCCTGGGGGTCGAGCCGCGGGCCACGTCGCTCGTGGGCGCGGAGGTGTGGTGAGGGCGGGGGCCCGGGGCTCAGCCCTTCCGCGCCTGCCCGCGAACGGCGGCAGCGAGTGGCGTGTTCTCGCAGCGCTTCCCGTCGTGCTCCGCGCGCGGAGGCGAGAGGTCGGGGTCAGCGAGCTTCTGGGCTGAGCACACCCGATACGAGAAGCTGCACGAGGACGGTGGCGTCGTAGCGGGCGTCGTTCGCGGCACCGATGCAGAGGTTGCCGATGCCTTTGAGCACGTTGTACGCATCAACCGGCTGAGCTCTGCCTGCGGACTCGAGCGCTGCCTCGAGGAGGACGCCGCACACCGGCACGAGGCGTCCGACGAAGTAGGCATGCAGAGCGTCGGACCCAGCGCCGTCTCCCTGCAGTGCGCCAGCGAGCCCGTGCTTGGTGACGAGAAACTCCACGAACAAGGCAACCCATGCCCGCAGTGCCGCCTCGGGTGTCGCGCTCTCCGCGAGCAGTCGTGGGCCTGCATCGGCACATGCCTCGACCTGGTGCCGGTACACCGCCACCACCAGCTCGGGACGCGTCGGAAAGTGACGGTAGATCGTCCCCACACCGACGCCAGCCTTCGCCGCGATCTCCCGCACCGGAGCGTCGACGCCGGAGGTCACGAACACTGCTGCAGCCGCGTCGAGCAGCACCTGCTGATCTCGACGCGGACGGCCCGCTTGCTGGGGTCGCGCGCCGTGCGACTGCTCCCTCTCGGCGTCAACCATGGCTTCGTCCTCACACCTTCCCATCGCACGCCCTTGCATTACGGAGCGACGTTCCGTAACGTTGCGGAACGTTGCTCCGATAACCAGTATCGCAGAGCGCAGCTCCTCGGAGAGGTACTTCTCATGACTTCATCAATCGTCAGCACGCTGGACGGCATCATCGGTGCCGGGAGGCCGGTCGTGTCGGTCGCTCCGATCGCACTGTCTGCGCCGGGCAGACCGGTCCCGCTGGAGGTGCGTGTCTCGGCACCAGCGACCGGCACAGACCTGCCCGTGGTGCTGTTCTCCCACGGCAACGGATGGAACCTCGACGGGTACGCGCCGCTCACCGGGTTCTGGGCCTCTCGAGGGTTCGTCGTGATCCAGCCCACGCACCTGGACTCTCGCCGGAACGGCTTCGGGTTCGACCACCCCGTCTTTCCGAGAATCTGGACCGAGCGGATCGCGGATCTCGCACGCATCCTCGACCAGATCGACACCATCGAGGCCGCCGTGCCAGGGCTCGCCGGCCGTATCGATCGCAGCCGGGTCGCCGCTACCGGTCACTCCTGGGGTGGACAGACCGCGCAGTCGCTCCTCGGTGCACGGATCTTCGACGAATCGGGCCAGGTCGGCGACGACATGTCCGACGATCGTGTCGCCGCGGGCATTCTCTTCGCCGCGACCGGCGTCGGCGGCGATGACCTGCACCCGTTCGCACAGGCGAGCTTCCCGTTCATGCGCCCCTCGTTCCAGGAGCTGACCACGCCGACCCTCGTCATCGCCGGCGACCACGACCAGTCCACGATGTCCAGCCGCGGACCCGACTGGTTCACCGACGCCTATACCTGCAGCCCCGGCGCCACCGACCTCCTCACCTTCCACGGAGCCGAGCACTCGCTGGGAGGGATCGTCGGGCACGAAGTCGCCGAGACCACCGACGAGAACCCGGAGAGGGTCGCCATCATTCAGCGGATGAGCACTGCGTACCTTCGGACCGCCCTGAACGTCGATGAGACCAGCTGGCCTGCGGTCCGCACTGCATTCATTGAGAGCAACGATCCGGTCGCTCACGTCGACAGCAAGTAGTGCATGACGGCAAGACCCCCGCCGTTCGCCATCAGGCGGTCTCGAGGGGTCTTGCCGCCGACTCCGCAGGTCCCTCCGCGGATCGCGTCGTCGTGCGGGACGGTCGTGCGTACGCGCACTTCGCGGCCTGCTCCTGCCAGCCCAGGGTGGTCGTCGCCCGGTCGACCGAGCCGGAGCGGGCCGGCACTCAGAGCGCGGCGAGCGCCTGACGCACGGCCTGCGAGAGCGCCTTGCCGTCGACCCGGCCGATGCCGCTCGCGGCGGCCGTCGCGGTCTTCATGACGTTGCCCATGTCCTTCATGGACGAGGCGCCGGTCGAGGCGATCGCGTCGGCCACGAGCGCGTCGAGCTGGGCAGGCGTGAGGCTCGCGGGCAGGTACTTCTCGATGAAGTCCGCCTCCGCGGTCTCGTTCTCGGCGCGCTCGGGCGCGTCGGCGTCGAGGTAGATCTGCGCGCTCTCGCGGCGCTTCTTGACCTCGGCGGCCAGGACGGTCTGGACCTCGGCGTCGCTGAGCTCGTGCGCCGCGGAGCCGGACTTCTCCGCGGTGCGGACGGCGCCGATGACCTGGCGGAGGGTGTTCTTGGCGAAGTCGTCGCGGGCCTTCATGGCGGTGGTGAGGTCGGCGGTCAGCCGCTCGATGGTGGTGGTCATGGGTCAATGGTGCCTGGTGCGGGGCCTCCGTTCCTACGCGATTGCGGTTCTCGCCGCCGCCGGGGACACGTCGGGGCCGCCCGGCGCGTCCCGGCGCGCACCCCACCGGGAGCGGTGAGAGGCTCGACGACGTGAGTGCATCGACGGAACCGACCACTGCCCCTGCCCCGCGACCGGTCGGCGGCTGGTCCGCAGGAGAGCCACCCTGGTGGACGAGCGCGGTGGTCTACCAGGTCTACCCACGGTCCTTCCAGGACTCGGACGGCGACGGGATCGGCGACCTGCCCGGGATCGAGCAGCGGCTCGACCACCTCGTGGCCCTGGGCGTCGACGTCGTGTGGCTCTCGCCCGTGTACCGCTCGCCGCAGGACGACAACGGGTACGACATCAGCGACTACCAGGACATCGACCCGATGTTCGGGACGCTCGAGGACTTCGACCGCCTGCTGGCCGCGGCGCACGACCGGGGCCTGCGGGTCGTCATGGACCTGGTGGTGAACCACTCCTCGGACGAGCACGCCTGGTTCCGGGAGTCGCGTGCCTCGCGCACCGACGCCCGGCGCGACTGGTACTGGTGGCGCCCGGCCCGCGAGGGCATGGAGCCCGGCACGCCCGGGGCGGAGCCCAACAACTGGCGGTCGTTCTTCGGAGGCCCCGCCTGGGATTACGACGAGGCGACGGGCGAGTACTACCTGCACCTGTTCTCGCGCAAGCAGCCGGACCTGAACTGGGAGAACCCGGACGTGCGCCGGGCTGTCCACGACATGATGACGTGGTGGCTCGACCGCGGCGTCGACGGGTTCCGCATGGACGTCATCAACCTCATCAGCAAGGTCCCGGGCCTGCCCGACGGCGAGGTCCACTACGGCGCGTACGGCGACGGCAGCCCGTACTACACGAGCGGTCCGCGGGTGCACGAGTTCCTGCAGGAGATGCACCGCGAGGTCTTCGCGGGGCGGCCCGAGAAGCTCCTGACGGTGGGGGAGGCCCCGGGCGTCACGATCGAGGACGGCGTGCTCTTCACGGATCCCGAGCGCCACGAGGTCGACATGGTGTTCCAGTTCGAGCACGTGGGGATCGACCACGGATCGAGCAAGTGGGACGTCAAGCCCCTGCGTCTGACCGACCTCAAGGCGACGTTCGGACGCTGGCAGGTGGGGCTCGCGGAGCGCGGCTGGAACTCGCTCTACTGGAACAACCACGACCAGCCGCGCATCGTGTCGCGGTTCGGGGACGACGGCGAGCACCGCGTCGCCTCGGGCAAGGCGCTCGCGCTGCTGCTGCACCTGCACCGCGGGACGCCGTACGTCTACCAGGGCGAGGAGCTCGGGATGACGAACGCGGGCTTCACGTCGATCGACCAGTACCAGGACATCGAGTCCCTGGGGCACTTCCACGAGCTGGTCGACGCGGGCGTCGCGACCGAGGAGCAGATGCTCGTCGCGCTGCGCGCCATGAGCCGCGACAACGCCCGCACGCCCGTGCAGTGGGACGCGTCGGAGCACGCGGGCTTCACGACGGGCACGCCGTGGCTCGCGGTCAACCCGAACCACGTCACGATCAACGCGGAGGCCGAGCGCGCCGACGACGGCTCGGTCTTCCACTTCTACCGCCGCCTGGTCGCGCTGCGCCACGACGTCCCGGTCGTGGCCCTGGGTGACTTCCACATGCTGGCACCCGACCATGAGGCCGTCTACGCGTTCACGCGCACGCTCGACCTGCCCGCGCCCGCAGAGGGGCCCGACGGCGTCGCGTCCGCCGCGAGCACGGCGTCGCGCGACGAGCTGCTCGTCCTGGTCAACGTGGGCGGCGCCGAGCAGGAGGTTCCCCCGGAGGTCCTGGCCGGCTGGGAGGGCGCCGAGGTGCTGATCGCGACGCACGACGACGCGGCCGCGCGCCGAGCCGGTGTGCTGCGCGCCTGGGAAGGCGTGGTCCTCAGGAGGTCGTGAGCCCGTCCCGGACCGCCGGGAGGAGCCCCGTCGCACCCGGGCGGGCCACCGCCGTCGGGCCGGACGTCCCATTCCCTGAGACGTCCGGCTCGACGCATGACATCCCTCGGGCAAGGGCGTAGTGTGCACAACGTGCAGACGATCCTTCTCGTAGTACTTCCTGAGCGCGCCGGCTGAGGCCAAGCAACCAGGTCTCGTCAGCGCGCTCACCCCTCGAAGAGCCCTCACCGGGTACGAGGGGTTTTTTCATGTCACGACCACGACTGTCACGGCCCCTCCCTCCGGGCACACCCCGCCCCGGAAGCGGCCACCTCGTCGCACCACACCGCGACCGCACAGCACGGAGAGCAGCACCAGCAGCAAGAGCAGTACCAGCACCACCACGGTGAGCTCGATCCAGCCGGTGGCAGCCAGCCGCCACCGAGAAACAGGAGATACCGATGGTCCAGGGTCCCCACCCGGCACCGCCGACGCAGGGCGCGCCCGCGCCCGCCGGCGAGGCCGCGGCGCCGAAGCCAGCCCCGTCCCCCGCGAGCGTCGCAGCCCGCCCCGAGAGCCGAGCCCGCGCTGCGGTGCCCGGCGAGCGTGCGGTGAGCTCCGTCGTCGGGCCCGAGGAGGTCACGGGCGCGCAGTCGATCGTCCGCTCCCTCGAGGAAGCCGGTGTCGACGTCGTCTTCGGCATCCCCGGCGGCGCGATCCTGCCCACGTACGACCCGCTCATGGACTCCAAGAAGCTCCGCCACATCCTCGTGCGCCACGAGCAGGGCGGCGGCCACGCGGCATCGGGCTACGCCCACGCGACCGGTCGCGTCGGCGTGACCATGGCGACCTCCGGCCCCGGCGCGACGAACCTCGTCACGCCCATCGCCGACGCCAACATGGACTCGATCCCGCTCGTGGCGATCACGGGCCAGGTCGGCGCGTCCCTGATCGGGACCGACGCCTTCCAGGAAGCGGACATCGTCGGCATCACCCTGCCGATCACCAAGCACAACTTCCTCGTGACCGACCCGGACGAGATCCCGCGCGTCATCGCCGAGGCCTTCCACATCGCCCAGACCGGGCGCCCCGGGCCGGTCCTCGTCGACATCGCGAAGTCGGCCATGCAGGCCCGCACCACGTTCTCGTGGCCCCAGGAGCTCCAGCTGCCCGGGTACCACCCCGTGACCAAGCCGCACTCCAAGCAGATCCGCGAGGCCGCGCGCCTGCTCGCGACGGCCAAGCGCCCCGTGCTGTACGTGGGCGGCGGCGCGATCCGCTCGGGCGCCTCGGCCGAGCTGCGCCGCCTCGTGGACCTGTCCGGCGCTCCCGTGGTGACCACGCTCATGGCTCGCGGCGCGCTGCCCGACTCGCACCCCCAGAACCTCGGCATGCCCGGCATGCACGGCACCGTCCCCGCGGTCGCGGCGCTCCAGAAGGCCGACCTCATCGTCGCCCTCGGCGCACGCTTCGACGACCGCGTGACCGGCGTGCTGTCGAGCTTCGCGCCGAACGCCACGACCGTGCACGCGGACATCGACCCGGCCGAGATCGGCAAGAACCGCGAGGTCGACGTCCCGATCGTGGGCGACCTGCGCGAGGTGCTCACGGACCTCGTGCCCGAGCTCGAGCGCGAGCACGCGGTCAAGGGCAAGCCGGACCTGGGTGCCTGGTGGCACCAGATCGACGACTGGCGCGAGACCTACCCGCTCGGCTACTCCGAGCCCGAGGACGGTCACCTCGCGCCCCAGCACGTCATCCAGCGCCTGGGCGAGATCTCCGGCCCCGACTCGATCTACGTCGCGGGCGTCGGCCAGCACCAGATGTGGGCCGCGCAGTTCATCCGCTACGAGCACCCCAAGACGTGGCTCAACTCGGGCGGCCTCGGCACCATGGGCTACTCGATCCCGGCCGCGATGGGCGCCAAGGTCGGCCAGCCCGACAAGACCGTCTGGGCGATCGACGGCGACGGCTGCTTCCAGATGACCAACCAGGAGCTCGCGACCTGCACGATCAACGAGATCCCCATCAAGGTCGCGCTGATCAACAACTCCTCGCTCGGCATGGTCCGCCAGTGGCAGACCCTGTTCTACGAGTCCCGCTACTCCAACACCGACCTCCACACGGGCCGCGGTACCCAGCGCGTGCCGGACTTCGTGAAGCTCGCCGACGCCTACGGCTGCGAGGGCATCCGGGTCGAGTCCAAGAGCGAGGTCGACGCGGCCATCAAGCGCGCCATGGAGATCGACGACCGTCCCGTCGTCGTCGACTTCAACGTCTCGCGCGACGCGATGGTGTGGCCCATGGTCGCCTCGGGCGTCAGCAACGACAACATCCAGTACGCACGCGGCATCTCGCCCGCGTGGGACCGCGAAGACTGAGACCGGGGAGAGCCGCAACCATGTCCCGTCACACCCTCTCCGTGCTCGTGGAGAACAAGCCCGGCGTGCTCACGCGCGTCGCGGGCCTGTTCGCCCGGCGCGCGTTCAACATCCACTCGCTCGCCGTGGGCCCCACGGAGCACGAGGAGATCTCGCGCATCACCGTGGTCGTCGACGTCGACCAGAACCCGCTCGAGCAGGTCACCAAGCAGCTCAACAAGCTCGTCAACGTGATCAAGATCGTCGAGCTCGACCAGGCCTCGTCGGTCCAGCGCGAGCTGCTGCTCGTCAAGGTCCGTGCCGACGGCGCCAACCGCACGGGCGTCCTCGAGGTCGTCGAGCTGTTCCGCGCCAAGGTCGTCGACGTCGTCCCCGACGCCGTGACGATCGAGGCCACGGGCACCCCTGAGAAGCTGAGCGCCCTCCTCGGTGCGCTCGAGCCCTACGGGGTCCGTGAGATCGTCAAGTCCGGCACCGTGGCCGTCGGCCGCGGCGCCCGCTCCATCACCGACCGAGCGCTCGACCGCGCCCACCGGTCCGCCTGACCCAGTCCCCCCGCCGGTGGACACCCCCACGTCGCCCACCGACGTCGAACTATCGTGTTCGTCACCACCTCAAGAACCCAAGGAGTAACACCGTGGCAGAGCTCTTCTACGACGACGACGCCGACCTCTCGATCATCCAGCAGAAGAAGGTCGCGGTCGTCGGTTACGGCAGCCAGGGGCACGCGCACGCGCAGAACCTTCGCGACTCGGGCGTCCAGGTCGTCATCGCACTCAAGGAAGGCTCCAAGTCGATCGCCAAGGCGACCGACGAGGGCTTCGAGGTCAAGACGGTCGCAGAGGCCGCCCAGTGGGCCGACCTCATCATGATCCTCGCGCCGGACCAGCACCAGCGCTCGATCTACAACGACGAGATCAAGCCGAACCTGGCTCCGGGCAAGACGCTCGCGTTCGCGCACGGCTTCAACATCCGCTTCGGCTACATCGAGGCCCCCGAGGGCGTCGACGTCATCCTCGTCGCCCCCAAGGCGCCGGGCCACACGGTGCGTCGCGAGTTCGTCGCGGGCCGTGGCATCCCCGACATCATCGCCGTCGAGAAGGACGCGTCGGGCCAGGCGTGGGACATCGCGCTCTCGTACGCGAAGGCGATCGGTGGCACGCGTGCCGGCGTCATCAAGACGACGTTCACCGAGGAGACCGAGACCGACCTGTTCGGCGAGCAGGCCGTCCTGTGCGGCGGCGTGTCGCAGCTCGTCCAGTACGGCTTCGAGACGCTCACCGAGGCCGGCTACCAGCCGGAGATCGCCTACTTCGAGGTCCTGCACGAGCTCAAGCTCATCGTCGACCTCATGTGGGAGGGCGGCATCGCCAAGCAGCGCTGGTCGGTCTCCGACACGGCCGAGTACGGCGACTACGTCTCGGGCCCCCGCGTGATCGACCCGCGGGTCAAGGAGAACATGAAGGCCGTCCTCGGGGACATCCAGAACGGGGCGTTCGCGAAGCGCTTCATCGACGACCAGGACGCGGGCGCCCCCGAGTTCAAGGAGCTCCGCGCCAAGGGCGAGGCGCACCCGATCGAGGCCACGGGCCGCGAGCTGCGCGGGATGTTCGCGTGGGCGAAGTCAGGCGACGACGACTACACCGAGGGCTCGGTCGGTCGCTGACCTTCGCCTCGCTTCACGCGGGGTGAGTGGCTCACCTTCGAGGCGGGCGGCACCTACCGCGCGATCTTCATCCGGCCTGGCGGCCTCCCGCCAGACCCGACCACGATCGCGCGGCAGGCGCCGCCCGCCTCTGTGTTGTCGGGTCGCCCGTGCGCGCGCGGGTGCCCGACGGCGGTGCCTCCTCGGGAGCTCGGGTCGCGGCTCCGTCCGTGGTCGTGCGGGGGGCGGCGGGGCTCGGTTGAGGGTGACGGGTCGGTCCGCCAGGACGACAGGTGCTCGCGCCGGGGGGCCGTGCCGGTTCGCCAAGGGGACGTACTGGTCGGGCGAGACGGTCGGCCGGGTGGAATCTGTGCGACATCCGCCGGTGAAAGTGCGACAAGACGGGCAGTCCGGCGTTCCGTGGTCCACCATGGACGCATGAGCGACGACATCGACCGCAGGGCAGACGGCACGAGCGCCGGTACGAGCGAGGACCCGCGAGCAGCAGAGCTCCTGGAGTTCTGGGAGACCGCGCGGGTGCGCGCCGGCGAGGGCAAGGTGGGCGTGGTGACCGGGTTCGGGGTCTCCGCGACCGTGCCGCCCCCCGCGTGGTCGTTCGGCGACAACCCGGAGCTCGCCGACGGGCTGCTCCACGCAGTGCTCTCGGGCGAGAAGACCGCGACCTCGTCCTCGCACTGGGAGTACGACGAGGAGACCCCCGTCCCGGCCGTCGGCGAGCTGTCCATCATCCTGGACGGCGACGGCCACCCGCGTGCGCTGATCCGCACCACGTCCGTCGAGATCGTGCCGTTCGACCAGGTCGACGCCGACTTCGCGGCGGCCGAGGGCGAGGACGACCGGTCGCTCGAGGCGTGGCGTGCCGGGCACCGCGACTACTTCACGAGGGTCCTGGTCGACCACGAGTTCCGCGAGGACATGCCCGTGGTCTGCGAGCGCTTCGAGCTGCGGTTCCCGCGTCCGCGATGACCCCACCGGAACCGCACGGGGCCCCGGGCCTGTTCGCCGACCGGCTGCGCGTCCTGGTCGTCGCGGCGCACCCCGACGAGCCCGACGAGTACGCGGGTGGCATCGCCGCACGACTCGCCCTGGCCGGCCACGGCGTGAAGTTCCTGTCGCTGACGAACGGCGACGCCGGGCACTGGTCGACTCCGCGCAAGGCCCTCGCGCGCCGACGCGCCGTCGAGGCGTTCGCCGCGGCGCGCGAGCTCGGCGTGCAGGAGTACGAGATCCTCGACGAGCACGACGGCGAGCTCGTGCCGAGCATCGCGCTCCGTCGTGAGGTCGTCGCCAGGATCCGCCGCTGGCAGGCGGACCTGGTCGTCACGTTCCACGACGAGTGCCCCGGCCACCTCGACAACCGCGCGGCCGGACGCCTCGTGCGCGAGGCGGTCTCCGTCGTCGGGCTGGCGAACGTCGTGCCCCGCGTCCCTGCGCTGGAGACCCCACCCGTGTGCCTGCTCATGCCGGACCACGACGCGCTCGCGCACCACCGGCACGACGTGGTGGTGGACGTGAGCAGCACGATCGAGGCCAAGCTGCGGGCCTGCCTGGCTCACGCCTCGCAGTTCCTGGAGTTCGCGCCCTGGCAGCGCGGGCTGCTCGACCAGGTGCCGCCCGCGAGCGACCCCGTGGGGCAGCGGGAGTTCGTGCTCGAGCACTGGGCGCCGTACCTGTGCACCCAGCCCGAGGTGCGCGCGGCGGTCGCCGCAGCGGGCCTCGACCCCGTGGGGGAGTACGCCGAGTCGTTCCAGCTCGCCGACTACGGGCGGGCGACCACGGCCGCCGAGGTGCGCGCACTGCTGGGGTGAGCCGGTTCCTCGGCGAGCGGACGGCGAGAGGCGCGCTCCGCCGTCGGGCCAGGCCGGCGACGGCTGCGTGAGGGTGGGTGGTGGTCGCCGTCCCAGGCCGCGACCACCACCCGTCGGGGCAGGTGAGAGGAACTACCCCGAGTGCGAGGGCGCGAGGGCGCCGGTCGTCGTGCTGGGGCGGACCGCCGAAGACGTGACGGGCGGTGCGCCGTGGTCCGCGAGGTGCAGCGAGACCCGGTCGAGCAGGAGGGAGCGGACGTCGGCCGCGACGACGGCCTCGGCCCCGCGCAGCACGGGGGCGACCGGCACCAGCGTCGGAGCGATGGGCGCCACGCCCTGCTCGGTGTCGAGAAGGTGGCTGCGCGTCGCGTCCGCGAGCCGCTGCCCGCCCGCGATGCACGTGGGGCCGCCGAGCACCAGCAGGTGCGGCTCGACGACCGCGACGACCGGCTGCACCACGGCGGCGACGCGACGCCCGAAGTCCTCGACGAGCGCCACGACCGCGGGGCTGTCGGGCTCGGCGGCCATGGCCGCGAGGACCTCGGCGTACGTCGTGCCCGGCACGCCGTACCGTGCGGCGAGCTCCTCGAAGCGGCGACCGCCCACGAGGTCCTGCAGGTTCATCGAGTGGTCGTCGTACTCGCGGACCGTCACGGGGACCGGCAGGTAGCCGAGCTCGCCCGCAGCCCCGGTCGCGCCGTGGTGGAGCGACCCGTCGATCAGCGTGCCGAGGCCGATGCCACCGCCGAGCCAGAGCAGCGAGAAGCTCTTCTCGGTGCGTCGGCCCGCGTCGCGCTCGGCGATCGTGGCGAGGTTGACGTCGTTCTCGATCCGGACAGGGACGCCGAACTCCTCCTCGAGGAGGGTACGGACGCCGAGCAGGGGCCACCCCGGCAGGTCGCCCACGAGCCAGAGGTCGCCGCTGACCGGGTCGGCCGCGGCCTGGACCCCGGCCACGATCGTGCCGACGCGCTCGACCGGCACGCCCGCGTCCGAGCAGGCCGCGTCCCACGCGGCGCGGACGTCGCGGACGGCGGTGCGCTCCGCGGACGTGGGGACGTCGGCGGAGCCGAGGACGTTCCCGCGGGCATCGACGACGCTCGCCCGCACTCCCGTCGGGAGGACGTCGAGAGCCAGGCCCACGACGACGTCCGTGCGGGCGGCGTACATGACGGCCTGCGGGCCCCGCGCGCCCTGGACCGCTCCCGTCGCCTCGATCAGCCCAGCGGCCTCGAGGCGGGCGACGATCTGGGAGGATGTAGGGCGGGAGACGCCGGTGAGGTCGCCGATCTGGGACCGCGTCATGGGGCCGGTGTCGAGCAGGAGCTCGAGCGCCGCGCGGTCGTTGATCGTGCGGAGCAGTCCCGGTGTCCCCGGGATGTGCGTGCGGGACACGTCTTTCGGCCTCTCTGCCGGCGTCTTAGGAAAGTTTCCTAAGAGTTACCTACTCTGGCGATTTGTGCAAGTTGAGACCTGGGGTCGGCTGCGAGTGCTAGGCGGCCCGGGGCCTCGCCCCGTCTCGGACTCTTGACCGTAGCCCTCCTCCCTCACGAACGGACGTCATCGTGAAGTCTCCTTCCTCGTGTCGGCGGGCCCTCTGCCTCACCGTGGCGCTCGCAACGGTCGCGGTGTCCCTGAGCGGGTGCCGGTCGTCGGCGCCGCACACCGAGGCGACCGTCGAGCGGATCGTCGACGGGGACACGATCGACGTCCTGGTCGACGGAGAGAGCCGACGTGTGCGGCTTCTCAACATCGATGCCCCCGAGTCGGTCGATCCCGACCAGGCCGTCGAGTGCCTCGGTCCTGAGGCTGCCGAACACCTCGCCCGGCTGCTCCCGGTCGGCACGGCGGTCGGCCTCGCCTACGACGAGGAGCGGACGGACTCCTACGGTCGAGAGCTGGCCGGCGTCTTCACCGACGAGACCTTCGTCAACGCCGAGATGGCACGCGCGGGGCTCGCTGACGCAATCCTCGTCCAACCCAACGAACGCTTCTTCGCCGAGGTGGACAAGGCGCGGGCCGAGGCCGAGGAAGCAGGGGTCGGGCTGTACTCGTCGGAGACCACCTGCACCCTGCCTGGTCAGGTCACCTCTTTCGAGGCGCAGGTCGCAGCGGCCGCCACCGCCGAACCCGTGGCGGGGGCGACCCTTGAAGAGATCAATGCCTACGGTGCGACGCTGTCAGCCCTGGCCGTGGCGGGCGGGGTCGTCGATCGTGTGCTTGCCGGGGACGGGAACCCGCTGGCGAGGTCGATGGCCGGTACCGCGGTGCTCGGCCGCCTGGTCGACCGGCGCGCTGCCGCTGGTGCCGAGGTCGAGAGGTTGATCGCGTCGACAGCGGCGGCCCGGCTCGCCGAGGAGGAGCGACTCGCGGCGGAAGCGGCCCGAGTCGCCGAGGAGCAGCGGATCGCGGCAGAGGTGGAAGCCGCGAGGGTCGCCGAGGAGCAGCGACTCGCAGCGGTGGCAGCCGAGCGGGCGGCAGCCGAACGCGCTGCGGCCGACAAGGCGGTTGCCGATCGTTCTGCCGCGAACGGTTCGACCGGCGGCGGGTCCGCGACGACCGGTTCCGGTTCGTCGGGTGGCAAGGACGGGTACACGGGCTGCCGAGCCTATGGTTCTGGCGGGACGTCGATCGACGCCAAGGGGCGGCCATACACCAAGATCGACTGTGTGACGAAGCTGCCGATCGGCTGAGAGCGCATCCAGGCGCGCTGCCGTGCTGCGAGGCGCGGAAGGCCGCGGATCGCGCGGTGCGGAGCGTTCGAGGCGTGAGATGGGCGTCCCGAGGACTGGCGCCCGGGCGTAGCGTTCATCGCATGACGCGCAACATCGAACTGGCAGTGGTGGCCGGAGACGGCATCGGCATCGAGGTCGTCGAGCAGGGCCTCGCGGTCCTCGAGGCGGCTCTCACGGGCTCCGACGTCAAGGTCTCCACGACCCCCTTCGACCTGGGTGCGCGCCGCTGGCACGCGACCGGCGAGACCCTCACCGACGAGGACCTCGCGGCGATCCGCACCCACGACGCGATCCTCCTGGGCGCGATCGGCGACCCCACGGTGCCGTCGGGCGTCCTCGAGCGCGGCCTGCTGCTCAAGCTGCGCTTCGCGCTGGACCACTACGTCAACCTCCGCCCGGGCAAGCTGTACCCCGGTGTGAAGTCCCCGCTGGCGGACCCGGGCGAGATCGACTTCGTCGTCGTCCGCGAGGGCACCGAGGGCCCGTACGTCGGCAACGGCGGCGCACTGCGCGTCGGCACGCCGCACGAGATCGCGACCGAGGTCTCCGTGAACACTGCGTTCGGCGTCGAGCGCGTCGTGCGCGACGCTTTCGCCCGCGCCCAGGCACGCCCCCGCAAGCACCTGACGCTCGTGCACAAGCACAACGTCCTGGTCCACGCCGGTCACCTGTGGCGTCGCACGGTCGAGGCCGTCAACGCCGAGTTCCCGGACGTCACCACGGACTACCTGCACGTGGACGCCGCCACGATCTTCCTCACGACGAACCCGTCGCGATTCGACGTCATCGTCACCGACAACCTGTTCGGCGACATCCTGACGGACCAGGCCGCCGCGATCACCGGCGGCATCGGCCTCGCAGCCTCGGCCAACATCAACCCGGACCGCACGGCCCCCTCCATGTTCGAGCCGGTGCACGGCTCGGCCCCCGACATCGCGGGCCAGGGCAAGGCGGACCCCACCGCCACGGTCCTGTCCGTCGCGATGCTGCTCGACCACCTCGGCCTGACCGAGCAGTCGCAGCGCGTCGAGGCCGCGGTCGCCGCGGACCTCGCCGAGCGGGGGAGCCGAGTACGGTCGACGGCCGAGGTGGGGCGCGAGCTCGCTGCCCGCGTCGCCGGCTGATCGGTCCCCGACACGCCGTCGCGCCGCCGTTCGTCCCCCATGTGGGGGTCGGGCGGCGGCGCACACCCTCTGCCGTCCTCACCGCTCCCACGTCCTCTTCGAAGACCCGGGAGTTCTCGCCCGCCCTGCGGGCGCCACGAGGCGCTCCGTCATGGAAAACTAGGCGAGGAACCCACCCGGGTCGCCAGGTGAAAGGCCCATGACATGACTTCCCCCCTCACAGCGCAGCCCGCTTCCTCGGCCGAGGACCTCGTCGCGCTCTTCGACATCCGCCCCTCGGACACCCCCACCTCTCCCGAGGCGAGGGCCGCAGCGATCGCCGCCCCGAAGTTCGGCACCGTGTTCTCGGACCACATGGCCCGGATCAGCTGGAACGCGACCGACGGCTGGATCGACCGCCGCATCGAGAAGTACGGTCCGCTCCAGCTCGACCCTGCCACCGCGGTCCTGCATTACGCCCAGGAGATCTTCGAGGGTCTCAAGGCGTACCGGCACCAGGACGGGTCCGTGTGGACCTTCCGTCCCGAGGCCAACGCAGCCCGCTTCGCCCGCTCGGCCCACCGTCTCGCGCTCCCCGCGCTCTCGGTCGACGACTTCATCGGCTCGATCACCGCGCTCGTGCGCACCGACATCGAATGGGTCCCGGACGGCGAGGAGGCGAGCCTCTACCTGCGTCCGTTCATGTACGCCTCGGAGTCGTTCCTGGGCGTGCGCGCCTCGCTCGAGGCCGAGTACCTCGTGATCGCCTCGCCCGTGGGCCCGTACTTCTCGGGGGGTGTCAAGCCCGTCTCGATCTGGGTCGACCGCGAGTACAGCCGCGCCGGCGCGGGAGGCACGGGGGACGCCAAGTGCGGCGGCAACTACGCCTCGAGCCTCCTGCCGCAGACGCTCGCCCAGGAGAAGGGCTTCGAGCAGGTCTGCTTCCTCGACTCGTCGACGAACACCTTCCTCGAGGAGCTCGGCGGCATGAACGTGTTCGTCGTCAAGGCGGACGGCTCGGTCGAGACGCCCGAGCTCACGGGCTCGATCCTCGAGGGCGTGACGCGCTCGTCGATCATCCAGCTCCTCACCGACCGCGGGCACGACGTGAACGAGCGTCGCATCCCGCTCGAGGAGCTCCTCGCCGACATCCGGTCGGGGGCTGTGACCGAGGTGTTCGCGTGCGGCACCGCGGCGGTCGTCACCCCGATCGGTCGCCTGGGCGGGTCGAACTTCGACCACACGATCGCCGACGGCGGCGCGGGCGAGCTCACGCTCGCGATCCGTGGCGAGCTCACGGACATCCAGAACGGCCGTGCGGCCGACCGCCACGGCTGGATGACGCGCCTGGCCTGAGGTCCGTCGCCGACGTCCCGCCGCGTGCGGGGCAGCTCTCGCCGGTCGGCGAGAGCTGCCCCGCACGCGGCGTATCGGGGGCTCAGAGCGCCCGGCGCACGATCGTCCTGCCCGCGACCCCCGCGAGCAGCGACCAGACAGCGACCCCGATCAGCAGGTTCACGAGCCCGGACAGCGCGGCCGACGTCGCGTCCGACGTCCAGGCGAACGGCAGCGCCGTGATGACGACGATCACGAGGGCCATGATCCAGCCGAAGAACGCCCGCGGCCGGGGCGTCGTGAGGATCAGCAGGTGCAGCAGGCCCGCCGCGAGCAGGGCCAGGATCGCTCCGTCGATCGCGAAGGCCGCCTGGTGCGAGCCGGTCGTGAAGATGTCCGGCGGCGGCACGAGCGTGAACGAGAAGATGCGCTCGAGGATGATGACCGCCACGAGGCCGATGAGCGCGGCGACCAGGGCCGTGGCGGCTGCCCCGGCCCAGAAGCGGCCCACCTCGACCGCGAGGCGCGGGTCGGCCGGGTTGACCGGCTCGTGCGGCGCAGGGTAGTCGGCGCGCGGGTCGGGCGGCACCACGGGCGGGATCGCCGGCGGCACGCCCTGGGGATGGCCGGGCTGCGGGACGTTCGGGCGGGGCGGGAAGTTCGGGTCGCTCATGATGCGTCTCCTGTCGTTGCAGGCTGCCGTTCCGGGCGCTCACTGGTCGGGGTGCTCAGTCCGTGGACACCGTTCCATCCTCGCGGCTGCTGTGGCAGCATGTGTTCTGTGACACACCTCGTCTCCCACCTCATTATCGAGTAGCGCGCCCGGACATCACACCGGACGCGCAAACCTCCCGCACCCTCGGGGGGTTTTTTTGTTGCCTGACACCACCCCCGTCGGGCTTCGAAGCGCCGGGCACGAGCTTCACGAGAGCGACCGCCCGGCGCGTGGGAACGAGGAGGAACCGGTGGCGCGCGGAAGCGTCCCGCCCTGATCCACCTAGAGTGGTCTCGCCCAGGCGGCACCGCTGGACCCCGAGATTCTCCCCAGAGAGCGGCACGATGACTTCCCAGGTGAACCCCGTAGCTCCTGCCACAGCGAGCGCATCCTCGACCTTCCACGTCTACGACACGACCCTGCGCGACGGTGCGCAGCAGGAGGGCATGAACCTCTCGGTCGCCGACAAGCTGGCGATCGCCCCCCTGCTCGACGAGCTGGGCGTGGGGTTCATCGAGGGCGGCTGGCCCGGGGCCATCCCCAAGGACACCGACTTCTTCTCGCGCGCGGCCAAGGAGCTCACGCTCAAGAACGCTGTCCTGGCCGCCTTCGGCGCCACGCGCAAGGCCGGGATCAAGGCCGCGGACGACCAGCAGGTCCTCGCCCTCGTCGCGTCGCAGGCGCCCGTCGTGACGCTCGTCGCGAAGTCCGACATCCGCCACGCCGAGCGGGCGCTGCGGACCACGGGCGCCGAGAACCTCGCCATGATCACCGACACGGTCGCGTTCCTCGTGGCCGAGGGGCGCCGCGTGGTCCTGGACGCCGAGCACTTCTTCGACGGCTACCGGTTCGACCCGGCCTACTCGCGCGCTGCGGTCGAGGCGGCGTTCGCGGCCGGTGCGGAGGTCGTGGCGCTGTGCGACACCAACGGCGGCATGCTGCCCGAGTGGGTCGGCGAGATCGTCACGGAGCTGCGCGACGCCGTCGGGATCCCGGACGGGCTCTTCGCCCAGGCCGGCGACGCCCTCCTCGGCATGCACGCGCACAACGACTCGGGCTGCGCGGTCGCGAACTCGCTCGCGGCCGTGGCCGCGGGCGCCGCGCACGTCCAGGGGACGGTCAACGGCTACGGCGAGCGCACCGGGAACGCGGACCTCATCACGGTCGTCGCGAACCTCGAGCTCAAGCACGGGCGCACGCTGCTCGTCGACGGCGGCCTGCAGGAGACCACGCGCATCGCGCACGCGATCAGCGAGATCACCAACATCTCCCCGTACGCGCGCCAGCCGTACGTCGGGGCGAGCGCGTTCGCCCACAAGGCCGGGCTGCACGCCTCGGCGATCAAGGTCGACCCGGACCTCTACCAGCACATCGAGCCCACGCTCGTCGGGAACGACATGCGCATGCTCATCTCGGACATGGCGGGCCGCGCCTCGATCGAGCTCAAGGGCCGTGAGATGGGCTTCGACCTGTCGGACCAGGGCGACGTCCTCTCGCGCGTGACGCACCGGGTCAAGGAGGCGGAGGCCCGCGGGTACACGTACGACGCGGCTGACGCCTCGTTCGAGCTGCTCCTGCGCGAGGAGATCGCGGGCGAGCGGCCTCAGTTCTTCCGGGTCGAGAGCTGGCGCACGATCGTCGAGCGGGCCGGGGGGCGCGGCACCGAGGCGACGGCGGAGGCGACCGTCAAGCTGCATGCCGGCGGCAAGCGCATCGTCAAGACGGGCGAAGGCAACGGACCCGTGAACGCGCTCGACCACGCGCTACGGCTCGCCCTGCGACGCGTGTACCCGGAGATCGAGGCGTTCGAGCTGATCGACTTCAAGGTCCGCATCCTCGACACCGAGCAGGGCACGGACGCCATCACGCGCGTCCTCATCGAGATGACCGACGGGGCGACCTCCTGGTCGACGGTGGGCGTCGGACCGAACCTCATCGAGGCGGCCTGGGAGGCGCTGACGGACTCCGCGATCTACGGGCTGATCCACGCGGACGTGCAGCCGCGCTGAACCAGCAGCCTGCGCCCTGACTCCGGGCGTACGCGATCACGTGTCAGAGGGAGCGTGACCTCCGGGTCGCGCTCCCTCTGACACGTCGGGGTGCGACCGGTCAGGCGCGGGTCGCGGCCTCGAGCAGCTCGACGACGTGCACGTAGTCCTCGCCCGTCGCCCGGCTCAGACCCATCTCGCACGTCCGGTTGCTCGACGCGTACGCGTCCGCACGGCCGTGCTCGCGAGCGTGGGCCGCGACCTCGGTGGCCTCGGCACGCGTCGCCGCGGCCGTCAGCTCGGGGTGGAGCATCCCGCGGTCGCCCGCGAAGCCGCAGCACCCCGCGTCGAGCGGGAGCACGACGTCGTCGGCCACCGCGCGCGCGACGGCCTCGAGGTCGCCGACGACCCCCAGGTGGATCGACGAGCACGTGGGGTGCAGCACGAGCGAGGCCAGCGTGCTGCCCGTCGTCCGAGGGTCGAGCCCGGTCGCCTCGAGCGCGGGCAGCACGTCGTGCCGCACGAACGTCACGGCGTCCAGCACGCGCAGCCGCTCGAACCGTTCGCGCGCCTCGCCCACGAGGTGCGAGCCGACCCCCTCGAGGCCGTGCGTGCAGCTCGACGCGTCCGAGACGACGGGCAGGCGGCCACCGTCCGTGGCCTCCCAGAGCGCGTCGAAGGTCCGCTCGGCCATCGCCGTGGCCCCGTCGGTCAGGCCCTTGGAGACCCAGGGCGTGCCGCAGCACAGGCCCCCGACGCCCTCGGGGATCGCGACCGAGATCCCGGCGCGCTCGCACAGCGCGAGGAACGCCGGCCCGACGCCGCCCGGGCTGGGCGAGGCCTCCGCGGGCGAGAAGAGCGAGCCCATGCACGACTGGAAGAAGACGACGCTCGCACCGGCAGCTGCCTCGACGCCGACGCTCGCCGGTCCGTGCGCCGGACGGTCGCCGGGGGAGACCCGGCGTGGCCCCGGGCCCGGCAGGTCGGGACCCACGAGCGGCACGACGTCGTCGCCCAGCACCGCGCGCCCCACCTTCGACGCGGCCGTGACCAGGGGCGTGGGCACCAGGTCGACCACGCCGAGCGCTCCGCGCAGGCCTGTGACCGCGCCACCCCAGTGGTCGGCGGCCACGCGCCCGGCGCGCTGGACCACGACCCCGTGGCGCTGCGCGCGCCGGACCTTCATGACCTTGCCCGTGTCGATCCCGACCGGGCACGCGGTCACGCACAGCGAGTCGACCGCGCACGTGTCGACCGCGGAGTACTCGTACGCGCGCTCGAGCTCGCGGAGCTCGCCCGGGGCGGCCGTGACCATCTCGCGCAGGAGAGCGATGCGCTGCCGGGGGGTCGTCGTGACGGTCCGCGACGGGCACGCGGGCTCGCAGTACCCGCACTCGACGCACCGGTCCACGACGGCCGCGAGGTCTCCCGCCGCGGCCGTCCCCACGGGCGGCACGAGCTTGAGGTGCTGCAGGTGCGCCTCGTCGTCGTCGGTAAGGAGCACGCCGGGGTTCAGGATGCCCTCGGGGTCGCACAGGGCCTTGACCTCGCGCATCACGGCGTACAGGTCGTCGCCGAACTGCCGCCGGACGAACGGCGCCATGATGCGGCCCGTGCCGTGCTCGGCCTTGAGCGAGCCGCCACGGCCGAGCACCAGGCCCACCATGTCCTCGGTGAAGGCCGCGAAGCGGTCGAGCTCGCCGTCGTCGGACAGGCGCGGGGTGATCATGAAGTGCAGGTTGCCGTCCTTGGCGTGCCCGAACGTCACGGCGTCGTCGTAGCCGTGCTGCGCGAAGAGCCCGCCCAGGTCGCGGACCGTCGCGGTGAGGTCGGGGACCGGCACGACCAGGTCCTCGAGCAGGGCAGTGCTGCCCGGGGCGCGGGCTCCCGCGACCGCGGTGTACAGGCCCTTGCGGACGCGCCACAGCCGTCCGCGGGCAGCGGGGTCGCGCGTCAGCCCGGCGGGCGTCGCGAGGTCGAGCGAGCCGACGACGGCCCGAGCGGCCTCCTCGAACGGCTCGAGCCCCGCGGCGCTCGTGGCCTGGTACTCGACGAGCAGCGCCGTCTGGGTCGTCGCGGTCGCGAAGGCCCGCATGGACGCGTCGGCGAGCGGGTCGGCCGCCGCGACGCGCAACGACGCGGCGTCGAGCAGCTCGATCGCCCGCGCGCCCGAGTCCGTGACGGTCGTGAGCGCCTCGGTCGCCTGCTCGAGCGCGTCGAAGACCAGGAGCGTGGTCGAGGCCGCGGGGAGCAGGGGCACGGTCCGGAACGTCACGTCGGCCACGAAGGCCAGCGTCCCCTCGGACCCCACCACCAGGTGCTCGAGGATCTTGACGGGCGACTCGTGGTCCACGAAGGCGTTGACGCCGTAGCCCATGGTGTTCTTCATCGAGTACTGGTGCGCGATGGTCGCGCGCATGGCCGCGCTCGCCCGGACCCGGTCGCGGAGCCCGGCCAGGCCGCGGTGCAGCGCGGGCTCGAGCGCACGCAGCCGCTCGTCGGCGTCCGGCGCACCCGTGTCGAGCACGGTGCCGCTCGGCAGGACGAGCGTCATCGACTCGATCGTGCGGTACGCGGTGTCGACCGTGCCGCACGCCATGCCCGAGGAGTTGTTCGCGACGACGCCACCGATCGTGCACGCGATCTCGCTTGCGGGGTCGGGGCCCAGGCGTCGCCCGTGGCGCAGGAGCCGCCCGTTGACCGAGCGCAGCGTCACGCCCGGCTGGCAGCGCACGCGTGCGCCGTCGTCGAGCACCTCGACGCGCGTGAAGCGTGTGCGCGTGTCGACGAGCAGGCCCGCGCCCGACGCCTGGCCCGACAGGCTCGTCCCGCCCGAGCGGAACGTGACCGGGAGCCCGCGGCGACGGGCCTCGGCGAAGGCGGCGACGACGTCGGGCACGTCCTGCGCGCGCGCGACCGCCTCGGGGCGCAGCAGGTAGTGCGACGCGTCGTGGGCCTGGGCGACACGCGTCAGCAGGTCCGTGCGGATCTCGAGAGCCCGCGTCGTGGCGGCGGAGACGGTCGTCATGCTCGTGCCTTGCGCTCTCCGTCCAGCCGGTGGGGCTGGACCGCGTCGTAGGTGGCCTTGAGGTTGGCGCTCGTCTGGTCGTACAGGCGCTGGGCGACGCGGACGAAGAGGAAGTCGACGACCGCGAGCTGAGCGATGCGGCTCGACAGCGCGCCCGAGCGGAACTGCGTCTCGCGTGCGGTGGTGCCCAGCACGACGTCGGCCTCCTGCGCGAGGGGCGACTCGGGGAAGTTGGTGATCGCCACGCTCGTCGCCCCGCGCCGGTGCGCGATGCCGAGCGCGTGGTTGGTCTCGACCGTCTGCCCGCTGTGCGAGATCCCGATCGCGACCGCGCCCGGGCCGAGCAGCGCGGCCGACTGGAGCTGGAGGTGCGGGTCGGGGGACGCGAAGCACACGAGCCCGATGCGCTGGAGCTTCTGCGCGAGGTCCTGCCCCGTCAGCCCGCTCGACCCGACGCCGAACACGTCGACCCGCGGCGCCGCCGCGACGGCCGCGGCGACCTGCTCGAGCGCCGCGAGGTCGAGCATGCGCGCGGTCTCCTCGATGGTCCGGGCCTCATGGAACGCGATCTTCGCGACGACGTCCTCGGCCGTGTCCGTCTCGTTGATCTCGCCGTGCGCGACGTTCGAGCGCTCCATCTCCATCTCACGACGCGACGTCGCCTGGGCGAGGTCGATCCGGAACTCGGGGTAGCCCGCGTAGCCGATCGCCCGACAGAACCGCACGACGGTCGCCTGCGAGGCGCCCGCGCGCGCGGCGAGCTCGTTGATCGTCGACCCGACGACGGCGGTCGGGTCCGCGAGGACCGCCTCGGCGATCCGGGCCTCGGCGGGGCGCAGCGTCGGCAGCGCCTGTCGGATGCGGACGAGTCCGTCACCTGTCATGTCGGATCTCCTGTGATCGGTGTGGTCGTGGACGGTGCGGGAACAGGGGGTTCGTCGCCGAGGCTCAGCCACGGAGCGTGGGCGACGAGGGGAGCGGCGGGTGCGGTGGAAGCGGCCGCGCCGCCCGCCGCGGTGCCCTCGGTGAGCAGCCTGGCGAGGTGGAGCGCGCCGTCGAGCGGGGTGCCCGCGGACGGGACGAGCTCGGCGTCGGGGCGCAGGGCCGCGAACCGGCGCGAGAGGGCGCCCGTCAGGGACGGGCCGGCTGCGAGGACCCCGCCCGTCGCCGCGGCGAGCGGCGGCAGGCCGGGGACGAGCGCTGCCGCGAGCGTCTCGGCCAGGTGCCGGCCCGCCTCGGTGAGGATCTGGACGCTCGCGGGGTCGCCCGCCGCGGCGGCAGCGGCGACGTCGGGCGTGAAGGAACCGAGCACCTGTGCTCGGTCGGGGCGTGTGTAGAGCTGGACGGGCCAGGTCGGGACGGGGCCGAACCGCGCCTGCGCCGCGGCGAGGAGCGGACGCGAGCCACCCGTCGCGCGGCCGTCGTGGGCCGCGAGGGCGGCCCGCAGCCCGTGGGCGCCGATCCACGAGGCCGACCCGAGGTCGCCCAGGAGGTGCCCCCAGCCGTCGGTGCGACGCCAGACGTGGCGGAGGTCGGTGCCCAGCGCGATCGCACCCGTGCCGACCGCGACCACGGCCCCCGCGCGCCCGCCCAGGGCGCCCAGGTGGGCCGTCAGGGCGTCGGCCGCGACGGCCGTGCGGTCCGCCGCGAGGGTCGTGCGGAGCGCGGTGTGCACCGTGGCGGGGTCCGGGACGAGCGTGGCGAGGCCCGTCGCGCCGACCGCGGCCGCGGCGACGACCGGGGGTGCGCCGTGGGACCCGGTCGTGGCCGCGACGAACGACGCGCACAGGTCGCGCACCACGTCGGCGACGTCGCTGCCGTCCGGGCCGATCGCGACGCTGCGCCCCGTGAGCTCGGTGCGGTGCGCTGCGTCGCCGGAGGAGACCGCGGGGTGGACGGCGTCCGGCCGGGCGCCGGACGGCACGGTGGTCGCGACGAGCCTGCTGCCGCTGCCGCCCACGTCGATCGCGACGAGCCAGCGCGGAGGTCCCGAGGACGCCGCGAGGGGGTGCGTGCGGCTCTCGGTGCGGGCGGGGTCGACGTCCGGCGTCCAGGTCACGCCTCATTCTGGCATGAAATTTCAGAACAGGACGGGACTGCGGAGAAAACTTCCACAGGTGTCGGGGAACTCCGTGCCGAGCGCGCCTCGGGCCCGCGGTGCGGTGCTGCTTGGAGGCTACTACTCCTTGTGGTTCACGTCACGGGTGCTGGGTGGTCGCGAGGGCCCGCGGTGGGGCAGGGCGTGCGTCGCGCGACGTACCGTGGTCACCATGAGAGGCGAGTACAAGGTTCCCGGTGGCAAGCTCGTGGCGGTCGACGTCGAGACGGACGACGGGAGGCTGTCACGCGTCGCGCTGAGCGGCGACTTCTTCCTCGAGCCCGACGACGCCCTCGAGGACATCAACGCGGCCCTGACGGGACTGCCCGAGACCTCGACCGTCGCCGACCTGACCCGAGCCGTCGAGTCCGTCCTGACCGACGACATCACCATGGTCGGGTTCTCTCCCGAGGCCGTGGCGATCGCGGTGCGCCGCGCGCTCGGCCATGCGACCGGGTGGGACGACCACGTCTTCGAGATCATCCACGAGGGCCCCGAGCAGCCCGCGATGCACCTCGCGCTCGACCAGGTGCTGACCGAGGAGCTCGACGCAGGGCGGCGCGGCCCCACGCTGCGCATCTGGGAATGGGGCGCGCCGGCGGTCATCATCGGCTCGTTCCAGTCGCTCCGGAACGAGGTCGACCCCGCAGGGGCCGACAAGCACGGCATCGCCGTGGTCCGGCGCATCTCGGGCGGCGGGGCCATGTTCGTCGAGCCGGGCAACACCATCACCTACTCGCTCACCGTCCCCGCCTCGCTCGTCGAGGGGCTGAGCTTCGAGCGGTCCTACGCGTTCCTCGACGACTGGGTGCTGGGGGCGCTCGCCGACGTCGGTGTCGAGGCGACCTACAAGCCGCTCAACGACATCGCGTCGCCGGCCGGGAAGATCGCGGGGGCCGCGCAGAAGCGGCTGCGCGGGGGAGCGGTGCTGCACCACGTGACCATGGCCTACGACATCGACGCCGACAAGATGCTCGAGGTCCTGCGCATCGGCCGCGAGAAGATGAGCGACAAGGGCACCAAGAGCGCCAACAAGCGCGTCGACCCCCTGCGGTCGCAGACCGGCATGGCGCGCGAGGACGTCATCGAGGCGTTCAAGGCCCACTTCCGCTCGCGGTACCGCACGGTCGAGGGTGGCGTCACGCCCGACGAGCGGGCGCAGGCCGAGGAGCTCGTGCGCACCAAGTTCGGGACCCCGGAGTGGACCGCGCGCGTGCCGTGACGCGGTAGGGGCTGGGCGGCGGCGACGGCGTGCCGGGCGGCCCGGCGGCTCCCGCCTGTCCTGGCTGTCGTGTGTGCGCTGCAGCGCGAGCCCGTGCACTGCGCGCCCGCGTGGCTACCGGGGCGCCGTGCGCCCTTGCGCGCCCCCGTGCGACGTCCAGGTTAAGAACGTGTCACAACTTCGCGACCGGCTTCCCTCTGCCCGGTTGTGGCGGTAATCTTCACGAACACCCAACCTGATGTAAGTTTGTTTCAGAGTCGAAGGGGCCCGAGGATCCGGTGCCCCGCGAACGATCAGGTCCGCAGGGACGAACGGCTGGCCGCGACGCGGCAGCCGACCAGAAAGGAAGTCACGGCATGCAGCGACGCAGCACGGTGGCCGTCACGGGCACACTCCTCCTGGCGCTCGGCCTCACCGCGTGTGGCGGCGGGGACAGCAGCAGCGGCGAGAGCACGGGGGACGCAGCCGCCGCCGACCACTCCGGCGAGACCCTCACGGTCTGGATCATGGAGGGCACCAACCCCGACGGGGACGCCTTCTTCGACGAGGTCACCACCGCCTTCAAGGAAGAGACGGGCGCGGACCTCCAGATCGAGTTCCAGCCGTGGGCCAGCGCCCACGACAAGTTCACGACCTCCATCGCGGGCAACACCACGCCGGACGTCGCCGAGCTCGGCACCACGTGGACCGGGGAGTTCGCCGACGTCGGCGCACTGTCCGACCTCTCGGACAAGATCAAGGACGCGGGCCTCGAGGAGGACCTGGTCCCCGGGCTCGTCGAGTCGGGCACGCTCGACGGCGCCCAGTACGGCATGCCCTGGTACGCGGGCGTGCGCTCGGTCATCTACCGCAAGGACCTCTTCGAGGCGGCCGGTATCGAGGTTCCGACGACCTGGGCCGAGCTGCAGACCGCGGCCGAGACGCTCAAGGCCGCGAACCCCGGCCTCATCCCCTTCCCCATCGCGGGCGACAGCCAGTACGGCGCCATGCCCTTCATCTGGGGTGCAGGCGGTGACCTGGCCGTCAAGGACGGTGACACCTGGAAGTCCGAGATCAACTCCGCGGACTCCGTGAAGGGCCTCGAGTTCTACACCGGTCTCGCGACCGAGGCGGGGCTGTCCACCGCGGCGGCCACGACGTGGAAGGAGACCGACCTCCTCTCCAACTTCGAGCAGGGCAACGTCGGCATGATGATCTCCGGCAGCTGGACCCCCGGCAAGATCCTCACGGACGTCCCGGACATGGCCGACAAGATCGGCGCGTTCCCGATCCCGGGCGAGACCGACGGGCTGTCGGACTCGTTCCTCGGCGGGTCGCACCTGGGCGTCTTCGCGGCCAGCGAGAAGCAGGACCTCGCGTGGGAGTTCGTCGAGATGATGACCACGGGCAAGTTCGCCGAGGAGTGGGGCAACCAGTCCGGCTACTTCCCGGGTCAGACCTCGCTCCTCGAGAAGGTCATCGAGGAGAACGACCCGCTCGTCGCGCCGTTCGCCCAGCAGATGGTCGAGGCCGGCGCCTCGGTCCCGGTGACGCCGCTCTACGGCCAGATCCAGGGCAAGAAGACGCTCGAGACCATGCTGCAGTCGATCCTCTCGGGCAGCGCCACGGTGCAGGAGGCCGCCGACACCGCGGCCGCCGACATGAACGAGACCTTCGGGTCCTGACGAACCCATGGCAGATCTGCACTCGGTTCCCGGCGCGTCGGCCGACCAGCTGACGCGCCGGGCCCCGGCCCCGGCCCCCTCGTCCACCCCGCGCCGCCGTTCCGGCATGCACGGCCTGCTCGGCCACAAGTCCCCGCTGCGCCCCTGGCTGCTCCTGGCCCCCGCGCTCGCCGTCCTCGGCATCCTGCTCCTGTGGCCCCTGGTCCGCGTCGTGATGATCTCGCTGCAGGACTACGGCCTGCGTCAGATCGCCTCGGGAGAGTCGAACTACATCGGGTTCGACAACTACGCCGCGATCTTCGGCGACTCGTTCCTGTGGACTGTCGTCCTGCCCAACACGATCGGGTTCGCGGTCGCGTGCGTCGTGCTGACGGTCGTCCTGGGCACGGCCGTCGCGCTGTTCCTCAACAACCTCGGGACGTTCTGGCGCACGATCTGCTCGACCGCGATCATGGTCGCCTGGGCCGTGCCCGCGATCACCGGCACCTACGTGTGGATCTGGATCTTCGACCCGCTCAACGGTCTGGTCTCCTCGGTGCTCGACTCGGTCGGGCTGATCGACCCGGCGACCACCAACTGGTTCACCGAGCGCCTGAGCTTCTACGCGATCGCGACGCTCAACGTGGTGCACCACGGCTTCCCGTTCGTCGCGATCACGGTCCTCGCGGGCCTGCTGACGATCCCCAAGGAGCTGCACGAGGCCGCGATGATGGACGGTGCCACTCCCTGGCGCCGGTTCTGGGCCATCACCGCGCCCATCCTGCGCCCCGTCTTCGCGGTCGTCACGATCCTGTCGACCATCTGGGACTTCAAGGTCTTCACGCAGATCTACCTGATGCCGGGCGGCAACGGCGGCAACAAGGAGGTCTTCAACCTCGGCGTGTGGTCGTACATCCAGTCCTTCGCGCAGGGCAAGTACGGGATGGGCTCGGCGATCGCCGTGCTGCTCACCCTGATCCTGCTCGGGATCACCGTCGTGTACATGCGCACCCTGTTCAAGGAGGAGGAGCTGTGAGCGCCCTGACCGGTACCCCGTCCAGCACCCCGCGCGCTGGAGACCGCACGGCGGGTGGAACGGCCGACGAGCGTGCCCCGCAGGTCCTGCGGACCAAGGCGCGCAAGCGCCCCCTGCCCACCGCGGGCAAGGTCGTGGGCATCGTCGCGCTGCTCGTCTTCGCGCTGTTCCCGGCCTACTGGATGTTCTCCTCGGCGATCGACCCCGAGGCCGCGACCCGCGGGGCACGGATCCTGCCCGCGGGCGTCACGTGGGACAACTTCGTGACCGTGATCGACGACGGCGGGTTCGGCCAGTACCTCCGCAACTCGATCGTCGTGGCGATCGGCGCCGTCGTGTTCTCCTCGGTGCTCGCACTGCTCGCCGCGGTGGCCGTGAGCCGCTTCAGGTTCCGCTTCCGCAAGTCGATCCTCGTGCTCGTCCTCATGGTGCAGAT
This sequence comes from Oerskovia sp. Root918, assembly GCF_001428945.1. NCBI lineage: Bacteria > Bacillati > Actinomycetota > Actinomycetes > Micrococcales > Cellulomonadaceae > Oerskovia > Oerskovia sp. Root918. The sequence goes on from NZ_LMJG01000018.1 coordinate 48,905, forward strand.
GGTGCCTCTCGAGGCCCTCGTCATCCCGCTGTTCCTCCAGATGCGCACCCTCGGCATGCTCAACTCGCTCCTGGGTCTGACGATCGTCTACATCGCCTTCTCGCTGTCGTTCGCGATCTGGATGCTGCGCGGGTTCGTCGCGGCCGTCCCGGTCGAGCTCGAGGAGGCCGCGTACCTCGACGGCGCCTCGTGGGGTCGCATGTTCTGGAAGATCCTGCTGCCGCTCGTCGCTCCGGGCGTCGTCGCCACGAGCGTCTTCTCGTTCATCACCGCCTGGAACGAGTTCATCTTCGCCCTGACCTTCCTGCAGCAGTCGGCCAAGTACACCGTGCCGATCGGCCTGCAGAAGTTCTTCGGCGAGAACACGACCGACTGGGGCGCGGTCATGGCCGCCTCGACCCTCATCACGCTGCCCGTGATCGTCTTCTTCGTCCTCGTGCAGCGCAACCTGTCCTCCGGCCTGACCGCTGGGTCGGTGAAGGGATGACCACCGTGCACCACGACGCGCTGCGCGCCGTCAACGGCGTCCTGCTCCCCGGTTTCACGGGGACGGACGCCCCGGCCTGGCTGCTCTCGGCCTGCGAGGAGGGTCTCGCGGGCGTCATCTACTTCGCGTACAACACGCCCGACGTCGCCACGACGGCCAGGCTCTCGGCGAGCCTCCACGAGGCCGCGCCCGACCTGCTGATCGCGATCGACGAGGAGGGCGGGGACGTCAGCCGGCTCGAGGCCGCCACGGGGTCGAGCATCCCGGGGGCCGCGGCCCTCGGCGTGATCGACGACGTGGACCTCACCGAGCGGGTCGGGCTCGCGCTCGGCCGCCTGCTCGCCGCGACGGGCGTGGACCTCGACCTCGCGCCCGTGCTCGACGTCAACTCCCGGACCGAGAACCCCGTGGTCGGCGTGCGCGCGTTCGGTGCGACGCCCGACCTGGTGTCCCGGCACGGGGCCGCGTTCGTGCAGGGCCTGCACCGCGCCGGGGTCGGGGCGTGCGGCAAGCACTTCCCGGGTCACGGCGCGACCGACGTGGACTCCCACCTGTCGCTGCCCGTGGTCGACGACCCGCTCGAGACGATCCGCGAGCGCGACCTGCCACCGTTCGTCCGGGCCTTCGAGCCCGACGTCGCGATCGACTCGATCATGACCGCGCACCTGCTGGTCCCGGCGATCGGCCCGCGGCCCGTCTCGCTCGAGCCCGCGGCCGCCCTCGTGGCGCGCGAGCTGGGCTTCGAGGGGCCCATCATCACCGACGCCCTGGACATGGGGGCCGTCAAGGGAGCCGACGGGATCGGCGAGGTCGCCGTCCAGGCGATCGAGGGAGGCGCCGACCTGCTGTGCCTCGGCACGACGGTAGGCCGGGACGACGAGGAGCTGTTCCGCCAGGCGCAGAGCGCGCTCCTCGCGGCCGTCGAGCAGGGCCGGGTCACGGTCGAGCGCCTGCTCGAGTCCGCGGCCCGCACGGCGCGCACGGTGCGCCGGGTGCGCGAGCTCCAGGCGTCCACGGGCGCGACGTGCGGTCCGACCGAGGCGACCGCCGCGCTCGAGGCGCTCGCCGCCGTCGGGCAGGAGGCCGCCGAGCGGGCCGTGCGGACGCACGGACCTCTCGCACGCCTCGACCCCTCCGGCCCCGCACCCGACGTGATCGACCTGCGCCAGCGGTTCGACCACGCGGCCGGGCGCACCGCCCAGCACGTCCAGAACGCGCTCCGTGCGACGTTCCCCGGCACCGAGGTCCACGTCTTCTCCGACCCGGCCGGGTGGGAGGCGACTCTCGCCGCGGTCTCGACGGCCCGGCCCGCCGGCGACCCCGTCCGCCCCCTCGTCGTGATCACGCGCGAACCCGTCCCCGGCAGCCGCGAGGCCGCCATGCTCGACGCCCTGCGTGCCGCGCGCCCCGGGCTCGTCGCGGTGCACACCGGGTTCCCCGACGCCGTCCCCGCCTGGTTCGGGGACGAGACCACCGTGGTCGTCGCGTGCGGCACCGGGCGTGCCAACGCGCGCGCCGCCGTCGGGCAGCTGACCACCACCACCGCGGAGGTGCCCCGATGATCGTCCTCGGCCTGTCCTCCGGAACGTCGGTCGACGCGATCGACGCGGCCGCCGCCGACTTCCACCTGGGCCCCGACGGGGTCCTGCGCATGCGCCCGCTGGGGCACACGGAGTACGAGTGGCCCGCCGCGCTGCGCGAACGCATCCTCAAGGCGCTGCCGCCGGCCCCCGTCGACATGGGCGAGGTCACGCAGCTCGACACGCTCATCGGGCAGGAGTTCGGCCGCGCCGGACGCCAGGCCATCGACGACGTCGCGGGCGGGGACGTCGACCTCGTCGCGTCGCACGGGCAGACGCTCTACCACTGGGTCGTGGGCGCCCGTGCGCACGGCAGCCTCCAGCTCGGCAACGCCGCCTGGATCGCCGAGCGCACCCGCCGCCCCGTCATCAGCGACTTCCGGGTCGCGGACATCGCCGCGGGCGGGCAGGGCGCACCGCTCGTGAGCGTGCTCGACGCGCTCTGGCTCGGGCGCGACCCGCAGTCCCCGGACGGCGCGCCGGCCGGGCTCAGCGCGGCGCTCAACATCGGCGGGATCGCGAACGTCACGCTCGTCGGCGAGGTCGAGGCACCCGTGACCGGGTGGGACACCGGGCCCGGCAACTGCCTCATCGACCTCACGATGCGCCAGCTCACGGGAGAGCCGTACGACCGGGACGGCGCCCTGGGCGCGACCGGGACCGTGGACCAGGCCGCGCTGCGCGCGCTGCTCGACGACCCGTACTTCGCGGCCAAGGCACCCAAGTCGACCGGTCGCGAGCTGTTCGACGCGACCTACGTGCCGCGCAAGCTCGCCGCAGTCCGCCCCGACCTCACGGGGGCCGACCTCGTCGCGACGCTCACCGAGCTCACCGCCGTGACCATCGCGGAGGGCCTGCTCTCGGTCGCGCAGGCTGCTGCCGGGCACGGCGCCCCGCGCGACCCGGCCCTCGGCGAGGCTGACCCGCAGCGCGAGGTGCGTCGCGTCGTCGTCTCGGGCGGTGGGGCGCACAACCCGACCCTGCTCGCACGGCTGCGCGCCTACCTGCCCGAGGGGTGCGAACTCCTCACGGCCGACCAGCTCGGCATGCCGATCGACGCCAAGGAGGCGTACCTGTTCGCGCTCCTCGGCTTCCTGTCGGCCCATGGGGTCGCCGGGACCGCCAAGGGCGAGCAGCGTCGACGCTCGACCGGGGCGCGCCGTGCGACCGTGCTCGGCTCGCTCACCCCGCCCACCCCGTTGATCTGGCCCGCGTTCACCGGGCCCATCCGCCGGCTCGTGCTGGCCAACACCCCGTTCGGGCTCGCCCCGATGCCGAAGGGAACGCACCGATGACCGACACCCGCCCCGCCACCCAGGGGGAGCTCTCGGCCGGGCACGCCTCCGCCGCCGAGGACTGGCAGGAGGTGCTCCGGCTCGCGTCGCCGACCGAGGAGCGCAACCTGCGCACCACGGACATCGACCTGCTGCCCACGGCCGAGGTCGTGCGACGCATCACGGACGAGGACGCGGGCGTCGCGGACGCCGTGCGTGCCGAGGCCGACCGCATCACCGCGGCCGTCGACCTCGCCGTGGCCGCGCTGCGCGGAGGCGGCAAGGTGCACTACTTCGGGTCCGGCACGTCGGGCCGCCTCGGCGTGCTCGACGCGGTCGAGCTGCTGCCCACGTACGGCGTGGGCGAGGAGTGGTTCGAGGCGCACCTCGCCGGGGGCGCGGGCGCCATGATGCTCGCGGTCGAGGGAGCCGAGGACGACGTCGAGCTCGGTCGCGCCGACGCCGACGAGGTGCGCTCCGGCGACCTGGTCGTGGGTCTCGCGGCGAGCGGCCGCACGCCCTACGTGGGCGGCGCGTTCGACGTCGCCCGCGAGCGCGGCGCCGCGACCGTGCTCGTGAGCGCCAACCCGCAGGCGCGCCTCGCGTCGCGCGTCGACGTCGCGATCCTGCTCGACACGGGCCCCGAGGTCGTCACGGGCTCGACCCGCATGAAGGCCGCCACGGCGCAGAAGCTCGTGCTCAACACGTTCTCGACCGCGACCATGATCCGGCTCGGCAAGACCTACTCGAACCTCATGATCGACGTCCGCCCGACCAACCAGAAGCTCCGCGCCCGGATCGTGCGCATGCTCGTCCAGGCCACGGGGCTCGAGACCGACGAGTGCGAGCAGACCCTGCACCGGGCCGGCGGCGAGATCCACGTCGCGCTCGTCATGCTGCTTGCCGGCGTCGGGGTCGACGAGGCGCGCGAGGCCCTGCGCGGGGCCGGGGCGCCCGGCGTGCGCCGCGCGCTCGAGCTGCTGGGGGCCTGAGGACCGAGGCCGCCCGGGGTGTGCGCAGGACGAGCCCGCGCGCCTGACTGCTGTGCGCGCCGATCCCGGCGGTCGACCTCGACCGCCGGGATCCGTCGTCCCTACCGGGGCTCGGCCGCAGGGACCGCAGCGGGCAGCGCCGCGGCGACCTGCGCCTGGAGCTCGGTGATGATCGTCTGGGCCCGTGCCGCGCCGATCGCACCGGCCGCGATGCCCGTGCTCACGAGCGAGACCCGCACGATCGAGCCCGAGTCGCCGAGCGCGAACGTGCTGACCTGGATCTTCAGGTGCTGGCTGGCCTTGCCCGCGAACGCACCGAACAGCAGGGTGACCCAGCGGGTGCCCCGCTCGCCGTCGGCGCTGTGCGTGCCCGTCGGGGTGAGCCGGACGCCCGCCTCGGTGAGGGTCGCGTGGGCGATGTCGCGCGCCGCGTCCGGGTGGGCGGAGGTGTGGAGGTCGAGCGTGGAGGCCATGGTCTTCCGTTCGTCGTGGCCGAGCGCCCGACCCACAGGCAGGGCAGGCGCGTCCGAGGACGACGACGAGTATGGCGGCAACCGGTCGTGGTGAACAGCCCCGTCCGTCGACGGGATCGACGGCAGTCCTGACGGACGGACGGCCGGGGGTGCGGGCCGGTCAGCCGCGCGGGCGGCCGGGCTCGCGGGCCCGTCAACCGACGGGCGCGGTGACGGCACGTGCCCCGAACACCGCGGTCCCCACGCGCACGATCGTCGCGCCCTCGGCGATCGCCGCCTCGAGGTCGCCGCTCATGCCCATCGACAGCTCACGCGCCTCTCCCGTCCCCGGGGCCTCGCTCGCGAGCACCTCGTCACGGATCTCGCGCAGCCGCTCGAACCCGGCGCGCACCAGCGCGGTGTCGGGGGAGTTCGCCCCGATCGTCATGAACCCCGTGAGGCGAAGACCCTCCAGGGCGGCGACCTGACGGGAGAGGTGCGCGGCGCCGTCGGGCCCCACCCCCGCCTTGGACTCCTCGCCCGACACGTTGACCTGGACCATGACGTCGAGCATGCGGCCCTCGCGCGCGCAGCGGCTCGCGAGGGCCTCGGCGAGCGCGAGCGAGTCGACCGACTCGACACCCGTGGCCGTGGCCAGGACCTGGTTGACCTTGTTGCGCTGCAGGTGCCCGATCATGTGGACCCGGACGGAGCCGTCCGCGACCAGGTCGGCGAGGTCGGGGGCCTTGGCGACGAGCTCCTGGACGCGGTTCTCGCCGATCAGCGTCGCGCCCGCGGCGACGACCGCGCGGACCGCCGCGGCGTCCTGCGTCTTGGTCGCGACGAGGAGCTGCACCTCCTCCGGGGTCCGGCCCGCGGCCAGGGCTGCGGCGTCGATGCGCGCGCGGACCGCGGCGTAGCGGTCGGCGATGGTCGGGGTCGTGCCGAGAGGAGAGCTGCCGGGGGCGGAGTGGTGGGAGGACACGCGAGCAGTCTAGTTTTCGGCGGGCGGGCGGGCGCGCGCCGGGCCGGGGAGAGCCCTGCCCGACGGCGTCGCGCGCCCCGGGAGGGCGGCGCACCGGGGTGGGGCGAGCCGGGCGGTCGCGGGCCGCGCAGGTCCTGTGGCGCGGCCGACCCCTCCGGGTGGCCGGGCTGGGGGAGAATCGGGGCATGAACGCGATCCTCAACGTCATCTGGCTGATCTTCGCGGGCCTCTGGCTCGCGCTCGGCTACGTCCTGGCCGGCATCATCTGCTGCATCCTCATCATCACCATCCCGTTCGGGATCGCGAGCTTCCGCATCGCCGGCTACGCGCTGTGGCCGTTCGGGCGCACGGTGGTCGACAAGCCGACGGCCGGCGCGTTCTCCACGATCGGCAACGTGATCTGGGTGATCTTCGCCGGGATCTGGCTCGCGATCGGGCACGTGATCACCTCGATCCCGCTGTTCGTCTCGATCATCGGCATCCCCATGGGCATCGCCAACCTCAAGATGATCCCCGTCTCGCTCCTGCCTCTGGGCAAGCAGGTCGTGCCGACGAACGCGCGCTTCGGCACCTGAGGCGTCAGGATCGGGTGGGGCCGCCGACGTCGACGGTGACCTGACGTGACGACGACGGGAGAGCCGTGCGGGGTGGGAGCGGAGTCGAGGGGGTGCGTCCGAGCTTGAGCCTGCGACGCACCTGGTGGCGCGTGCTCGACTACGCCAGCGTGCTCCGTTGGCAGGCCGCGGGCATCACGTCCCGGGTGGACCCCGACGACCTGCGCGCCCCGGCACAGCCGGTCGGTCCGCCCGTCGTGCTCGTCCCGGGCGTGTACGAGTCGTGGCACTTCCTCCTGCCGCTCGCCACCCTGCTGCACGAGCACGGCGTGGCCGTCCACGTGCTCCCCGAGCTCGGCGACAACCGCCGGCCCGTCGCCACCGGGGCCGCCGTCCTCGGCCGCTACGTCCGCGAGCACGACCTGCGGGACGTGGTCGTCGTCGCGCACAGCAAGGGCGGGCTCATCGGCAAGCTCGCGATGGTGCGCGACGACCCCGACGACCGGATCGCGTCGATGATCGCGATCAACACGCCCTTCGCCGGCTCGGCCTACGCGCGCTGGTTCGTCGCGCCCGCGGTCCGCGCGTTCATCCCGAACGACGCGACGATCGTGGCGCTGTCCGCCGAGCGGGCCGTGAACGAGCGCATCACCTCGGTGCACAGCCGGTGGGATCCGCACATCCCCGCGGGCAGCTTCCTCGACGGCGCGCAGGACGTCGTGCTCGACACCCCCGGCCACTTCCGCCCGCTCGCCGACCCCCGGCTGCACGCGCTGCTGCTCGAACGGATCGTCGGGGCGTAGGGCTTTCCGCGGGCGGTCAGTCGCGGGGGAGCTGCAGGACGCGGGTCAGGCCGGGGGAGTCCGGGTCGTCGACGATCTCGACGCCGTCCAACCAGGACCCGATCACGTGCGCGAGCTCACCGGGGTGGCTGAAGTTGATCGCGTGCGCGGCCCCCTCGATGAGGGCGACCGTGGTGTTGTCGCCCGCGAGGCGTCCCACCTCCCGCACGCGCGCAGGCGGCGGCATGAGCGGGTCCCTGCTGCCGATGACCGCGAGCGTGGGCACGGACGAGGTGATGATGCGCTCGAGCGAGGGGAACCGGGTCAGCTCGCTGAACAGGTGGAACGTGTTGATCGGCCCGAACTTCACGTAGTCCGGGACCGCCACGCGCGCCATCTGCCGGCTCTCGCGCGGACCGTCGGCTGCGAGCTGCCGGATGGCCCGCCCGAGGCCCTGGTTGTGCACACCCCCGGCAGGGGACACGAGCACGATGCGCTCGACCCGGTCCGGAGCGCTGTGGGCGACCTCGAGGCTGATGGGGCAGCCCATCGAGTTGCCGACCAGGACCACCTTCTCGAGCCCGAGGGCATCGAGGATCTTGACGAGCGCGTGCGCGAGGGCAGGGATCCCGAGCGTGTAGTCCCACCGTTCGCTCTTGCCGTATCCCGGCAGGTCGGGGACGACGTTCGTGGCCCGCGCGGCGAGCACCCGGGCCGTGGGCATGAGGTACGAGCCGGAGATCGCGAAGCCGTGCACGTGGACGATCGGCAGGGCGTCAGGGACGTCGGCGCTGCGCCGGTAAAACACGGGGTGCCCCTCGACGTCGACGGTTCCCTCGGTCCATCCCTCGCCATTCGCGACCATGAGACCGATCGTGGCACTGCGGCCCTGCGGGGGCCACCCGTGCGGGTCGGTTGCCAGGCGCGGCCCGGTCGGTCGCCGAGCACGAGGTCGTGGTCGTCTCGGTGCCCGGAACGACCACAACCTCGTGCTCGGCGAGACAGGGCCCCTGTCGGGTCCCGTCGAGCCTCGCGGTCAGCGAGCCGTGAAGAAGCTCGGCTCGCCCCACCCGGCTACTTCGAGATGCGGCCAACGGGGGCCGTCACGCCACCGTGAACCCCCCTTGGCCGCATCTCGATCGCTGCTCGTCTTGATCGCGGTCGGTGCGAGAGGGGAGCCGGATCCATCTCGCTCTTCGGGGCGTCGACGACGACCTCCCGGTCACGTGCAGTAGTGCGGGCTCTCTCCGCAGACGACCCCCTGGATCATGTACGCCACGAAGGCGAAACCGGCGACGATCACGGCGATCGCGCACAGGAGCAGGATCACGCCCACCACGATCAGCACGATCGAACCCGTGCTCAGCTTCCGGGAAGGTGGAGACGGCGAGGCCTGGACAGGCTGCGAGTGCTGAGTCCACTGCTGCCCGTCGAACCAGCGCACCCGCTGCGGGGCGTACGGGTCGCGGTACCAACCAGGCTGGTGGGTCACGATGTCCTCCTCGGCTGCGGTGCCGTCATCCGCGCGTGGGTGCGTGGCGTCGACCGTGGTGCGAGGGCCGGACGCTCCCGGCGCGGCTGCCTCTTCCCGTGCAGAGGCTACCGGGTCGACACGGCCAGCCAAGCTGTCAGAAGCACACCGGGGCATACCCCGGTGCGCTTCTGACAACCAAGCTGACGTCAGCGCGTGAAGGCCAGCGCCCAGGTCTCGGGCCCGCGCTCGAGGTAGTCGACCGTGAACGTGCCCGGCCACCGGGCGTCGACCTGCGCCAGGAGCGGCAGCGGGTCGTGCGGGGCGAGGAGCACCATGCCCGAGCCGGGCGCGACGCCCTCGAGCGCCCCGAAGATGGTCGCGTGCCGGATCGCGTGCGGCACCGCGCGGGCGTCGAGCACCGGGAGGTTGCCGGCGTCGTCGTGCCCGCCGCAGCCGCACGAGTGGCCCGCGGGTTCGGCGGGGGCATCGCCCATGGCCGCCGCGGTCGCCCCCTCCGAGGCGCCACCGCAGCCCCCGGCACCGCCGCCGCAGCCGCAGGCGCCGCCCGGCTCGGCACCCGCCGCAGCCTCCCCGGCCTCCCCGCCTTCCCCGTGGGAGTGCCCGCCGAGCAGCTCGTGCATCCCGTCGAGGACGTCGGCGAGCGAGACGTCGGAGGACAGGGCGAGCAGCGGCAGGATCTGCTCGTTCTCCTTGGTCATGTGGGTCTCGAAGAGCACCTGGAGCGCGCGGGCGTGGGCTGCGGCGCGGACGGGGGTGGTCGCGCGGTCGAGGGCGTCGACCAGCTCGCCGATCACCCCGTGCTCGGCGATCATCGCGTCGACCAGGAGCCGGGCGTGCTCGTCGCGGTGCGCGTGGGGGTACATCGCGGCTTCCTCGGCGAGCGCGTGCGGCAGCAGGTCGGTCCGCGTCCAGTCCACGAGTCGGCGGTGGGCGACGGTCGTGGCGGTGCCGGACTCGACGGCCTGGACCAGCGCCTCGACGAGCAGCCCGAGGGTCCCGTTCATCTCGGTGTGGTGGGCGACGACGGCCTCGACGGCGCGTGAGTCTTCGGCCGACGTGGCCAGGACGATGCTGCTCATGACGTGAGACCTCCGGGAGCGGTGGGAGTGGTTCTCCAACGCGCCAAACATTAGTACACTTTATTCCGTGGAAAATACGCAGCCTGCTGGACGGGCAGAGCACCCCGCGCCCCCGTGCCCCGGGTACGGCCCTCCGCTCGTGCGGCGCGCGGTCCGCCCGGCGCGGCTCTCGAAGGCCCGGCTCGCGGTCCTCGACGTCCTCGCGTCCCAGCCCGAGCCCTGCTCGGTCAGCTCGGTCGCGACCGCGCTCGACCAGCACACCAACACCGTGCGCGAGCACCTCGAGGGCCTGGTCGAGGCGGGACTCGCGACGAGCGAGAGCGCCCCGGCGCACGGCCGGGGCCGCCCGGCCCGGCTCTACGCCGCGGTCACGGAGTCGCCGACGACGGCGGGCGCCGCCGAGTACGCGGGCCTGGCGTCGGCGCTCGCGGCCCAGATCGCCCGGTCGAGCGCCGACCCCGTGGGCGACGCGCTCGCCGCGGGCCGCGCCTGGGGCGCGGAGCTCGTCGGGGACGTCGAGCCCCCCTCGGGTCCGGGCACGGTTCCCGACGGCGCCTCGCACCCTGCGGGCGTGGGTGGCACAGGGCGCGGGGAGAGCGCGCCGGACGCACGCCGGGAGCCCAGCGGGGGACCCGACGTCGTCGGGCACCCGGGCAGCGCGGGCGACGGTCCAGCGGCCCCCGAGAAGGGGAGACCCAGCCGAGGTGCCGACGACGCCGCGAGCGCCGCGCGTCACGAGGTCGTCGACCTGCTGGACCGCCTGGGGTTCGCCCCTCGGGCCGACGACGACGCGGCCTCGGTAGCGCTGACCCGCTGCCCTCTGCTCGAGGCCGCGTACCGCAACCCCGAGGTCGTGTGCGCGGTGCACCTCGGCCTGGCGCAGGGGGCGCTCGAGCGGCTGGGGGCTCCTCGCGAGGGGACGTCGCTGCTGCCCTTCGCCGAGCCGGGCGCGTGCCGCCTGCACCTGCGCCCCGCGGACGGACCCCCGGAAGGGACCCCGGACCGGACCATGCCGGAGGCCGAGGCCACCAGCACCCCCGGCCACGCCGACAGCTCGCACCGCTGATGCGCCGCGTCGTCTTCGTGCTGCCGGCCGGCCTCGCGCTCCTCGCGGGGCTCGACGCGGCGCTCCTGCTGCTCGGCCTGCCGGCCCCGCTCACGACCGAGCGCCTGCCCCAGATCCACGGCGTGCTGCTCGTCCTGGGCTTCGTCGGCACGGTGATCGCGCTCGAGCGCGCCGTCGCGCTGCGCACGCGGTGGGGCTTCGCGGCCCCGGGGCTGCTGGGGGCAGGCGCGCTGGCTCTGCTCAGCCCGGCCCCGCTCGCCGTGGGCCAGGTGCTCCTCGTCGCGGGCTGCGGCGCGCTGTGCCTGGTCTACGTCCCGCTGTGGCGGCGCCAGCACGACGACGCGGTCCTCGTGCAGCTCGTCGGCGCGCTGCTCGCGACGGGCGGGGCGCTCCTGTGGCTCGGCGGCGTGGGCGTCGCCGACGTGCTGCCGTGGCTCGCGTGCTTCGTGGTGACCACGATCGCGGGCGAGCGGCTCGAGCTCGCCCGGATCGTGTTCCTCGGCCGGGGCGCGGGCCTGATCCTGTGGGTCTGCTGGGCGCTCGCGGTGGGGTGCGTGGCGACCCTGCTGTGGCCCGCTGCCGGCCACGTCCTGCTGGGTGCGGCCGTCCTGGTGCTGTGCGGCTGGCTCGCGGTGCACGACGTCGCCCGGCGCACCATCCGCTCGACGGGGCTCGCGCGCTACATGGCGGCGTGCCTGCTCGCGGCGTACGCGTGGCTCGCGGTCGCCGGAGCGATCTGGCTCCTCGCCGGGCGCCAGGTCACGGGGCCCGGGTACGACGCCGTGATCCACGCGGTCTTCCTGGGCTTCACGATCTCGATGATCATGGCCCACGCGCCCGTGATCCTGCCCGCGGTGCTGCGCGTGCGGCTGCCGTACACGCCCCTGATGTACGGGCCGGCGGTCCTCCTGCACCTGGGCCTGCTGGTCCGCCTGGGGCTGGGCGACGCCCGGGACCTGCCCGTGGCCCACCAGGTCGGGGGAGTGTTCAACGTGGTCGCGCTGCTCGCGTTCGTGGTGCTCATGCTCGGGGTCGGGATCCGCGCGCGCGTCGCGCCCGCGCCCGGGACGCGGCCGCGCTCCGCCGTCGGGCCTGCACCGTCCCTGCTCGAGGAGACCGCTCCGTGAAGCTCGACCTGTCCCCGGCTGCGCCTCCCGCGCCCCTGAGGCCCCTGACCGACCGCTCCGCCTGGCACCTGCGCGCCAACGCCCCCGTGGTCGCCTGGCTCGTGGCGACCGTGGTCGTCGCCGTGGGCCACCGGTGGATCCCCGCGTCGCCCTGGCTGCTCGTGCACCTGCTGCTGCTCGGCGCGGTGACCAACGCGATCTGCGTGTGGAGCCAGCACTTCACCGACGCGCTCCTGCGCCGCCGGATCACGCCCGCCTCGCGGCGCTGGCAGGTCGCGCGCCTGGTGCTGCTCAACGGCGCGGTCGCCGCGACGGTCGCGGGGATGGTCACGGCGACGTGGGTCGTGACGCTCGTGGGGGCCGTCGGCGTGGGCGTCGCGGTCGCAGCCCACGGCACAGCCCTGTGGCTCCAGTCACGGCAGGCGCTCGCGGCCCGCTTCGCGATCTGCGTGGGCTTCTACGTCGCGGCGGCCTGGCTCCTGCCGTTCGGGGCGGGCCTCGGTGCGACGCTCGCGCGCGGCCTCGACGAGGGGTGGCACACGCGGGTCGTGCTCGCGCACGCGGGCTTCAACCTGCTGGGCTTCGTGGGCCTCACGGTCATGGGCACGCTCATGACGCTGTGGCCGACCATGCTGCGGACGAAGATGGCCGACGACGCTCCCCGCGCCGCGCGCACGACGCTCGCCCTCATGCTGGTCGGCCTCGCGGGCGGGGTCGCCGCGGTCCTGGCGGCCTCGCCGCCCGTCGCGGCCGTGGGGTTGGCGACGTACCTCGCGGGCATCGGTGTCTCGGTGCGGCCCATGGTCACGGCGGCCCGACGGCGTCCGCCCGCGACCTTCGCGACGTGGTCGGCGGCCTGCGCGCTGGCCTGGCTGGTGGGGTCGCTCGCGACGCTGGTCGGCGTCCTGGCGCTGAGCGGGACGTGGGAGACAGCGGCCGCACGGGTCGGGATCGTGACCGTGCCGCTCGTCGCGGGCTTCGCGGCCCAGGTCCTGCTCGGGGCGCTGACCTACCTGGTGCCCGTGGTCCTGGGCGGCGGTCCCGCGGCCGTGCGCTCGACCACGGCCGTGCTCGAACGCGGGGCCGTGCTGCGGGTCGTGCTGTTCGACGGAGCGCTCGCGCTCTTCGTCCTGCCCGCGCCGAGCCTGGTGCACGTGCTCGCGTCGCTGATCGCGCTCGGCGCGCTCGTGGCCTTCCTCCCGCTGCTCGTCGGGGCCCTGCGCGTCCACCGCCGTGCCCGGCGCACGCCGTTCGTGCCACCGACCGCCGAGGACGTCGCGGCGGCCCACGCCCTGGGGCAGGACCTGCGCGCGCGGTCCGGAGACGCCCGCCAGGGGCCTCCCGTGGAGGCCGTGACCGGACCGCGTCGCAAGGGGCTGGCCGTGGCCGCGCTGAGCGTCCTGCTCCTGGTCGCCGCGGGCGGGGTGGCCCTGGACCCGGCCGCGCTCGGCACCGGGACGGGAGCCTCGCCGACCGAGGCCGGTGCGTCGGGTGCCGTCGTGCCCACGGGGCGCACGACGACCGTCGAGGTCGAGGCCCGCGACATGCGCTTCTTCCCCGCGACGATCGAGGTGCCTGCCGGGGACACCCTGGTGCTCGTGGTGACCAACACCGACTCCACGGTCCACGACCTCGTGCTCGACACGGGCGCGACGAGCGGGCGGCTCGCCCCGGGGACGACCGAGACGTTCGAGGTGGGGGTAGTGGGCCGCACGGTCGACGGGTGGTGCAGCATCGTGGGCCACCGGCAGATGGGCATGGTGCTGACGATCGAGCCGGTGGGCGGTTCTGTGGGCGGGACGAGCCTGGCCGACGGCGGTGCCGAACCTGACGGCGCCGGCGCCGGCAGCGACAGCGAGGCCGGGCACGACGGCATGGCCGGCATGGACCACGGCCCGGGTGGTGGGGACGACGCGTCGGGCGCCCCGAGCGCCGCGACGGACCTGGACTTCATGGCGACCCCGGGCGACGATTTCACGGCGCACCCGGCCGAGCTCGCGCCCGCGAGCGCCGAGACCGTGCACCGCGTGCGGCTCGCCGTCTCCGAGCTCGTGACCGAGGTCGCGCCCGGGGTGACGCAGACGCTGTGGACGTTCGGCGGCACGGCCCCCGGTCCGACGCTGCGCGGCAAGGTCGGCGACCGCTTCGAGATCACGCTGGTCAACGACGGCACGATCGGGCACTCGATCGACTTCCACGCCGGGGCGCTCGCCCCCGACCGGCCCATGCGCACGATCGCGCCGGGCGAGGAGCTCACCTACACGTTCACGGCGACCATGTCCGGGGTGTGGATGTACCACTGCTCGACCATGCCCATGTCCGCGCACATCGCGAACGGCATGTTCGGCGCGGTCGTGATCGACCCGCCGGACCTGCCCGCGGTCGACCGCGAGTACCTGCTCGTCCAGTCCGAGTACTACCTCGGGCAGCAGGGTGGCGAGGTCGACATGGACCGGCTCGCGACGGGTGATCCCGACGTCGTGGCCTTCAACGGCTACGCCAACCAGTACGACGCGGCGCCGCTCCCGGCCCGGGTGGGCGAGCGCGTGCGCGTGTGGGTGCTCGCGGCGGGCCCCAACCGGGGGACGGCGTTCCATGTCGTGGGCGGCCAGTTCGACACGGTGTTCAGCGAGGGCGCCTACCGGCTGCGTCCCGGCAACGCCGAGGCAGGCGGGTCGCAGGTGCTGGGGCTCGCGGTCGCGCAGGGAGGCTTCGTCGAGCTCGCGTTCCCCGAGGCGGGGCGCTACCCGTTCGTGACCCACGCCATGATCGACGCCGAGCGCGGCGCGCACGGGTTCTTCGCGGTCACGGGGTAGACGGCCGGGGTGGTGGGCGGGACGTAGGGTGTCATCGGTCCGCCCGTACCGATCACCCGCCGGAGGCAGCATGCACGTCCAGACCCCGAGCCCGCTCGCGTGACGGGCGTACGGGTCGGTCGCTGCGAGCAGTGCGGCGCCGACGTCCAGTGGCTGCCGTGCTACGACGGCCGTCGTCGGGCCTTCGCGCTCGACGAGGTCCGCAGCGCGCACGCGGGGGACGAGGTGCGCTGGTTCCTGACGTCGAACCGGGGGGCCGTGCCCGGGACGCAGCTCGCGTACTCGCCGACCATGCCGTTCCGGGTGCGGCACGTGTGCCAGCGCCAGCCGCAGGGGTACGGCGAGGAGACGCTCGACAAGGCCGCGGTCCTGCGCTCGGCCCCGCAGGTGCGCGAGTTCCAGGTGCGCCCGCCCTACCGGTTCGGCTACCGGTGGGAGTCCGAGTGGGGCCACATCGTGCACCCCGACCGGGGGCTGTGCGGGGCCAAGGTCATCGGCGAGATGACCCCGCGCGAGGCCGAGCGCCTCCCGACCATGCCGATGTGCAAGGAGTGCGTGAAGCGGTACTCGCGCCGCCACCCGCACGACCAGGTGCGCCGCCCGCCCGAGCCTGCCTGAACCCGCCCGACGCGCCGCGCGCCCCGATTGCTCCCGCCTGCCCAGCCTGCCCCGCCCGTCCCGAAGGAGCGCCCGTGCCGCCCTACGACCTCGACCACCGGCTCGTCGTCGGCGTCGCCTCGAGCGCGCTGTTCGACCTCTCGACGTCCCAACGCGTCTTCGACGAGCAGGGCATCGACGCCTACCGCGCCTACCAGGACAGGTACCGCGACCGCATGCTCCGGCCCGGTGTCGCGTTCGAGTTCGTCCAGCGGCTCCTGAGCCTCAACGACCTGTCTCCCGCCGCGGGCGACCCGCTGGTCGAGGTCTTCATCCTGTCCAAGAACGACCCGTCCACGGGCCTGCGCGTCATGAGCTCGGTCGCGGCCCACGGGCTGCCCATCAGCCGGGCGATCTTCACGCAGGGCGTCGCGCCCTACGCGTACATCCCCGCGCTCAACATCTCGCTGTTCCTCTCGGGCGACGCGGGCGACGTGCGCACGGCGACCACGCTGGGACACCCGGCCGGGCAGGTCCTGGGGAGCGCCGCCGTCGGGCAGGGCGCCTCGTCCGGCCCGACGGCGCAGCGCACGCCCCACGCTCGCGTCGCCCCGGGCGACGCACCGGTCACGGTGGAGCCGGCGGTCCAGACGGTCGAGGCGGCCATGGCGACCGGGGTGGCCGTGATGGGCGACGCGACCGCCGACATCTCCGAAGAGAGCACCGCCGACGCCGAGGTCGGCGAGCTGCGCGTGGCGTTCGACTTCGACGGCGTGCTCGCCGACGACAGCGCCGAGCGCATCTTCCAGTCGGGCGGGCTCGAGCAGTTCCACCAGTACGAGAGCGCGCGCAAGATCACCGAGCACCACGCCGGACCGATCCTCCCGTTCCTGCGCGCGCTGAGCACCATCCAGCGACGCGAGGAGCAACGGGTCGCCGAGGACCCGGGCTACAGGCCCCGCGTGCGCGTCTCGATCGTCACGGCCCGCAGCGCGCCCTCGCACGAGCGGGCCGTCAACACGTTGCGCTCGTGGGGCGTCACGGTCAACGACGCGTTCTTCCTGGGCGGCGCGGACAAGGGCCGCGTGCTGCGCGTCCTGCGGCCGCACATCTTCTTCGACGACCAGCGCGGGCACCTCGACCCCGTGGCGCGCGAGGTCGCGAGCGTCCTGGTGCCGTACGGCGTGACGAACGAGGTGGCGCCACCTGCGCCCGACGCCCCGGCGCTCGTCCCCGCCGGCTGAGGGAGCGCCGTGCCCTTCCTCGCCCCGCTCCCGGGCGACCCCGACCGGTGGACCACAGCCACGACGGTCGACCTGCGCCAGCTCCCCGTGACGGGCCGCTGGAAGGTGTGGTTCGAGGTCCTCACCGCGTTCGGCCACAGCTCGCGGCCCGCCGACGAGCAGACGGCGGACGGCCCGGTCTGGCGGCGCGCGAGCGTCGAGCAGACCGTGCCCGCGGGACTCGTGACCGACCTCGCGTCGGTACCCATGCCGCTGTGGGGCGTGATCGCGAGCTACGGCCGCCAGACGCTCCCGGCGATCCTGCACGACGCGGCCTCGCGGGAGCTCGCCACGTCCGACGCCCCGGCGAGCGCTCGTCGAGCGGCCCGCCGAGACGCCGACCACCTCTTCCGCGAGACGCTGCGCCAGTCGGGGACGGGCCCTGTGCGTCGCCTGCTCATGTGGGCTGCGGTCCGGCTCTTCGGGCACCTCGGTCTCGCGATCACGTTCCTGCTGTCCGTGGTCGCGGGGCTCGCGGCGCTCTGCCTGGGCGCCGCCGGAGCCGGGACGCCGTGGGTCCTGGGCGCCGGGACCGTCGCAGGGGGCGCGGCCGCCGCGCTGCTCGTCCAGGCCGTGCTGCTCGGCGTCGAGAGCCGACCCGCCCCGGACAGGCCCCGTCCACGGTGGGTGCCCGGCGCCGTCGGGAGCCTGCTCGGCGCGGCCGCGACCGGCTTCGTCGCGCTGCCGCTGCTGCTCCCGCTGATCGTCCTCACGACCGTCGCTGAGCTCGTCGTGGGCGCGGGCGAGGGCGGCCCCGGCGGGGTCCGGGCGCAGGGCGTCCCAACCGCCGGGCTCCCAGCCACGCGCATCACCTACACGTCGCCCGGGTGAACTCGCCCGCGCAGGTGGTGCGCGGTACGAACGGCCCTCCCACGCGACCGTAGGCTTCGCTCGTGCCACCAGCCGCCCGTCCGACCGCCCCCCGCACTTCCCCGGCCCGCTCGGGCATGCCGCGTCCCGACGGCGACGCCGCGCGGCGCTCTGCCCGCGACCGACCGCAGCGCACCGCGCTGCTCGGACCCGCCGCGCGCACGGTCCGCGCGCACCTGCCGACGTACCTCGGGGCGGTCCTGCTCCTGCAGGGCGCGGCGGCGCTCGTCGCGGTCCCGCTCATGGTGTGGCTGTTCGACATGGCGCTCGCGGCCGCGGGCGCCGGCGCGCTCACGCACTTCAACGTGCTGCGCGTCCTGTCGAGCCCGGTCGCGGTGCTCCTCCTGCTGGTCGTGGCGCTCGTCGCGTCGGTCGTGGTCCTGTGCCAGCAGGGCGCGTTCCTCGCGATCGGCGCCCGGCTGCGCGCGGGCGAGCCCGTCTCGGTGCGGGCCGTGGGCGCCGACCTCGCGCGCACGAGCCGCAAGCTCCTCGGCCCCCAGCTCCTGCTGTTCGTGGGCTACTTCTTCGTGCTCGTGCCGGTGGGCAACTTCGGGACCGCGGCGTTCCTGGTGCGCGGCATCGCGATCCCGGAGTTCGTCGTCGGGGAGCTCCTCAAGTTCGACGGCGGCGTCTACGTCTACCTCGCGTTCCTCGCAGGCGTGCTGTTCCTGAACCTGCGACTGGTCCTGACGCTCGCGTTCCTGCTCACGTCCGACGCCTCGGTGTCCGGTGCCATGGCCGCGAGCTGGCGGGCGACGCGCGGGCTCTGGCCGCGCCTCCTGGGCACGTTCGCGGTGGTCGCGCTCGGCGTGGTCGTGGTCGCGGCGGGCATCGTGATGCTCGCGCTGGTCCCCACGCGCGTCGCCGACCTGGCCGCGCCCAGTGCCGCGCCGATCGTCGCGGGCGTGACGCTCACGGTCGTGCAGGTGGTCGGGTTCGTGCTCGTGGGCTTCGTCGCCGCGCTGCTCACGCAGGTCGTGGTCGTGGTCGCGGGGGAGCGGCGCGAGTCGCTGCCCGACGGCGCAGCTCCCGTCGGCGACGCCTCGTCGCCCGGGCAGGTGCCGCCCGTCCTCGGGAGCGGGTGGGCGAGCCGGCCGCGCGGGGTGCGCGCCGCCGTCGGGCTGGCGGCCGTGCTGGTGCTCGTCGCGGTCACCGCGGCCAACACCCGCGCCATGACGACCCTCGCGCGCGAGGAGCCCGGCGCGGTGATCGCGCACCGCGGCGACCCGGGCGGGGGCGTCGAGAACTCGATCGCGTCGCTCGAGTCCGCCGCGGCGCTCGGCGCGGACTACGTCGAGCTCGACGTCCTCCAGGCCGCTGACGGCGGGCTCGTCGTCTTCCACGACCTGACCCTGCGGCGCCTCGCGGGCTCCGACCGCGCCGTGCACACCATGACTCTCGACGAGCTGACCTCGACGACGATCCGCCAGGGCGGGTTCGAGGCGACCATCCCGTCGCTCGAGGAGTTCGTCGAGCGCGCCCAGGAGCTCGACGTGCCGCTCCTGGTCGAGCTCAAGGCGCACGGCCACGAGACACCGACGTTCGTCGCGGACGTCGTCGCGCTCCTGCGGGCGCACGGCGTCGCGGACGACTACCTGGTCCAGTCGATCTACCCCGAGCAGGCCGACGAGGTGCACGCGCTCGGCCCGGAGATCGCGGTCGGGTACGTCGTCCCGTTCCTGCGCGGCCCGCTCGGGGTCCTGCCCGTCGACTTCGTCGCGATCGAGCAGTCGTCGGACACCACGCGCGTGCGGGCCGAGGCGCGTGCGGCCGGGATCGACGTCTACGTGTGGACCGTCAACGACCCGGCCGCGATGCGGGCCCAGCTCCGCAGCGGCGTCGACGGCATCATCACGAGCAGCCCGCGCCGCGCCGTGGCCGAGCGCACCGCGGTGCGCGACGACCTGGCCCTGTCGGCACGGCTCGAGGACAAGCTGCGCGACGCGCTCGCGTGGTGACGCCCGGCCCTCGAGGAGCGCGGTGCCTCAGGACTCGGTGATCGCCACGTCGGTGGACAGGTGGACCGGCATGTAGTCGTCGACCGCGAGGACCCACAGGCCGTCCGCCCCTGCGGGGACCTCGAGACAGACGTTGCCCTGGGCCGAGTCGTCGGTGCCGATCAGGCCCGTGCCGACGAGGGAGTCGGGGACGTCGCCGCAGCCTTCCGTGTACTCGTTGCCGTCCCGGTCGACGAACCAGAGGTCGATCGACCCGTGGGCCGTCACCGTGCTCGACGGCCCGAGGTACATCGCGTCGACCGGGACGATCCAGTACTCCATGCCGTCGGCCGGGGACACGTTGACGTCGTTGTGCGCGAGGATCTCGGCGGTCGCCTCGTGCGGGATCTCGAGCAGGACCGACCACTCGTCGGTGTACACCTCGCCCTCGAGCGCCCACGGGTCGTCGAACGTCCCGCCGTCCTCGCCCGCGACCTGGTCGTCGCCGTGCCCGTCCCACGCCTCCTCCTCGTCGGGGGCCGGACCGGCAGACCACGGCTCGGCCGCAGCGTCGGCGAAGAGCTCGTTGCCCGCCACCACGGCCAGGGTCACCGCGGTCGCGCCGACGCCCCCGATCAGCAGGCCGGCGACCCCCGCGAGCACCCCGACCAGGACGCGCGAGGGGCCCGGCGTCCTGGCCGTCCCGTCCGCCGGGAAGCCCGCGGCTCCGTGACTCGGGGTATGCGGGCGCGGGGGACCGTACGGGTTGGGCGCCCCCGGTGCGGCCGAGAGGGGTGATACCTGCCCGGGGTACGGGCTGCTGCCCGACGGGGGGATGCCCGGGGCGACGTCCGGGTGGGTGGTGGTCCGTGCGCTCGCCGGAGGCTGAGCGGAGATGCTCGGCGGAGCGGGGGCGGCTGGGGGGACCAGGGCCGGCGGCTGCTGCGGTGCCGGTGCCGAGGTCGGCGGTAGCTGCGTCGTCGGCGGTTGCTGTGCTGGCGGTACGGGCCCGGCGGGCGTGCCGGCTCCGGACTCGGGGTGCGGGGACGAGGGCGGGGCGAACAGGTCACTCACGGGTGCTCCACGGTGCGACGGGACCGGCGGGTCCGGGAAGGGTGTCGCTCGGCAGCTCGCGCGCCGCGCGCCCGGATCATCCCACCTGGGGGTGGCTGCGCGCCAGGGGTATCCGTGCAGGCCAGGACGTCGGAGGGTCGACCGGCGGAGGCTGGCGCCCGTGGTGCCCGGAACGAGCGTGACTGCCGTCTGGGTCTGGGTCTGGGTCTGGGTCTGGGTCTGGGGCTGGGTCTGGGTCTGGGCCTGGGCCGGGTCGGGCAGGGTCGGGTCCTGGTGCTGGTGGTGCCGAGCACGAGGTTCCGCGCACACGAGAACGAGGTTGTGGTCGCTATCCCCTCGATAACGACCACAACCTCGTTCTCGGCACCCGCGGGCACTCGGCACCCGCGGGCACTCGGCACCCGCGGGCACTCGGCACCCGCGGGTCCCCAGCCGCCCAGCCCCCGCAGGCACCGGCCCGCGCTCAGGTGGTCAGCCCTCGCGCGGCCCGTCCACGGCCGACCCGACCAGGAACTGCGAGTACGCCCCGATGGTCAGGAACGTCGGGAAGTCCTCGGCGAGCGCGACGGCACGGAACACGTGCGCGGCCTCGTCGACCCGGTTGCCCTCCCCGCGCGGCAGGTCGTCGACGACCTCGGCGAGCAGCGCCTCGACGCGGGCCCGCGTGATGGGCACGCCGTTCTCGGTACGGGTCCCGGACGCGATCCACTGCCACACCTGCGAGCGGGAGATCTCGGCCGTCGCGGCGTCCTCCATGAGGTGGTCGATCGCCGCGGCGCCCACGCCGCGCAGCCACGACTCGATGTACCGCACGCCCACCGAGACGTTGGACCGCAGCCCGGCCGCGGTGACCGTCGCGCCCGCACGGCGCACCGACCCGATGTCGAGCAGCTCGTGCTGCCCCACGCTCACGTCGTCGCGCAGCCGCGAGACCTGGTGCGGCTGGTCGCCCAGCACGGCGTCGAACTCGGCACGCGCCGCGGGGATGAGGTCGGGGTGCGCGACCCAGGTGCCGTCGAACCCGTCGCCGGCCTCGCGCCGCTTGTCCGCGCGGACCTGCTCGAACGCCTTCTCGGTCACGTCGGGCCGGCGGCGGTCGGGGATGAACGCGCTCATGCCGCCGATCGCGTGCGCCCCGCGCCTGTGGCACGTCGCGACGAGGAGCTCGGTGTAGGCCCGCATGAACGGGGCGGTCATGGGCACCTGCGAGCGGTCGGGCAGGACGTACTGGTCGCCGCGCGTGCGGAACGACTTGATGACCGAGAACAGGTAGTCCCAGCGGCCCGCGTTGAGCCCCGCGCAGTGGTCGCGCAGCTCGTGGAGGATCTCCTCCATCTCGAACGCGGCGGGCAGGGTCTCGACGAGCACGGTCGCGCGGATCGTGCCCTGCTCGATCCCCAGGTACTCCTGCGCGAACACGAACACGTCGTTCCAGACCCGCGCCTCGCGGTAGCCCTCGAGCTTGGGCAGGTAGAAGTACGGTCCGCGGCCGCGCTCGACGAGCTCGCGTGCGTTGTGGAAGAAGTACAGCCCGAAGTCCACGAGCGACGCCGAGGCCGAGACCGCCACGCCCGCGCGGTCGACGTAGCGCAGGTGCTTCTCGATCAGGTGCCAGCCGCGGGGCCGGAACACGATGGTCGGCAGGTCGGTCAGCTCGGTCGAGCGCAGCGCGTACTCTCTGCCCTCGGGGGACGTGAACGCGAGCGTGCCGCGGATCGCGTCGTGCAGCGCGAGCTGGCCCTCGATCACGTTGCGCCACGTGGGCGACGACGCGTCCTCCTGGTCGGCGAGCCACACCTTGGCGCTCGAGTTGAGGGCGTTGATCGCCATCTTGGGATCGGTCGGGCCGGTGATCTCGACGCGCCGGTCCTCGAGGCCGGGGGCTCCGTGCGAGCCGGCGACGCGCCACGACGGGTCGTCGCGCACGGGCCGGGTCGCGGCGCGGAAGTCGGGGTCGATCCCGTCGGCCACGTCCTGGCGGCGCTGCTGGCGGTCCATGAGCAGCCCGTGACGGGCGGCCAGGAAGCGGTCGTGCAGCGCGGTGAGGAAGTCCAGGGCTTCGGGGGTCAGGATCTCGCGGTAGCGCGAGCCCAGGTGTCCGGTGACGTCCAGGGTGCCCGACGGCGTCGCGCGCCGCGCGTCGTCGTCGCGCCCCTGGTGGTGGCCGGGGTGCTGACCGGACGAGGTGGGCCGGTCGGACGAGGTGCGTGACGTCGTCGGGCCGGACGAGTGGGTCGTGAGGGTGCTGGTCATGGCGGGCTCCGATGGTCTGTGCCGCGAGGTAGAGGGGAGTGGTCGAGGTAGAGGGCTGGAGCCCTCTACCTCGACGCGAGACCTCTCCCTCGGCGAGGCGGGCAAGGCTTAGTGGAACTGGGCGGTCTCGGTGGACCCGGCGAGCGCGAGGGTGGCGCTGTCGGGGTTGAGAGCCGTGGCGACCCGGTCGAAGTAGCCGGTGCCGACCTCCCGCTGGTGGCGGGTGGCCGTGTAGCCGTCGACCTCGGAGGCGAACTCGGCCTCCTGCAGCTCGACGTAGGCGCTCATCGCGCGGTCGTTGTACCCGCGGGCGAGCTCGAACATGGAGTGGGACACGGCGTGGAAGCCGGCCAGGGTGATGAACTGGAACGCGTAGCCCATCGCGGCGAGCTCCTTCTGGAAGCTCGCGATCTGGGCGTCGTCGAGGTGCTTCTTCCAGTTGAACGACGGCGAGCAGTTGTACGCGAGCTTCTTGTCGGGGAACTGCGCGTGGATGGTCTCGGCGAACCGGCGGGCCAGCTCGAGGTCCGGCTCGCCCGTCTCGACCCAGATGAGGTCGGCGTACGGGGCGTAGGCCAGGCCGCGCGAGATGACCGTGTCGACGCCCGGACGCGTCCGGTAGAAGCCCTCGGCGGTGCGCTCGCCCGTGAGGAACTCCTGGTCGCGGGGGTCGACGTCGGACGTGATGAGGTCGGCGGCGAGCGCGTCGGTGCGGGCGATGATGACGGTCGGGACGCCCGCGACGTCGGCGGCGAGGCGGGCCGCGTTCAGGGTGCGGATGTGCTGCGAGGTCGGGATGAGGACCTTGCCGCCCAGGTGGCCGCACTTCTTCTCGGACGCGAGCTGGTCCTCCCAGTGCACGCCCGCCGCGCCGGCCTCGATCATCGAGTGCATGAGCTCGTAGGAGTTCAGGGCGCCGCCGAAGCCGGCCTCGGCGTCGGCGACGATGGGGGCGATCCAGTCGCGTTCGGGCGTCCCGAGGTCCGATTCAGCGGTCTCGATCTGGTCGGCGCGCAGGAGCGCGTTGTTGATGCGGCGCACGACGGCCGGGACCGAGTTCGCGGGGTAGAGCGACTGGTCCGGGTAGGTCTGTCCCGACAGGTTGGCGTCGGCCGCGACCTGCCAGCCGGAGAGGTAGATGGCCTTGAGGCCCGCACGCACCTGCTGCACGGCCTGGTTGCCGGTCATGGCGCCGAGCGCGGCGACCCACTCCTCGGTGTGGATGAGGTCCCACAGCTTCTCGGCGCCGCGACGGGCCAGGGTGCGCTCCTCGCGCACCGAGCCGCGCAGGGCGACGACGTCCTCGGCCGTGTAGTCGCGCTGGACGTCGGCCCAGCGAGGGTCGGTCGACCAGGAGAGCGCGAGGTCGGCCGCGGACTGGCGCTGGTCGCCGGCCCGTGCCGGGGAGCTGACAGAGGATGAGACGGGGGCCGTGACGGCCTCGGTCCGGGAGGCCGCGGACGCCGGGCGGGGCGTGGCGTACTCGTTCTCGGAGCGACGGCTGATGATGGGCGGGGTGGTCACGGGGTGCCTCCAGAGCTTCGTTGCGTGCGGTGGTACTCGTTCCGGTCGCCGCTCGGGGTGAGCGATGGCCGTGGAACGACCTTCCTTCGCCGCGCAAGGGGTCCACAAGGACTTCTTTCGTAGAAGAAGTCGAGTTCTTCTGTTGTGCGCAAGGAGTGACGTGTGTCACCCTCAGTCATGGCAACTGAACCCGGCCCGGCGCAGAAGATCGCTGCGCCGCCCCGCGAGAACCGCGGCCTCCTCGGCGGCACGCTGGCCGTCGAGGACGAGGCCGACGCCCTGACGATCGGCCGCCGCATCCGGCACCTGCGCACCGAGAAGGGCATGACGCTCGACGACCTGGGAGCCGCGATCGGGCGGGCACCCTCGCAGGTGTCCGTGATCGAGAACGGGCGACGCGAACCCAAGTTCTCGCAGCTCCAGGCCATCGCACGCGCGCTCGGCGCGAGCGTCGAGGACCTGCTCTCGGCCGAGCCGCCCACGCGCCGGGCGGCCCTCGAGATCGAGCTCGAGCGTGCGCAGCGCGGGCCGCTGTTCGCCTCGCTCGGGCTGGGCGCGGTGCGGGTCGGCAAGTCGCTCCCGAGCGACGCGCTCGAGGCCATCGTGGGGCTCCAGCGAGAGCTCGAGCGCCTGCACACCGAGCGGGCCGCGACCCCCGAGGAGGCGCGCCGCGCGAACACCGAGCTCCGCGCGACCATGCGAGCCCAGGACAACCACTTCCCCGAGCTCGAGACCACCGCGCGCGAGCTGCTCGACGGCGTCGGGCACGCCCGCGGTCCCATGTCGCAGCGCGTGGCCGCGGACCTCGCGACGCACCTGGGCTTCTCGCTGCACTACGTGCACGACCTGCCGCACTCGACCCGCTCGGTCATCGACCTGCGCCACCACCGCGTGTACCTGCCGAGCACGGGCACGCGCGCGTCGAGCGACCCGCGCTCGGCCCTGCTCCAGGCGCTCGCGTCGCACGTCCTGGGCCACCACGAACCGCGCGACTACGCCGAGTTCCTGCGCCAGCGCGTCGAGGCCAACTACCTCTCGGCCGCGCTGCTGCTGCCCGAGCGGGACGCGGTCAAGCTCCTCAAGGAGGCCAAGGACGCCCGCGAGATCTCGGTCGAAGACCTGCGCGACGCGTTCTCGGTCTCCTACGAGACCGCGGCCCACCGGTTCACGAACCTCGCCACGACGCACCTGGGCATCGGGGTGCACTTCATGAAGATCCACGAGTCCGGGATCATCCACAAGGCCTACGAGAACGACGGCGTGCGCTTCCCCGCGGACCCCCTCGGCGCGGTCGAGGGCCAGTACGTGTGCCGCAACTGGACCGCGCGCACGGTGTTCGCGGTCGAGGACAGGTTGAGCCCGTTCAGCCAGTACACCGACACCCCGACCGGCACCTACTGGTGCACGTCGCGCGTCCAGGACTCCGACGACGGCCAGTTCTCGGTGAGCGTGGGCGTGCCGTTCGCGCACGTCAAGTGGTTCCGGGGGCGCGAGACGAGCGAGCGAACGGTCTCGCGCTGTCCCGACGAGTCGTGCTGCCGGCGACCGCCCGTGGCCCTGACCGAGCGCTGGGGCGACCAGTCGTGGCCCAGCGCGCGCCCCCACGCGAGCATGCTCGCCGCGATGCCCGTGGGGGCGTTCCCCGGGGTGGACCAGACCGAGGTCTACCGGTTCCTGGAGGCGCACGCACCGGCGCTGCGGTAGCCGTCTGCTGAGTGCGGAGCAGGTGTCGTGCGCCCCGGCGTGCCGCGCCTGGGCGGCTCCGCACCCAGCGGGAAGCGGGTCAGCCCAGGCGCGGGAAGACCGGGTCGGGGGTGCCGACCCGGTCGTCGCCGACCCCCTGCCCACCTGCCGCCGCGGCCGGGAAGAGCTGCTCGCGGAGCCGCGCGGCGCCGTCGGGCACGAACGGCGAGAGCTCGGCCGCCACGACCCGGCACGCCTCGACGAGCCGCGCGAGCACCTCGTCCAGTCGTCCACCCGCGTCCGTGTCCCCGGCGCACTCGCGGGCTGCGAGCTCCCACGGCTTCTCGGCGTTGACGTACCGGTTGGCCGCGTCGACGATGCGCCACACGGCCCCGGTCGCGGTCCGCAGGTCCGCGTCCGCGAGGGCCGCGTCCACGGCAGGGGCGACCTGCCCGACGGCGGAGCCCAGCTCGCCGGGTGCGCTCGCCCGGGTGCGGGGGAGCGCGGGTACGACGCCGTCCCGGAACCGGTGCACGAGCGTGAGCGTGCGGTTGACCAGGTTGCCCACGCCGTGGGCCAGCTCGTCGTCGTGCCGCGCGACGAGGCGCTCGGTCGTGAACTCGGCATCGCCCAGGAGCGGGACCTCGCGCGCGAACCACCAGCGCAGCGCGTCGGTGCCGTAGGCGTCCACGAGCCCGACGGGGTGCACCGCGGTGCCCGCGGACTTGGCGAGCTTGGCGCCACCGGCCGTGACGTAGTCGTGCACGTGGATCGTGGTGGGCAGCGGCTCGCCCGCCGAGAGCAGGAGCGCGAGCCAGTACACCGCGTGGAAACGTGTGATGCCCTTGCCGATCACGTGCACGCGCTCGTCGCCGCCGGACCACCAGGTGCGGTAGTCGTCCGCGGCGCCCGGGTCGGCCTGGTCCGAGCCGTAGCCCAGCGCGGTGACGTAGTTGGTCAGCGCGTCCCACCACACGTACACCACCTGCGAGGGGTCGCCCGGGACGGGGACGCCCCACCCGTCCGAACGGGCTGCGGGCCGCGAGACGCTGAAGTCCTCGAGCCCGGCGTCGACGAACGCGAGGACCTCGTTGCGCTTGGCGGCCGGGTTGATGCGCACGCGCCCCGTCGCGATCTCCTCACGGATGCGGTCGCCGTAGCGGGACAGCCGGAAGAACCAGTTCTCCTCGACGACGCGCTCGGGCAGGGGCACGTGCTCCGGACAGCGGCCCGACGCGTCGAGCTCGTCGGGGGTGTAGAACTGCTCGCAGCCCGCGCAGTACAGGCCCTCGTAGGAGCGTCGGTGGAAGTCGCCGGCCTCGGCGCAGCGACGCCACAGAGCCTCGACGCCCGGCCGGTGACGAGGGTCGGACGACGTCGACAGGAAGTCGTCCGTGGACAACGACAGCGCGGGGCGCAGGGCGCGGAAGTCCTCGACGCGCTCGGCGACGAACCCCCCGACCTCACGGTCCGCAGCGCGGGCGGCGCTCACGTTCTTGAGGGCGTGGTCGTCGGTGCCGGTCAGGAAGCGGGTCGGCCGCCCGCGCAGGCGTGCGTGGCGAGCCAGGACGTCGGTCTGGACCAGCTCGAGCGCATGACCCAGGTGCGGGTCGCCGTTGACGTAGGGGATCGCGGTCGTGACGTAGAAGGTGGGGCCGGCGGGCGGTGCGGTGCTGCCGGCCGGCGTGGGCTGTGCGGGCGGGACGGTCATGGCGCAGGGTCCTCTCGGGGACTGCGGCACCTCGGCGGGTGCCTCGACGGACGCCTCGACCGCACCGGGCCCGGACACACGAAAGGCCTCGCTGCGGCGAGGCCTTGGGTGGTGACGAGCGCGGTCAGCGCATCACGAAGGGCCCCGGGTGGGGCGCATCATGACGGTCGACGAGTGGCTCATACGGTCGACCCTAGCAGGGGAGCGTCGGTGGCCCGAGAGCCCGGCGGCTCCCGTGCGGCGGTCGGGCAGCGGCGCTCACCGACCCGCCGTGCCCGACGCGTCGGACGACGCCAGGAGCTGGAGCGCGAGCGCGTCGGCGGCCCAGTCCTGCCACGCCTGGGGGGACCATCCCAGGTCGAGCACGAGCGTCCCGTAGGTGTCGGGGCCGAGCAGCGTGTGGGTCACGTCGGCCGCGGCCTCGGTGCTGGTCCGGAGCGTCGCCTTGCGGGCGAGCGCGGCGGTCAGGGTCGCGGCGACGGTCCGCCGCTGGTCCTGGTTCGCGGCCCACAGGTCGGTCAGGGCGGGCAGGCCGGGCGCGGCGTCGCGCAGCACCCGCAGCAGCGGGGCGACGCGGTCCAGGACGGCCCGGGCGCCGGCGGCGTGCAGGGCGAGGTGGCGTGCGGGGTCGGGTTCGGCCAGCACCTCGTGCACCCAGGGCCGGTCGAGCGTCGCGACGTCGTCGTGGTCGCCCGCGACGCGCACGTCGAGCAGCTCCTTGAAGAGCGCGTGCTTGGTGCCGAACGTGTAGTAGATCGTCTGTGTCGCGACGCCTGCGGCTCGGGCGACGTCGTCGACCGAGGTGCGGGTCCAGCCGTTCTCGACGAAGAGCTCGTGCGCCGCGTCGAGGATGCGGGTGCGCGTCGCGCGGGCCTTCTCGGCGCGGGTGGGCGGCATGGGGACTCCTCGGGGACGATTGACTGTAGTGAGACTACAGTGATATTCACTAGAGCATGACTCTAGTGAATGCACGGGACGTGCTCGTGATCGGTGGCTACGGTGCGGTGGGCTCGGTCGTGTGCGCACGGCTCGCCCAGGCCGTCCCCGGCCGGGTGGTGCCCGCCGGGCGCAGCCTCGCCGCGGCGCAGGAGGCGGCGCGCCGGATCGGCTCGCCCCGAGCGGAACGGGTCGACCTCGCGGACCCCGCGACCCTCGATGCGGCGCTCGTCGGGGTGGGCCTCGTCGTCCTGGCCGTCGAACCGGGCGACGACCGGGTGGCCCGGGCGTGCCTCGCGCGGGGCGTGTCGCTCGTGGACGTCTCGGCGTCCCGCGGCCAGCTCGAGGCGACCGAGCTCCTCGACGAGGTCGCCCGCGAGGCGGGCGCCGCGGCCGTGCTGAGCGTGGGGGTCGCACCTGGGCTCACGAACCTGCTCGCCCGGCGTGCGCACGACCTGGTCGGCGGTGCCCAGGAGATCGACGTCGCGGTGGTCCTCGGCGGGGGCGAGGCGCACGGCGCGGACGCGATCCGCTGGACGGTCGACGGCCTGGTCGGACCACGGCCCGACGGCGGTCCTCGCCAGGTCCTGCTGCCCGCCCTCGGGCGGCGCACGGTCCACCCCTTCGACTTCTCCGACCAGCACGCCCTGCGCCGCACGCTCGACGTGCCCCGGGTGACGACCCGGTTCGCGCTCGACTCCCGCGTGCTGACGGCGGCGCTGTTCGGGGCGCGGCGCTCGGGCGTGCTGCGTGCGTTCCGCGGCGCGCGCGGGCGGCGCGCGCTCGCGGCGGTCTTCGGTGCCGTGCGCGTGGGCGGCGACCGGTTCGCGCTCGCCGCCACGGCCTGCGACGGCGACCGTGCGGCGCAGGTATCGCTCGTCGCGTCGGGCCAGGGGAGGGTCACCGGGCTGGTCGCGGCCGAGGTGGCGCTCGCGGTCCTCGCCGGGCGCGTCCCGCCGGGCGTTCGCCACGTCGAGCAGGTCGACGGCCTGGCCGACCTCCCGGAGCGGCTCGTGGCGGCCGGGGGAGACGCGGCCGTCGAGCTGTTCGTCGACGGGGTCGCGGCTCAGTCTCCCGCGGTGGTCCCGGTGTCGCGCGCGCTCCACATCGCGAGCCAGTCCTCCCACGAGGGGCCCGGGGGAAGGGCCTCGGAGGCGGCGGTCGCCGGGGAACCCGCTGACGCGGCGGCCTGCGCGAGCCCGGCGAGCGTCACGCCGAGATAGCGCAGGTGGAGGGCGTCGGCCTGCTCGCGCGGCAGGGGGAGGGGCGGGCGCAGGTGGGTGATGAGCAGCATCAGGTCCGCCGGGGTGAGGGTGGCCGGCACGAGGCCGGCCTCGCGGTCGACCGCCAGGAGCTCCTCGAGCGCCCCGTGCAGCGCGGCGGACGCGGTGTCGACCTCGGGCGTCGCGGGCGGGTGCTCGCCCGAGGAGATGATGAGCGGGCCGAACGACTCGAGGATGTGCCGCCGCAGGAAGGTCTCGACGGCACCCGTCGCGGCGACCTCCGCGGTGCCGGCCTCGTGGGCGCACTCGCGCGCGATCTGCGCGAGCTCGTCGATCGCCGCGACGTGCAGCGCGCGGACCAGGGCGTTCTTGGTGCTGTAGCGCCGGTAGACCGTCCCGACGCCGACGCCTGCCCGCTCGGCGACCTGCGCGATCGTCGCCTCGGGACCGTGGAGGGAGAAGACCTCGCGCGCTGCGACCAGCACGTTGCGGTCGTTGGCGAGGGCTTCGCGCTTGCGACCGGCGAGCGGCGGCGAGGTCGGGTCCGGAGGCATGCCTTCACGGTAGCCGTCGTGGATGCTACTTTGGAACGGAACGGAGATTCCGTTCCGTTCCACCCGCTGCCGGTCCGCCGGCCATCGACCGAGAGCCGTGCCCGTGACCCGTCCTGCCCCCACGTCCACCGCCACCCTTCCCGGCACGTCCACCGCCACCCTTCCCGGCACGGCCACGGCCACGGCGCCGTCGGCCCCGCCCGGAGAGAGCGGCTCGGGAGTGCGGGCCAGGCCGGCCCTGGTGATCCTTGCCCTCTCGACCGCGGTCCTGGCCTTCTCGCTCATGCAGACGCTCCTGGTGCCGGCCCTCCCGACGCTGGGCGAGGCCCTCGGGTCGGGGCCGCAGGGGACGGGATGGATCCTCACTGCCTTCCTCGTCGCGGGTGCCGTGCTCGCCCCTGTCGTCGGCTCGCTCGGCGACCGCTACGGGCACCGTCGGGTCCTCGTCGTTACGCTCGTCGTCTTCGCCGCGGCGACCGTGGCCGCGGGCCTCGCGCCCAACCTGGGCGTCCTGCTCGCGGCGCGCGTCGTCCAGGGTGTGAGCACCGCGACCTTCCCGCTGGCCCTCGCGATCTCGCGCCGGTCGCTCGACGGTCGGCACCTGGTCACCGCCCTCGGGTGGCTGTCCGGGATGGTCGGGGTCGGGGCGGGCGTCGCGCTGGTCCTGGGTGGTCTGATCGTCGAGTCCCTCTCGTGGCACTGGCTCTTCTGGTCGACCGCGGCCCTGGTCCTCGTCGCGCTCGCGATGGTTCTTGCCTGGGTCCCGGCGGCACGCGTCCGTCCTGCGGGACGCGCGGCGCGCACCGACTGGGCGGGGACGATCCTGCTCGCGGGAGGTCTCGCAGGGTTGCTGCTCGCGGTCTCCCAGGGCCGGTCGTGGGGGTGGACGTCGCCGCTGACCTGGGGCGTCGGGCTCGCGGCGGTCTGCGCCCTGGCCGTGCTGGTCCTGGTCGAGCTGCGGTCGGCCGCTCCCCTGGTCGACGTGCGCACGTTCCGCAACCGGTCGCTCGTGATCACGAGCGTCCTGACCCTCGCCCTCGGGTTCGTGCCCTACGTGTTCTACGTGAGCCTGCCGCTGATCCTCCAGGCGCAGCCCAGCGCCGGGTCGGGACTCACGGTCACGCAGACCGGTCTGGTGCTGCTCCCCAGCGCGGTCCTGGTGTTCGTGGGCGGGCGCGTCGCTCCGGCGCTGAGCATCCGCTTCGGCGCCAAGTCGTTGGCGATCACGGCCGTCCTGGTCATGGCCGTCGCGGGGGCGGGCCTGGCCGTCTGGCCGGGCGAGATGTGGTCCGTCCTGGTGTTCTTCACGCTCCTCGGGCTCGGCAACGGGATCGGGTTCGCGGTGTGCGCGCAGCTCGTGACGATGCTCTCGCCGGCCGACGAGGTCGCGGCCGCCACGGGGCTCAACGCGGTGCTGCGCACGGTCGGGTCGGCCGTCGCGGCCCCGGTCACGACCGCGCTCCTGGCGGGGGCCGTGGTCCAGGGCGGGACCGTCTCCTCGACGACCCCGTTCTCGGTGGCCTTCGGGCTCGCCGCCGTCGTGGGTCTTGTCGCGCTGGTGGTCGCGGGGGCGCTGCCGTCGGCGCGCGCGGGCGTCGCTCGCGCCTGACCTGTGCTCGCCCAGGAACGACGACGGCGGCGCGCACCCTCCCCGAGAAGGTGCGCGCCGCCGTCGGGCGCGGGGAGCGGGTGCCTCAGCCCGTCGAGCTCGACGCGGCCGGCTGCTTGGTCAGCATCTGCTCCTTGAGGCGCAGGGTCTCGTCCTCGTCCCAGCCGTCGGGGGCATTGAGCGCCGACCAGCCGTCGGCGTACTCGAGGTAGTAGACGTGCCCGTGACCCGCGGGGATGTCGGAGGCAGCGGCCACGAACAGGTCGCCCGTGAGCTGCCAGAACGTCACGACGGGTCGCCACTCGACGGCGTCGAGCACGTCGGGCCCGTGGGGCTCGCGCATCCAGTCGGGCTCGGACCACAGCGTCGTGGGGGACCACCACGTGACGCCGTCGGACGCGTGCTGGACGTACACGACGCGCGGGGTCTCCCACGTGCCGGGCACGGACCAGATGTTGGCCGCGCTCGAGACCTCGGTGCCCCACCGGACCTGTGCGCCCTCCTCGTACACGGGCGAGTACTCGAGCGAGCCGGCGTCGCGGTGGGTCGTGAAGTCGGTCCAGTTGGGCGTGAAGTTGGGCGTGCCCACGAACATGGCGCCGTCCGTGCGGGTCGTCATGTCCTGCAGGCCGCTGAACGCGCCCTGCGCGCCGAACGAGCCGAGCGAGATCCCGAACGCCATGAGCCGGGGACGCGAGTCCTCGGGCTGCTTCGACCACGCCTCGTACACGGCCTCGTAGAGCGCCTTGCCCGCGTTCGGCGGGGTGCTCCGGTCACCGACGAAGCTGATCCAGCTCGGCAGGTACGAGTACTGCATCGAGGCGATCGCGGTGTCGCCGCCGTGCATGAGCTCGAGCGAGTTGCTCATGCCGGGGTCCACCCAGCCCGTGCCGGTCGTGGTGGCCACGACCAGGACCGAGCGGTCCCAGGCGTTCGTGCGGTCGAGCTCGTCGACCACGCGCTGCGCGGTCGCGTCGAGGTCGCCCTCGGGGTCGAGGCCCGCGTACACGCGGATGGGCTCCTGGACGTCTGCCGGGTCGATCACGTCGCCGCCTGCCGCGAACTCTGTCAGCTCGGCCTGCGTGGGGCCGAGCGCCACGAACCGGCGCCCCTCGGCGCCGAGAGACTCCCAGGACGAGCCGGACTCGGGCGAGCCCGACCGGTCGGGCGAGGTCGGCGGGGCGAGCTTCGGGTCGATCTGCTCGTTGGCGCTCGCGTAGACGTTGTTGAGCATGTGCAGCGCCCCGGCCCAGATCACGCCGTTGAAGAGCAGCACGACCACGACCGCGACGATCACCCCGCTCAGGAAGCGGGCGATCGGCTTGGGCATGATGTTGTCGACCAGCAGGCTCACCCACTGCGCGACACGGCGCAGCGCGCGGCCGAGCTGCAGGACGCCGATCGCGATGAGGACCGCGACGAACACGACCGCGACGTCGTTGGCTGGCGCCTGCTCGGGCATGCCGAACAGGGCGCGCAGCTCGTGCTGCCAGCGCGCGCCGAGCACCAGGAAGAGCGGCACGAGGACGATCGTCGCGGCCCCCAGGACCCACCAGGCGATCCGGCTCACGCGCGGGCTCCAGCGGATCCGCAGGCCCACCTTGAGGGCGAACCACTCGACGAACGCCCCGATCCCGTACCCGCCGACCATGCTCATGCCCGTGATGAGCGCCTGGTAGTACCAGGCGCGGGGGATGAGCGAGGGCGTGAGCGAGTAGCAGAAGAACAGGAGGGCGAGGACGAGCCCGGTCGTGGAGAAGCGCCGTGCGTAGTGCTGGAGCCACGCCCACGCCCGACGGCGCCGCGACGGCCGGGAGCCCGGCTCGCCGTCGGGCGTGGTCGAGCGCGCGCCGGGCTCGTCCGTCGGCCCGGCAGGTTCGGCCTGGCCGACGGGCTCGGCGACCTCGGGCGACCCGGCGTCCGGAGCGTTCTCGGGCTTCTGCGTGACGTCTGGCTGCACGGGTGCGATCGTACGGGGCTGGGGGTTTCGCGCCACCGGGCGCCGGGTGAAGCGGACGAGCCGGGGGCCCGACGGGCCGGACGGGCCCGCGGTTCCGGCCCGCCGGCACCCTCACCCAGCCAGGGGCCTGCTCAGCGCTCGTCGTCGGCCGCGTCGCCGATGTACGTCGAGACGTCGTCGGGCAGCCCGTCCTCGTTCATGTCGTTCGAGCGCTTGCGCCGCGCGTCCCAGCGCAGCGCGGCGGCCGCGAGCAGGGCCGAGATCACCGACGCCAGCAGGACCGCGGCCTTGGCCGACTCGGTGTGCTCGGAGTCGGGGAACGACAGCTCGGCGATGAGCAGCGAGACCGTGAACCCGATCCCGGCGAGGAGGCCCACGGGCAGCAGGTCGCGCACCCCGATACCGGGGGCGAGGCGCAGCGGCGTCAGCCTCGTCACGAGCGCCGTGACGCCGAGCACGCCGATGCCCTTGCCGACCACGAGCCCCACGATGATGCCGATCGCGACCGGCTGGCCGATCATCTCGCCGACCCCGCCGCCGTCGACCAGCGAGACGCCGGCCGCGAAGAACGCGAAGATCGGCAGCGCGATCCCCGCGGAGACGGGCCGGACCACGTGCTCGTACTGGTGCGTGCGCGAGGACTTCTCGCCGAACAGGACGACGGCCGGGACCGTGAAGCCCAGGAGCACGCCCGCGACGGTCGCGTGGATCCCGGACGCGTGGACCAGGGCCCAGACGAGGAACGCGAGCGGGAGCAGGAGCCACCAGTGCGTCCGGCGTCGGCGCACCAGGAACGCGAACAGCGCGACGCCCACGAGCGCCAGGCCCAGCGGGGCCCAGTGCAGCGTCTCGGTGTAGAAGACCGCGATGACGACGATCGCGAGCAGGTCGTCGACCACGGCGAGCGTGAGCAGGAACGTGCGGATCGCGGTCGGGAGCCCGCGGCCGAACACTGCGAGGACCGCGAGCGCGAACGCGATGTCGGTCGCGGTCGGGATGGCCCAGCCGTGCACCGCGTCGGCGCCCCCGCCCCACAGCGCGACGGTGACGTAGAGGATCGCGGGCACGACCATGCCGCCCACGGCCGCGAGCATGGGCACCCCGGCCTGGCGCGGGTTGCGCAGCGAGCCCGAGACGAACTCCTGCTTGAGCTCGACGCCGACCACGAAGAAGAAGATGGCCAGCAGCCCGTCGGCGGCCCACGTGGACAGCGACAGGTCGAGGTGCAGCGCCTCGGGACCGAACGTCAGCGCGGACAGGTCGAAGTACGCCGCACGCCAGGGCGAGTTGGCCCACACGAGCGCGATGATCGCGGCCCCGATGAGGAGCGCACCGCCCGTGGTCTCGCGCGTGACCCAGCGCTTCCAGCGCTGCGCAGCGGTGGGGCGCGTCGTCGGCAGGGGAGCGGGGGCGGGGTTCTGGCTGCCCGACGGCGACGCGCTCGCCGGGAGGTTCGTCGCACCGTCCGCGGTCGCCGGGCCGGGGGTCGCGTCGCTCGTGCGAGGGGAGTCGTCCGGGGTGGGGGTGTGCTGCTCGTGCGTGCTCACAGGTCTCCTGCGGTTGAGGGGTCGTCGACGTCACGCCGACCAGACTTCCCGGCACACCAGCCTCCCATCTTACCGGTCGAGCGGCTCGGTCGGCCTGGGCCGGCTCTCGGCGGACGGTCCTGAAGGAGGACGGTGGGATCGCCCGGGGACGCCGGAAGGTGGACCTCGGCGGGCGACAGGTCCGCCGAAAGGGGGATGTCTCGGACACCTCGCCCACGGGAGCATGGACAGGTGTACGAGAAACTCTCCGACCGGCCCGAGCCCGACGTCCCTCCTGGCACCCCGGAGGAGACCGTCGTCGGGTGCTCGTCCGCCGACACGCTGTTCCTCCGCGTCGTCCTCCCGGTCCTCGGCGCCGTGGCCGGGGTCGGCCTGCGCTGGCTCGCGGCCTGGATGGCCGGTCTGTCGTGGGCGCCGTGGCAGGGCATCGCCCGGTCGGTCGACACGCTCGCCGACAGGTGGGGGGCGTGCACCGTCGTCGGGCTCGGGATCCTGGGCGCTCTCCTCGGGGCGGTCCTCGCCCAGCACCTGGTCGAGACCATGGGGCGCATCGCCGTGACGTCCACGGGGGCCGGGTTCAGGACCAAGGACACCCTCGAGACCATCGGGCGGTCCGACGTGACGGACGTGTACGTCGAGGACCAGGAGATCGTCCTCCTCGCAGGCGAGCGGGAGGTCGGTCGGTGGCCCGCGGACCTGCCCCTCGCGAAGGTCCGGGAGGCGTTCACGAGCCACGGGTGGCCCTGGCGGGAGACCGGCGACCCGTTCCGTGCGGCCTACCGCCGCTGGGAGATCGGCGACCCGGGGCTTCCCACGGGCGCCGACGCGCTCCTGCGGGCACGGGCCGGCCTGATGGACGCGGGAAAGACCGACCACGTCCGCGCGCTGCGAGCAGACCTTGCGGCGATCGGGGTCGTCGTACGGGACGACGGGGCCGCCCAGCACTGGCGACCGGCTTCCCCGGCTGCCCCCACGGGGGCGGTCGGCGTCGAGCGCCGCGCCTGAGGCCGTCAGCCCGCCTCGGCGACCAGCCCGGCGAGCTTGGTCACGGTGTTCCAGTTCCGCGCCGTGCCCCACAGCCCGACCGTCCGCAGCAGCACCGCGGGCGTGAGTCTCGAGGTCCCGACACCGCCCTGGTACCAGGTGTAGCTGACGGGCCCGGACCAGGCCATGTGCTCGACGCCGTAGCTCAGCGGGTCCAGGGCGGCGACCCGCTCCGGGTCCGGTGCCGCCGGGTAGAACGTCAGCAGCAGGTGCGACGGGTCCTGGCTCGCGGCCTCGGGGAAGGGGTTCGCGGCGACCGCCCGCTCGAGGTCCGCGCCCGTCAGTGCGAGCACGTCGACGTCCAGACCCAGGCGCCGGGCGAGCCCCGCGCGCACGAGGCGCGCGACGTCGTCGGGCCCCGAGGCTCCCGACGTCCCCGGCGAGACGACGAGGTTCCCGCTGTTCAGGAGCGTGCGCGCGCCCGCGAACCCCGCGTCCTGCGCGACCGCGCGCAGGTCTGCGGAGGGGACCTTGCGGCCCCCTCCCACGTTCACCCCGCGCAGCAGCACCGCGCAGGCCGACGGGACACCGGACCCGGCCACGCCTCAGCCCAGCAGGTTGCGCGTCGAGGCCGGCATGCTCGGCGCCACCGCCACGGGCGGGCGGACCACGCAGCGGAAGCCGATGTGGCTCGTCGCGGTGTCGACCGCCTGGGGAGAACGAGCCGCGGGCCGGTAGCGCAGGCAGTACTCCGGTGCGCACAGGTGCGACCCGCCCTTGAGGACCTTGCGGGGGATCGCCGAGCCGGGCTCGGCGCTCGCGGCCGCGAGCGCGTCCGAGGCGTCGCCCGGCGCGTCGCCGACTCCCTCGACCGTCGCCCGGCTGCCCAGGGGGTCGTGCGGGGCGGGGTGGGCCGCTGCCATGGCCGCGCCCGTGCTCGGCGCGCAGCACGCGGGGATCTCGATCGTGAGCGCGTCGCGCGCGGCCGCGACCTCCTCGGCCGTGCGTGCGTCGGCCGCGTGGCTGGGGGTGTAGAAGGACGACGTCCACTCCCAGACGTTGCCCGTCATGTCGGCGAGCCCGAACCCGTTCGCGGGGAACGTCCCCACAGGGCTCGTGCCCACCCAGCCCCGCGCGCCCGTGTTCCGGTAGGGGAACGAGCCCTGCCAGTGGTTCGCGAGCAGCTCGCCGTCGGGCCGGTACTCGTCGCCCCAGGCGAACCGCGCGCCGTCGAGCCCGCCGCGACCCGCGTACTCCCACTCGGCCTCGGTCGGGAGCGACCGGCCCGCCCACGCCGCGTACGCCTGGGCGTCCTCGAACGAGACCTGCACGACCGGGTGGTCCTCGCGCCCGGTGATCGAGCTGCCCGGGCCGTGCGGTGCGCTCCACCGGGCCCCGGGCTGCCAGCGCCACCACTGGCGCCAGTCGGAGAGGTTCACCGGGCCCGCGGTCGGGGTGAAGACGAGCGCCCCCGGCTGGAGGTCCTCGACCGCGACGCCCGGGTAGTCGGCCGGGTCGAGCGGGCGCTCGGCGACCGTGACGTAGCCCGTCGCGTCGACGAACGCCGCGAACTGCGCGTTGGTCACGGGGTGCTGCTCGATCTCGAACGGGCCGACCGTGACCTCGTGGACCGGGGCCTCGTCGGGGTAGAAATCGGTCGATCCCCGCCGGTAGGTGCCGCCGGGCAGCGGGACCAGGGGCGAGAGGGGCGAGGTTCCGCCCGTCGTCGCGCGGGTCGTCGAGCGGGCCGTCGAGCCCGGCATCGAGCCGGGCAGGGCGGCGCCCGCCGTCGTCTCGCCGACCGGACCTCGTGCCTGCTCGGGTGCCGATGACGTGCCCGCTGCCGTGTCCATGCGTCTCCTCGTGTCGAGCTCGTTCTCGATACTGCTCTGATACCGCTCCGGTGCTGCTCCGGTGGCGGGCTGTGCCTGCCGCCGCGTGTGCCTGCCACCGCGCCGACGCCGCTGGTGGGCGGCCGTCGGGTGTGCTGTGACCTGCAGCGATGCCGCCCGGCCTGCTCGCACGACCCGCCCGACCGAGCCTAGTGCCGCGAGCGGTGGCGGGAGTAGTCAACACCTCGGCAGCAGTCGAGCACCTCTGTCGTGTCCGTCGGGCCATGTAACGCGAGGTAGAGGCCGGCCGTCGAGGTAGACGGTTCGTGCCCTCTACCTCGACGCCGGCCCTCTACCTCGGCGGACCATGTCCCGGGCGCGTGACGTGCCCCACGGCGGGGGCTTCTCTCTCGACCCGGCGGTCGCAGGGGCGTATATTCCGACGGGAATATTCCTGGGGGAGCGAACCCGTCCGAGCGCTCGGCGCGAGCGCCCGGCCCGTCGGTCGGCCGGCCCCGCCGACCATCACGGCCCGCCCGGCCGCCCGAACCAAGCGACGAACGAACGAACCGCCGTCAGGAGGCGAGAGCATGGCACGCAAGGAGCTGTCCGCCGCCGCTCTCCTCCTCCTCGGGCTCCTCCACGAGCAGCCCATGCACCCCTACCAGGTCCACCAGACGCTCAAACAGCGCGGGGACGACCGGCTCGCGAGCATCACGCCGGGCTCGGTCTACCACGCGATGGACCGCCTCGCGGCGGACGGGTACGTCGAGGTGGTCGGCACCGACCGCGAGGGCAACCGGCCCCAGCGGACCACGTACCGGCTGACGGACGCCGGGCGGGACGCGTTCGCAGACCGCACGGCCCTGCTCCTCGGCCACCCCCGGCGCGAGCACCCGTGCCTCCCGCTCGCCCTGTCCCAGGCCCACGCGATCGACCGCCAGAGCGCGGTCGACGCGCTGCGTGCCCGCCGGACCGCGACGGCCGACGAGCTCGCCTCCTACACCAGCAGGTACGACGTCGTCCGGCGCCACGGGCTGCCGCGTCGCCTCCTGCTCGACGTCGAGTACGACATCCACCGGATCGAGTCCGAGCTGGCCTGGCTCGACGGCCTGCTCGCCGACCTCGACTCCGGAGCCCTGGACTGGGACGAGTCCGTCCCGCAGTCCTTCCGTGACTTCGCTGCCGCCCGCTCGCACGCGGCAGCGACGGATCACGTGCCCTGACGGGCCGCCGGCGTCACGCCGGTACCGCTGCTCGCGCAGCCTTCTCGCACACCCCCGCACCTCTCCGAGCCCCGAGGACCACCCATGACCACGCCACCCTCTTCCGGGAGCCTGCCGACGGCCGGCACCCGGACGGACCCCGCCACGCCACCCGCCCCCGCCGACGCGCCCGCGGGCCCGCCGGCCGGTGCTCCTGCCGGACCACCGCTCGTCGACCTCGGCGGGCGCAGCCCGTGGAGCATCCTGCCCGCGCTGTGCCTGGGCTTCTTCATGATCATGGTCGACACCACGATCGTGAACATCGCGGTCCCCACGCTGGTCGACACGTTCGACACGACCCTGACCGCGGTGGGCTGGGTCAACAGCGCCTACCTGCTCAGCTACGCGGTGCTCCTCCTGCTCGCCGGGCGCCTGGGTGACAGGTTCGGCCCCAAGCCCGTGTTCGTCCTGGGCCTCGTGGTCTTCACGCTCTCGTCGCTGTGGTGCGGGCTGTCGGGATCGGTCGAGATGCTCATCGTGGCGCGCGCGGTCCAGGGCGTCGGCGCGGCACTCATGACCCCGCAGACCATGTCGATGATCACGCGCGTCTTCCCGCCGCGCCAGCGCGGGGCCGCGATGGGTCTGTGGGGAGCGGTCGCGGGCGTCGCGACCATCGCGGGCCCGCTGCTCGGCGGCGTGTTCGTCGAGACCTGGGGCTGGGAGTGGATCTTCTTCGTCAACATCCCCGTGGGCGTCGTGGCTCTCGTCCTGGCGCTGCGGAGCCTGCCGTCGCTTCCCACCAACAAGCGCAGCTTCGACATGATCGGCGTCGCGCTCTCGATCGTGGGCCTGTTCCTGTTCGTGTTCGGCCTGCAGGAGGGCGAGACCTACCACTGGGGCACCGTCGTGGGACCGCTCACCATCTGGTCGATCATCGGCCTGGGCGTCCTGGTGCTCGCGGCGTTCGTGCTGTGGCAGCGGCACCTGGGCGACCGCGCCCTGCTGCCGCTCACGCTGTTCCACTCGCGCAACTTCTCGCTCGCGAACGTGTCCGGCATGGCCGTGTCGTTCGGGATGATCGGGATCTTCTTCCCGCTGACGATCTTCCTGCAGTCGATCCTGGGGCTCTCGCCGATCGAGGCCGCGCTCATCAACCTGCCGGGATCGCTCGTGTCCGGCGTCGTGGCGCCGTTCGCCGGCAGGTTGTCCGACCGGATCCCGGCCAAGTGGGTCGTCGCGACGGGCTTCGCGCTGCTCGCCGCCTCGGTCGTGTGGCTGAGCGTCGCGATCACGCCCGACGCGAGCACCCTGTCCATCGTCGCGCCCATGACCCTGTTCGGGATCGGGACCGGGGCCGTGTTCTCGCCGCTCGCGAACCTCGCGACCTCGGGGCTCGACCACCGCACGGCGGGCGCCGGTGCGGGCGCGTTCAACACGTTCCGCCAGGTGGGCGGCGTGATCGGCTCGGCCGCGATCGTCGCGACCCTCACGAGCCGGCTCTCGGCGACCCTGCCCGCGGCCGCGCGCGACGCCGCGGCGGGCCTGCCCGCCGACCTGCGTCAGCCGTTCGTCGACGGCTTCGCGTCGGCCGGCGGGGCGTTCACCGGGGGAGCCCAGGCCATGGAGCTGCCCGCCGGCATCCCGCCCGAGGCCGCGGCGCAGATCCGCGAGGCCGCCACGACCGCGCTGCACCAGGGCTTCTCGGTCGCGGTCGGGCAGACGCTGCTCGTCACGTCGGCGGTCCTGGTGATCGGGCTCGTCGCGGCGCTCGCCATGCGCGCGACGCACGTCGCGCAC
This sequence comes from Oerskovia sp. Root918, assembly GCF_001428945.1. Classification (NCBI taxonomy): domain Bacteria; kingdom Bacillati; phylum Actinomycetota; class Actinomycetes; order Micrococcales; family Cellulomonadaceae; genus Oerskovia; species Oerskovia sp. Root918. The sequence continues at coordinate 90,173 of NZ_LMJG01000018.1, forward strand.
GCGGACTGAGCACTCGCGGACGGTGCCCGACGGCGGAGCGCACGTGCCGCCGTCGGGCCCCCGGGGCTCGCCCGCCCCGTCCCAGGGGGTGGGCGAGCCCTGCTCGCGTGAACGGCAGGTGACATCTCGGACGCGCGGCGTGTCAGGTCGACACGGCCGAACTTCACGGGCGTAGTTTCGAACGTGACGGACGACACACGTCGTCCTCCGGGAGGCCATCCGATGGAGTTTCTGCTCCGCGCAGGAGGGCCGGCACCGGCCATCCGTCGGCCGGTCGCCTGCCCCACCCAGCGAGAACGGCGCCGCGCGCCGGAGGGAGCCTGCTGTGGTCCGAACCGCCTCTGCTTCTGGAGCTGCACCCGACGTCACGGGCGTCGCGTCCCCTGACCCGACGAGCCCCGACCCCGCGACCTCCGCGGCCCGTCGTACCTTCGTCATCGACACGTCCGTGCTCCTGTCCGACCCGCGAGCCATGCTGCGCTTCGCCGAGCACGACGTCGTCCTCCCCGTCGTCGTCATCACCGAGCTGGAGGCCAAGCGGCACCACGCCGAGCTCGGGTACTTCGCCCGCAGCGCGCTGCGCATGCTCGACGACCTGCGGGTCAAGCACGGTCGGCTCGACGCCCCGCTGCCCGTGGGGGCCGTCGGCGGGACGCTCCGGGTCGAGCTCAACCACACGGACCCGACGGTGCTCCCCGCCGGGTTCCGCCTGGGCGACAACGACACGCGCATCCTGTCGGTCGCGGCCAACCTCGCGAGCGAGGGCTGCGACGTGACCGTGGTGTCCAAGGACCTGCCCATGCGGGTCAAGGCCTCCGCCGTGGGGCTGCGGGCCGAGGAGTACCGGGCCGAGCTCGCGATCGACTCGGGCTGGACGGGCATGGGCGAGATCGACGTGAGCGACGAGCAGATGGCCGACCTGTGGGAGCACGAGTCGGTCGAGCTCTCGGCTCTCGACGCCGCCACGGTCGCGGCCGCCGAGCCGCTCCTGGTGCACTCGGGGCTCGTGATCCACTCGCCGCGCGGTTCCGCGCTGGGTCGCGTCACGGCCGACAAGCACGTGCAGCTCGTCCGGGGGGACCAGGACGTGTTCGGCGTGCACGGGCGCTCGGCCGAGCAGCGCATCGCGATCGACCTGCTGCTCGACCAGGAGATCGGGATCGTGTCGCTCGGCGGGCGCGCCGGGACGGGCAAGTCCGCGCTCGCGCTCTGCGCGGGCCTCGAGGCCGTGCTCGAGAAGAGGCAGCACCGCAAGATCATGGTCTTCCGCCCCCTGTACGCCGTGGGCGGCCAGGAGCTCGGCTACCTGCCCGGCTCCGAGGCCGAGAAGATGAACCCGTGGGCGCAGGCCGTGTTCGACACCCTGGGCGCGCTCGTGTCCAAGGAGGTCATGGACGAGGTCGTGGACCGCGACGTGCTCGAGGTCCTGCCGCTGACGCACATCCGCGGGCGCTCGCTCCACGACGCGTTCGTCATCGTCGACGAGGCCCAGTCGCTCGAGCGCAACGTCCTGCTGACCGTGCTCTCGCGCATCGGGCAGTCCTCCCGGGTCGTCCTCACGCACGACGTGGCCCAGCGCGACAACCTGCGCGTCGGTCGGCACGACGGCGTCGCCGCGGTGATCGAGGCGCTCAAGGGGCACCCGCTGTTCGCGCACGTGACCCTCACGCGCTCCGAGCGCTCTCCCGTCGCGGCGCTCGTGACCGAGATGCTGGAGAGCATCGAGGTCTGACCTCGCCGGATCCGGTGCGTCGTGGGGGAGGCGTGTCGGTACCGGTCGGCGGGACGCCCGGGCTCTTGGGCTCGACGACCGGCGGGACCTGGGTCAGCACAGGTCAGCAAGGTCCCGCGGTCCTCGTCCCCTCGGACCCGGCGTGGGGCGAGCGGGCCGCGGCCCTTCTCGCGGACGTGCGTCGTGCGTTCGCTCCCCTCGAGGGAGCGGACGAGATGCGCTACGACCACATCGGGTCCACGGCGGTCCCCGGGCTCGCCGCCAAGCCCTTCCTCGATCTCCAGGTGCGTGTCCCGGTGCTGCTTCCTGTCGAGGACTGGGCGCACGCCCTCGGGTCGACGACCTTCCGTCAGGCGCACGGCAGCAGGCCCGACTCCCCGGGTGTCACGTTCGATCTCCCGCGAGGGCGAACGGGACGCGACGACGAGACCCTCTGGAGGAAGTCCCTCTTCGTCTCGGCCGTGCCCGCCGCGATCCTGCACGTCCGGCGGTCCGACTCGCCCTGGGGCGCGTACACCGTCGCGCTCCGGGACCTCCTGCGCGACGACCCGCGCCGGCGTGCGCAGTACGAGCGCCTCAAGAGCCGGCTGGCTCGCGAGCACGCGGAGGACGGCGACTACGACGACTACACGCGAGCCAAGACCGTGTTCTTCGACGAGGTGCAGGACGAGATCGAGCGCCGGGTGCGAGCCTAGGCTCGAAGCCCCTGGCTCAGACCGCGGCATCTCCGGCGAGGGGTGCTGCCGGACGGCTCCGCGCGTGGACCAGCACCACGGCGAGCACGCCGACCAGGGCGCCGACCGCGGTGTCGAGGGCCCGGTCCAGCGCGATGCCCTCGCCCGACCCGCCGAGCGACGTCATGAGCAGGGCCATGGGCGTGATGGTCAGCATCGCGAGGCCGTAGTGACGCCCCACGACGATCTCGGTCACGACCTGGAGCACGACGACGAGCGCCGCGGTCGCCCAGAAGCCGAGGTGCGCGTCGAGCAGCGGCCACGCGATCAGGGCGCCCGCGACCGTGCCGAGCGCCCGCTGGAGCGCACGGACCACGGCGTGCTGCGTCGTCGTGCCCTGGATCGTCGCGGTGGCGCCCATCGCGGCCCAGGCCGGGTGCCCGAACCCGGCGACCTGCGCGAGCCCCGCCGCGGCGGCCGCTGCGAGCGTCACGCGCGCCGCGCGCAGACCCCAGCCTCCGTCGGTGAGCGACGCGCGGGCGGTCGCGCGCAACGAGAGGCGTGAGGGGAGGTCGGCGGGCGTCCCGGCCGCGCCGGAGAGCTCGTCGGCGAGCCGCAGCGCGGTCACGCGCGTGCGGCCGTGCGAGGCGTCGTCGGCGAGGACGGTCCGGGCGAGGGCCACGGCGTCCCGTGCCCGCCCGACGGCGCCACGGTCGTCGGGTGCGAGGGCTGCGGCCTCGGCGGCGAGCGTCGCGCGCCGCACCGCCAGCCGTGCCGGACCGCTCGGCCGGACCAGAAATCCTGCCAGGCACACGACGCAGGTGACCACGACTCCCAGGAGCGCGGCGAGGCCTCGCGGGGCCAGGTCGGCGAACGCGGGTGATCCCGCCAGGCCCGCGCCCGCGGCGAAGACGACGATCGTGGCGCCGGGTGCGCCCGTGCGCAGGAGCTGGCACAGCGCGGTCATGCCGCCGGCGAGCAGCGCGACGATCCCGAGCGTCACCGCGGCGGGGGCGCCCGCGGCCGTGACCGCGGTCGTGAGCAGGATCGAGCCGATCATGGTCGTGCCGACCAGCGCGAGCAGCGCGGCGCGACGGCGGTACGGGTCGAACCGGCCGTAGAGCGAGGTCAGGGCGCCGAGGGCCGCGAAGCCCGCGAGGTCCTGATGACCGCTCGTCGCGGCGAGGACGAGCGTGAGCGCGACGCTCGCCCCGCACCGCAGGGCTGCCGCGAGGGTCGCGTCGACCGAGGTGAGCCGCAGGGCGGCCCGCAGGTGCGCGGGGTCGAGGACCTCGCGCGCGGCGGTGCGGACCGGGGTGCGCTGGTCGGGTGAGTGCTGCTCGGTGGTGGCGTGGGCGGGCATGACGGTGGCGGTCGACGAGGAGAGTGGCATCCCGTCCAGGATACGCCTCGTTCGCAGATGTTTCACTAGTGAACTAATTGGGCCGGGCACTACGCTGGTCCCGTGGACTACGTGGAGCGCCTGCGCGAGCAGTGGGCAGAGCAGATGCCCGACGTCGACGTGTCGCCCGCCGACTCGATCGGCCGGATCACCCGTATCGCGGCGCTCCTGGCCGAGGCGAGCGACGCCGCCCTCGCGCAGCGGTCCCTGACCCGGCCCGAGCTCGAGGTGCTCACGGCCCTGCGGCGCGCGGGGCGGCCACTGCGCGCACGCGAGGTCACGACCATCACGCGCGCGCCCGGCGCCTCGATCACCAAGCGGCTCGACCACCTCCAGCGCGAGGGCCTGGTCGAGCGGACCGTCGTCGAGCGCGACCGGCGCGGGGTGCTGCTCTCGCTCACCGAGGAGGGTGAGCGCCTCGTCGACGAGCTCTTCCCCGCCCAGCTCGACCGCGAACGTGCCGCGCTCGACGGGCTCACCGACGACGAGCGCGAGCGCCTCGCCGAGCTGCTCGCGATCGTGCTGCGCCGGGTGGACCCGGTCGAGTACTGAGCCTGGCGTGGCGGGCCCGTGGTTCGGCCCCTGCTGCAGCCGGCCCGGCCCTGCCCAGCCCCGCCGCGGACAGGGCGTCCGGCATCGGAGGACGGAGCAACGACGGACGGCGTGGGCCGGGTGCAGTCACCCGGCCCACGCCGTCCGTCGTCCTCGCCGAGGCACGCGTCCCGAGGGCGCCGCTGCCTCAGTCGTTCTGGAGGGTCACGCCTGCGGCGGGCGCGTCATCGACAGGACGTCGAGCGCCGTGTCGAGCTGCGCCTCGGTGACCTCGCCGCGCTCGACGAAGCCCAGGTCGATCACTGCCTCGCGGACCGTGATGCCCTGCTTGACCGAGTGCTTGGCGACCTTGGCCGCCGCCTCGTAGCCGATCACGCGGTTGAGCGGCGTGACGATCGACGGCGAGGACTCCGCGAGCGCGCGCGCACGCTCGACGTTGGCCGTGATGCCCGTGACGGTCTTGTCCGCGAGGACGACCGACGCGTTCGAGAGCAGGCGGATCGACTCGAGCACGCCCAGCGCGATGACCGGGATCTGCACGTTGAGCTCGAACGAGCCGCTCGCGCCGGCCCACGCCACGGTCGCGTCGTTGCCGATCACGCGCGCGGCGATCATGAGGACGGCCTCCGGGACGACGGGGTTGACCTTGCCCGGCATGATCGACGAACCCGGCTGCAGGTCGGGGATGAAGATCTCGCCGAGGCCCGTGTTGGGGCCCGAGCCCATCCAGCGCAGGTCGTTGCAGATCTTGGTGATCGAGACCGCGATGGTGCGCAGCGCGCCCGAGAGCTCGACGAGCCCGTCGCGCGAGCTCTGCGCCTCGAAGTGGTCGCGCGCCTCGGTCAGCGGCAGGCCCGTGTCCTCGACCAGCAGCGCGATGACGCGCTGCGGGAAGCCGGCCGGCGTGTTGATGCCCGTGCCGACGGCCGTGCCGCCCAGGGGGACCTCGGCCGCACGGGGGAGCGCCGACTCGAGGCGCTCGATCCCGTAGCGCATGGCTGCCGCGTACCCGCCGAACTCCTGGCCGAGCGTGACCGGGGTCGCGTCCATGAGGTGCGTGCGGCCCGACTTGACGACCGTCGCGAACTCGGTCGCCTTGGCCTCGAGGGCCTCCGCGAGGTGCGTCAGGGCCGGGATCAGGTCGTGCACGACGCCCGCGGTCGCGGCCAGGTGCACCGACGTCGGGAAGACGTCGTTGGACGACTGCGAGGCGTTGACGTGGTCGTTCGGGTGGACCTCGCGGCCCAGCGAGCGCGTGGCGAGCGTCGCGAGGACCTCGTTGGTGTTCATGTTCGACGACGTGCCGGAGCCCGTCTGGAAGATGTCGATCGGGAAGTGGGCGTCGTGCGCGCCCGAGGCGACCTCGTCGGCGGCGGCCACGATGGCGGCCGCGACGTCCTCGTCGAGCACCCCCAGCTCGGCGTTGGCGCGCGCGGCGGCCTTCTTGACACGAGCGAGGGCCTCGATGTGGCTGCGCTCGAGAGGAGTGCCCGACAGCGGGAAGTTCTCCACGGCGCGCTGCGTCTGCGCGCGGTAGAGGGCGGCCGCGGGGACGCGGACCTCACCCATGGTGTCGTGCTCGATGCGGTAGTCGGAAGCGTCGGCAGAAGTCATGGGGCTAATGGTGCCGCACGAGCGCGGATGATCTCGAACCCGGCCGCGGGGTGGGTGCGTGCTGCACGTCACCCGCGCGGGCCGGTTCCGGTGCGGGAGTCGGGCGCTCAGACGTCCGGCGTGTCCTCGACGTCGCCCACGACCTCGACGAGCCGGGCGCGGCCGTCCGCGAGCGTGTACTCGACGCCGACGATCGCGAGCCGACCCTCGGCCACGGCGTCAGCCAGGGCTGCCGAGTAGCCGTGGAGCATGTCGACCGTGTGGCGCACGTGCTCGCGGCGCAGCGTGTCCGGGTCGAGGGTCGCGAGGCTGCCCGTGCTGCTCGTGATGTTGACGATCGAGGGGATGACCCGGTCCACGACCGCACGGACGAACCCGTCGGCCTGCTCGCCGGTCGCGAGCGTGTGGGCCGCGGCGGCGATCGCGCCACAGCTGTCGTGGCCGAGCACGACCACGAGCGGCGTGCCCAGGATGTTGACCCCGTACTCGATCGACCCGATCACGGTCGTGTCCAGGACGTGACCCGCGGTCCGCACGACGAACACGTCGCCCAGTCCCTGGTCGAAGATGATCTCGGCGGCGACACGCGAGTCGGCGCAGCCGAAGATCACGGTGTGCGGGTGCTGCGCGACGCTGAGCTCCGCCCGCCGAGCGGCACCCTGCGAGGGGTGCTCCATCTCGTCGCGGACGAAGCGCCCGTTCCCGTCGCGGAGCATGGCCCAGGCCTTGGCGGGGGTCAGCGCGGGTGGGGTCTGCTCGGTCGTCTCAGTCGTGGTCACAACCTCCATGCTCGCTCATGGGGGCCCGTCCCGTCGGCGGTGTTCACGATCCGACCCTCGCCGTGGACACGGCGACCCGGCCGCGCGGGCGAGCGGCGCCGTCGGGCCCTCGGACGAGCGGCTCGACGGCCCATCGGAATGTCCCTCCTGTGGCGAGTCGTCCGGGAACGGTGTAGCCCTGGGAGGAGTGAACCAACCGAGAACGGGCACGGCGCAGCGCCCGTTGGACGAAGGGGAGACCGTGCACCGACGCATCCGGGCACTCGCCGCGGCACTCGCTGTCGCGACCGTCGTGCCGCTCGCCGCGTGCAGCACGGGAGAGGGCTCCGGCCCGCCCGTGCTCACCTGGTACATCAACCCGGACAACGGAGGACAGGCCGCGATCGCGGCGTCCTGCACCGAGGCGGCAGGGGGCGCCTACACGATCGAGACGTCCCTCCTGCCGCGTGACGCCGCCGCCCAGCGCGAGCAGCTCGCGCGGCGCCTCGCCGCGAAGGACTCGTCGATCGACCTGATGAGCCTCGACCCGCCGTTCATCCCCGAGCTCGCCGAGGCGGGCTTCCTCGCCCCCGTGCCGGAGGACGTCGCGACGGCCGCGACCAAAGACGTCGTGCAGGGCGCGATCGACGGCTCGACGTGGAAGGGAGAGCTCGTCGCGATCCCGTTCTGGGCCAACACCCAGCTCCTCTGGTACCGCAAGTCGGTCGCCGAGGCCGCGGGGCTCGACCTCGCTCAGCCCGTGACCTGGGACCAGCTCATCGACGCCGCGCAGTCCCAGGACAAGTACCTCGCGGTCCAGGGCGCCAAGGCCGAGTCGCTGACCGTGTGGATCAACGCCCTCGTCGCGTCGGCGGGCGGTCAGATCCTCGAGAACCCCGAGGCCCCCGCGGACGAGCTGAAGCTCGGGCTCGAGACCGACGCGGGTCGTGACGCGGCCCGCATCATCGGTGAGATCGGGACGTCGGGCGTCGGCGGACCGGGCCTGCCGAGCGCCGACGAGTCGGCCTCGCTCACGCTCTTCCAGGGGGACAAGGGCTCGTTCATGGTCAACTGGCCGTTCGTCTGGTCCTCGACGCAGGGCGGCGTCGAGGCGGGCTCGCTCGACCAGTCGCTGCTCGACGACATCGGCTGGACGCTCTACCCGCAGACCGTCGAGGGCAAGGACACGCGTCCGCCCTACGGCGGCATCAGCCTGGGCGTCGGGGCCTTCAGCGACCACACCGACCTCGCCTACGAGGCCGCGCAGTGCATCGTGACCCCCGAGAACCAGGCCGCGTACTTCGTGTCGGACGGCAACCCGGCGGCCAGCACGACGGCCTACGACGACCCGGCCGTGCAGGAGGCCTATCCCATGTACGACGTGATCCGGCAGTCGCTCGAGCAGGCCGCACCCCGGCCGCAGACCCCGTTCTACAACGAGGTCTCGACAGGTCTCCAGCAGACCTGGTACCCGCCGTCGAGCGTGACCGAGGACGGGACCCCCGTGAAGTCGACCGACTTCATCACCGCCGTCCTGCGAGGGGAGCGACTCCTGTGAGCACCGAGACCCGGGGCGCCCACCCGGCCCGGCCCACGCCGGACCCCGCGCCCGGCGCGGACCGCGGACCCGACAAGAAGGCCAGGGCCGCGCGCAGCGACCGGGCCCGGGCCGAGGCCCGCCTCGGGTGGTACCTCGCCGGACCCGCGTTCGTCGTGATGCTGGCCGTGACGCTCTACCCGATCCTCCAGGCCTTCTACGACTCGCTGTTCAACTACAAGCTCACGGCCCCCGACGACCGCTCGTTCGTGGGCCTCGGCAACTACGTCGTGATCCTCACCGACCCCGTGTGGTGGCGCGACTTCGCGGTGACGTTCTTCATCATGGTCGTCTCCGTGGTGGTCGAGCTCGTCCTGGGCTTCGCGCTCGCGCTGGTCATGCACCGCGCGATCAGGCGGCTCCGTGGGCTGCTGCGCACCGCGATCCTCGTGCCCTACGGGATCATCACGGTGGTCTCGGCGTTCGCGTGGTTCTACGCGTTCGACATCACCTCGGGGTACGTCAACAGCTGGTTCGACTGGGTGCCCGGGATCGGCCCCGACCTCAACTGGTTCGCGCACCAGGGCACGAGCCTGTTCGTCATCATCGCGTCCGAGGTCTGGAAGACCACGCCGTTCATCTCGCTCCTGCTGCTCGCGGGCCTCGCCCAGGTCCCGGGAGACCTCGAAGAGGCCGCGAAGGTGGACGGGGCGACAGCCTGGCAGCGCTTCTCGCGCGTGATCGTGCCCAACATGAAGGCCGCCATCATGGTCGCCGTGCTGTTCCGCGCGCTCGACGCGTTCCGCATCTTCGACAACGTCTTCATCATGACCAACGGGGCGAACAACACCGAGGTCCTGTCCCTGCTGGCCTACCGAACCTCGATCGGTCAGCTCCAGATCGGCATGGGCTCGGCCATCTCGGTCCTGCTGTTCCTGTGCGTGATCGGGATCTGCTTCGTCGCGATCAAGCTCTTCAAGGTGGATCTGGCCGGCGCGAGAGGGGAGCGATGATGGGCAGCGTCCTGAGCACCCGGGCCCGCGTGTGGTGGGCCGTCATCACGGTCGTCGTCCTCGTCGGAGCCCTGTTCCCGGTCGTCTCGATCCTCATGACGAGCTTCAAGGGTCCGAGCGACATCAACTCGGGCACGTTCCTGCCCCCGCAGTGGAGCACCGACAACTACGGGCAGATCCTGGCCTCGAGCGGGTCCGCGCAGGAGCTCTTCCTGTCGGCCCTGCGGAACTCGGTGGGCATCTCGCTCATCGCGACGGCCATCGCGGTGGTCCTCGCGACCCTCGCCGCGTACGCGATCGCGCGCCTCGACTTCCCGGGCAAGCGGCTGATCCTCACGACCGCGCTCGGGGTGTCGATCTTCCCCGTGGTCTCGATCGTCACACCGCTGTTCAACCTGTGGCGCAACATCGGGTTGTACGACACGTGGCTCGGGCTCATCATCCCGTACCTGTCGCTCACGCTCCCGATCGCCATCTGGACGCTCGCGGCGTTCTTCCGCCAGATCCCGTGGGAGCTCGAGCAGGCCGCGCAGGTCGACGGCGCGACGCCCTGGCAGGCGTTCCGCAAGGTCATCGTGCCGCTCGCGGCGCCCGGCGTGTTCACCACGGCGCTCATCGCGTTCTTCATCGCGTGGAACGACTTCATCTACGGCATCTCCTTGACGTCGACGAGCGCGGCCCGTCCGGTGCCCGCTGCCCTCGCGTTCTTCACGGGGGCGTCGTACTTCGAGGAGCCGACGGGCGCGATCTCGGCTGCTGCCGTGGTCGTGACGATCCCCGTGGTGATCCTCGTGGTGCTGTTCCAGCGCCAGATCGTCTCGGGCCTCACGCAGGGGGCGGTCAAGGGATGAGCAGAGCCACCGGCCCGACGGCGCCGCTCGCCCCGAGAGGTCGCCGCACCCTGCGCACGGCGCGCCGCGCGCGGGTGCGATCTCTCCCGGCGGTGCGCGGCGCCGTCGGGCACCCGCCTGAGACCCCGTCCCGCCCCCGAACCCTTCGCTGCCCGACCCCCGACCGAGGAGAGACCTGATGGCGTCGATCACCCTCAAGGACATCGTCAAGAAGTACGGCGACGGTTTCCCCGCCGTGAACGGGGTGAGCATCGACATCGCCGACGGGGAGTTCGTGATCCTCGTCGGCCCGTCGGGCTGCGGGAAGTCGACGCTGCTGCGCATGATCGTCGGCCTCGAGGACATCACCTCGGGAGACCTGATGATCGACGGTCAGCGCGTCAACGAGAAGGCGCCCCGCGACCGCGACCTCGCGATGGTGTTCCAGAACTACGCGCTCTACCCGCACCTGACCGTCGGGGAGAACATCGCGTTCCCGCTGCGCCTGACCAAGGGGAAGTTCACCGACGCCGAGATCCGCGAGAAGGTCGAGCACGCCGCGGACCTGCTCGAGCTGCGCGAGCACCTGGACCGCAAGCCCGCGAACCTCTCGGGTGGGCAACGACAGCGTGTCGCGATGGGGCGCGCGATCGTGCGGGACGCCAAGGCGTTCCTGTTCGACGAGCCGCTGTCCAACCTGGACGCCAAGCTGCGCGGGCAGATGCGCACCGAGATCGCCCGGCTCCAGCGCCGCCTCGCGACCACGACCGTGTACGTGACCCACGACCAGACCGAGGCCATGACGCTCGGCGACCGTGTCGCGGTCCTGCGCAAGGGGGAGCTGCAGCAGCTCGCGAGCCCGCGGGCCCTGTACGAGCAGCCCGTCAACCTGTTCGTCGCGGGGTTCATCGGGTCGCCGCCCATGAACTTCCTCCCGGGGCAGGTCTCGGGGGACAGCATGGAGCTGCCGTTCGGGACGTTCGACATGCCCGAGCGGATCGTGAGCGCCGTCGGTGGCCGCGAGCTCGTGATCGTGGGGCTGCGCCCCGAGCACTTCGAGGACGCGCGGTTGGTCGACCCGACCAAGAAGGACCGGGGGCGGACGTTCGACGCGCAGATCGACGTGACGGAGTGGCTCGGCGCCGAGCTCTACGCCTACGTGCCGTTCGAGATGCACGCGTCGGTCGCCGAGCAGCTCGAGGAGCTCGACCGCGAGCTCGACGGGGAGGGCCTGCGCACCCAGTTCGTCGTCGCGCTCGACTCGGCGTCGCGCGTGCGGGACGGTGACACGACCGAGCTCTGGTTCGACCCCGACAAGATGATGGTCTTCGACCCCGAGACGGGGGAGAACCTCACGCACGACCAGGACGAGGTGGACCGGCTCGACCGCGAGAACGAGGAGGACCGGCGCGCCTCGCTCGAGCGGGCTCAGGCGCAGGCCGACGCTCAGGCGCAGAAGGCCAGCGCCTGAGCGGTACCGGTCAGTCGTCCTCGGTCGCCTCGGAGGCCCCGCCCGTCGCGGACGGGGCGTCTGCAGCGCGTGCCGACGCGAGGCGCTCGCGGGCGCCGTCGAGCCACTCCTGGCAGCGGGCCGCGAGGGCCTCGCCTCGCTCCCACAGCGCGAGCGAGGCCTCGAGCGGCTCGCCGCCGGCCTCGAGGCGCGACACGACCTGGACCAGCTCGTCGCGGGCCTGCTCGTAGGTGAGGTCCGCGACGTCGGCGTGGGGAGGGGTGGTGGTCATGGTGGTGGGCCTTCCTGGGCTGGGCTGGTCTGGTGGGGCGGGGTGGTGCTGGTGGCCGGACGGTCTCAGCGCACGGTGGCGTCGATCGCGCCCTGGGCGAGACGGACGTGCAGCGCGTCGCCCGGGCTCACGTCGTCGGGGGAGCGGACGATCGCCCCGTCCGGTCCGTGCACGACGGCGTAGCCCCGCTCGAGCGTCGAGGCGGGGGACAGGGCGCGCACCTGGGCCGCGAGCCGGTCGACCTCGCCGTGCGCGCGCAGCAGGATCGCGTCGAGCGAGCGCCGGGCCCGGTCCCTCGCGGTGAGGACCTGCTGCTCGCGCGTCGAGATCATGGTCTCGGGGGCCGCGAGCACCGGGCGCGAGCGTGCGCTGTCCAGACGGGACTGCTCGCGCTGGAGCTGGTGCGTGATCGCGGCGCGGATCCGGGACCGGGCCTGCAGGACGCGCGCACGCTCCTCGCCCACGTCCGGCACGATGCGCTTGGCGGCGTCCGTGGGGGTCGAGGCGCGGTAGTCGGCGACGAGGTCCAGGAGCGGGGTGTCGGTCTCGTGGCCGATCGCGCTCACGAGCGGGGTGCGGCAGGCCGCCGCGGCCCGGACCAGGGCCTCGTTGCTGAACGGCAGGAGGTCCTCGACCGCGCCGCCGCCGCGCGCGACCACGATCACGTCGACGTCGGGGCGCGCGTCGAGCTCGGCGATCGCGGCGCTCACCTGCGCGACGGCGCCCGTGCCCTGGACCGCGACCTCGCGGATCTCGAAGCGCACCTGGGGCCAGCGGGCGCGGGCGTTGACCACGACGTCGTGCTCGGCCTTGGACTCGCGGCCGCACACCAGGCCGACGACCGCCGGGAGGAAGGGCAGCGGGACCTTGCGGGCCGCGTCGAACAGGCCCTCGGCGGCCAGGACCCGCTTGAGGTGCTCGATGCGGGCCAGCAGCTCGCCGATCCCGACCGTGCGCACCTCGCTCGCCTGGAGCTGGAACGACCCGCGCTTGGGCCAGAAGACGGGCTTGGCGTGGACGACGACGTGCGCGCCCTCGGTGAGCGGCGTGCTCGCGGCCTCGAAGACCTTGGCGAGGGCGGCGACCGGGAGCGACATGTCGGCGTCGGTGTCCCGCAGGGTCAGGAAGGCCATGGAGGCACCGGGGCGACGGTTGAGCTGGACGACCTGCCCCTCGACCCAGACGGGGGCCATCTTGTCGATGTAGGCCGTGATCTTGCTCGACAGCAGCCGGACGGGCCACGGGTTCTCCGCGGTCGTGTCGAGGGCCCGGGCGGGGAGCGCGGGCGGCGGGGCGGGGCTCGTGGGGTCGGCGGTGTCGGCGGGTCGGTCGGTCACGGGTCAAGACTGCCTCATGGGACTGACAGGGCCACCGTGTGCGCGCCGACCCGTGGGGATCCTGTGGAGTTGCTGCCAGGACCTGGCCCGGACCGCACGCCGACCCACCCGCACGGCCCGGCCCCGGGGGCCCGTCGCCTAGACTCGTGGGGTGACTTCCCCGACTGGTAAGCGTGTCCTCCTCGCCGCCCCCCGCGGCTACTGCGCGGGAGTCGACCGCGCCGTGATCGCGGTCGAGAAGGCGCTCGAGCACTACGGCGCCCCCGTGTACGTCCGCAAGGAGATCGTCCACAACAAGTATGTCGTCGAGTCGCTGAGCGACAAGGGCGCGGTCTTCGTCGACGAGACCGACGAGGTACCCGAGGGCGCGCGCGTCGTGTTCTCGGCCCACGGGGTCTCGCCCGCCGTCCACGAGGCCGCCGCCCAGCGCAACCTCCAGACGATCGACGCGACGTGCCCCCTGGTCACCAAGGTGCACAAGGAGGCCGTGCGCTTCGCGGCGGACGACTACGACATCCTGCTGATCGGTCACGAGGGGCACGAGGAGGTCGAGGGGACGGCCGGCGAGGCGCCGGACCACGTCCAGGTCGTCAACTCGCCCGACGACGCCGCGAACGTCACGGTCCGCGACCCGGAGAAGGTCGTCTGGATCTCGCAGACGACGCTGTCGGTCGACGAGACCATGGAGACCGTCGACCGCCTGCGCGAGCGTTTCCCGACGCTCCAGAACCCGCCGTCGGACGACATCTGCTACGCGACGCAGAACCGTCAGGTCGCGGTGAAGAAGCTCGCCCCCGAGTGCGAGCTCGTGATCGTGGTCGGTTCGGCCAACTCGTCGAACTCGGTGCGACTGGTCGAGGTCGCCCTGGGCGCCGGCGCGGACGCGTCGTACCGCATCGACCGCGCGCAGGAGATGGACGAGTCCTGGCTCGAGGGCGTGACGACGGTCGGTGTGACGTCGGGGGCCTCGGTCCCGGAGATCCTCGTCAACGACGTGCTGGCGTACCTGGCCGAGCGCGGCTACGGCGACGTCCAGGAGGTGCGCACCGCGACCGAGGACCTCATGTTCTCCCTCCCCAAGGAGCTGCGCGCGGACCTCAAGGCCGCGGGCAACGCGCCTGCGCGCCCGCGCCGCGAGAACCGTACGTCGCTCTCGGTCGAGCCCGTCTGACCCGTCGAGGCTCCGGCCGCACGCAGCAGCCGCACGAAGGCCCGCCCCCCGATGCCGGGGGCGGGCCTTCGTCGTCCGGCCCGACGGCGCCGCTCACCGGGGTGCGTCCGGCACCGTGCCGCCCACCCTGCGACGCTTCACCGCTCGTGCCGCTCACGGCATGCGGAGGCCGACGGCACGGGACGCTCGCCTCGCGGTGTCCCGGGTCGCGCTGCGGGTCAGGACGCGTCGGCCCCGCGGTCGCGCTCGTGCCGCCCGGGCCCGTTGATCGTCCCGAGCATGCCCGCGTCGAGGACGCCGGTCCCGCTGTCGCTGCGCGGGCCGTTTTCCGCGCCCGTACCCGAGGGGCCGCTCAGCTCGTCGAGCGCGACGACCGACTCGTTGACCGAGGCGAGGAGCTCGGGGGCGCTCACGGCGCTCAGCTGCGGGTTGGCCGGGGCGGGGGTCTCGAGGTCCTCGTCCACGACGTTGAGGTCGGCGAACCGGCGGGCGCTGACGAGGACGCGGGTCTCGAGCGACGCGACCGTCTTGTTGTACGACTCGGCGGCGCCCTGGATGGACCGTCCCAGCTTGGCCAGGTGGCTGCCCATGACGGCGAGGCGACCGTGCAGCTCCTTGCCGAGCGTGAGCACCTGCTGGGCGTTGGCCGCGAGGGCGTCCTGGCGCCACGCGTACGCGACGGTCCGCAGCAGCGCGATCATGGTCATGGGGGCCGCGATGATGACGTTCTTGGCGACCGCGTACTCGAGGATCGAGGGGTCCTGCTCGACCGCGGCCGACAGGAACGACTCGGCGGGGACGAACATGACCACGAACTCCGGGGCGGGGCTGAACTGGTCCCAGTACCGCTTGCCCGCCAGGTCGTCGATGTGCTTGCGGAAGTGGCGGGCGTGCGCGGCCAGGCGTTCTGCACGCACCCGAGGGTCGGCGGTCTGCTGGGCGTCGAGGTAGCCGAGGAACGCGACCTTGGCGTCGACCACGACGTTCTTGCCGCCCGCGAGCTTGATCACCATGTCCGGGCGTAGCGCGCCGTCGTCGGTGCTGACCTGGTCCTGCTCCATGAAGTCGACGTGCGGGATCATGCCCGCGGCCTCGACCACGCGGCGCAGCTGGAGCTCACCCCACGCCCCGCGCACCTGCGAGGACCGCAGGGCCGTGACGAGCTGGGCCGTCTCCGAGCGCAGGGCCTCGGAGTCGAGGCGCATGCTGCGCACCTGCTCCGTGAGCGTGCCGTGCGCCTCCCGACGGGCCTGCTCGGCGGCCGTGACCTCGGCCTTGACCTGGTCGAGGGCCTTGCTCAGGGGTTCGACGAGCTGCTGGACGGCCTGCTCACGCTTGGCCAGCTCGGACTCGCCGACCTGCTGGCTGCGCTTGAAGCGTTCCTCGGCCTGGGTGAGGAACTGCTCGCTGCTGGTCGCGAGGGCCTTGCGGGCCAGGACCTCGAACTGCGCCTCGAGGCGGGCCTGGTCGCCGCGGATCTCGCCGAGCCTCTTCTCCGAGCCCGCGCGCAGCTCCTCGATCGCCCGTTCGTGGTTGGCGCGCTCGATGTCGAACCGTTCGTCCGCTGCTCGCTCGACGCCCGCGAGGTGACGTCCGAACCCCTCGCGCTCGGTGCGGAGCTGGCGCTCGAACCCTTCGCGCTCGGCCGCGAGGCGCTCGGCGAGCCCGGCGCCGCGCGCGGCCTCCTGCTGCGCCTGGGACAGCAGGCCTGTGAGCCGACCGATCTCCTCCCGTCCCGAGTCGGGCGCGGACCGCCGCGCGAACCACCCCAGGAGGGCACCCACGAGGAGCCCGACGACGAGCATCAACCACGGCAAGGCGTTGTCCATGCCCGCACTCTGCCAGGTGCCACCGACAGGACCGGTGAGCGACGCCGTCGGGCCTGCGGACGAGCCTCCCACCTCGAAAGTAGTGACATTTCACAGGGGGAGCGGCGGCCCGGCTCCGCTACGTTTGTCCGTATGGCCCACGATCCTGAGCCCCGCGACCAGTTTCCACCCGCGACCCCTGGGACGACGGGAGCGCATGGCGCTCCCGGACACCCCGAGGCGTCCGCCCCGACCGCACCTGTGCTCGCCCCTGCAGCGCCCCCGGCCCCGTCGACGCAGGGGCCCGCGGCCCCCGCGCTCTCGGTGCGCGGGCTGTGGAAGAAGTTCGGCGAGAAGATCGCAGTGGCCGGGATCGACCTCGACGTCCCGGCCGGATCGTTCTACGGGCTCGTCGGCCCCAACGGCGCGGGCAAGACGACCGCGCTGTCCATGGCCACCGGTCTGCTGCGCCCCGACTTCGGCGCGGTCCACGTGCACGGCCTGGACCTGTGGGCCAACCCGCTCGAGGGCAAGCGCATGCTCGGCATCCTGCCCGACGGCGTGCGTCTGTTCGACCGCCTCACGGGCGCCCAGCTCATCACCTACGCGGGCCTGCTGCGCGGCATGGACCGGCAGACGGTCGCCGAACGCACCGCGGACCTCCTCGAGGCCCTGGGCCTGGCTGCCGACGCGAACACGTTCGTCGTCGACTACTCGGCGGGCATGACCAAGAAGATCGCGCTCGCCTCGGCCCTCATCCACGCGCCGAGCCTGCTCGTGCTCGACGAGCCGTTCGAGGCCGTCGACCCGGTCTCCGCGGCCAACATCCGCGAGATCCTCAACGGGTACGTCGCGAGCGGCGGCACCGTGATCGTCTCCTCGCACGTCATGGACCTGGTCCAGCGCATGTGCGACCACGTCGCGGTCATCGCGGGCGGGCACGTGCTCGCGGCGGGCACCGTGGACGAGGTCCGCGCGGGCCAGAGCCTCGAGGACCGCTTCGTCGACCTCGTCGGCGGCCGTCACACCACGGAGGGGCTGTCGTGGTTGCGCACCTCGTAAGGCTCAAGCTCACGCTCATGCGCAACACGCTCAAGAAGAGCGTGTGGCAGACGATCGGCCTGGCCCTCGGGATCCTCTACGGGCTCGGCATCGCGACCATGGCGCTGATCGGGCTCGCGGTCCTGGGTACCACGGCCCCGGAGACCGCTGGGCAGATCGTGACGATCGTCGGCTCGGTCGTGGTCATCGCGTGGTGGGTCGTGCCGCTGTTCGCGTTCGGCGTGGACGCCACGCTCGACCCGCAGCGCTTCGTGACGTTCGCGGTGCCCCAGCGTCAGCTCCTCGCGGGCCTCGCGGTCGCGGGCCTGGTCGGCATCCCGGGCGTCGTGACGCTCCTGGTCTCTCTCGGCACGACGCTCGCGTGGTGGCGCTCTCCCGTCGCGGCTCTCGCCGCGGTCGTGGGCGGGCTGCTCGCGGTCGCGATGTGCGTCGTGGGCTCGCGCGCGACCACGACGGCGCTCGCGCCCCTGCTCGACTCGCGTCGCTACCGCGAGGTCCTGTCGATCGCGGCGTTCGTGCCGCTCATGCTCGCCGGCCCCCTCATCGGCTGGGCGACCGCGGCGATCGCCCGCGGTCAGGACGTCCTGCCGGTCATCGCGGCCGTCCTGGGCTGGACGCCGTTCGGGGCGCCGTGGGCCGTCGCGTCCGCGGTCGCCGACGGCGCCTGGGGCCTCGCACTCGCCCGGCTCGCGATCGCCGTGGTCGTCGTGGCGCTCGCGTGGGTCGTGTGGGACCGCGCGCTCGCCAAGGCGCTCGTCGCCCCGCGCGGCGGTGCGAGCGCGGGCAAGTCCAAGGGCCTGGGCTGGTTCGACCGCTTCCCGGCGACCCCGGTCGGGGCCGTCGCAGCGCGATGCCTCACGTACTGGTTCCGCGACCCGCGCTACTCCGGGTCCATCGCGGTCGTCCCGCTGCTCCCGGTCCTGCTGTGGTTCGTCGGCTCGAGCATGGGGATCGACGGCGGTGACGGGTTCCGCGAGCTCATGCTCGTGCTCGGGCCGCTCACGGCGTTCACGTTCGGGTTCGCGATCTCGGCGGACATCGCCTACGACCACACGGCGTTCTGGACGCAGCTCTCGTCCGGGGTCACGGGCTTCGCGGACCGTGCGGGTCGTGTGCTCGCGGCCGCCGTGCTGGGGGTCCCGGTCGTGACGGTCTTCGCGGTCGTCTCGGTCGCCTTCACGGGGCGGTGGGACCTCCTGGTCGCCACGGTCGGGCTGAGCCTGGGCGTGCTCGCGACGGGGCTCGGCGTGTCGAGCGTGGTCTCGGCGCGGCTCCTCTACCCGGTGCCCAAGCCGGGGGACAGCCCCTTCAAGTCGCCCCAGGGGGCCGCGATGGCGACCATGTTCGCCCAGATGATCACGATGCTCGTGCTCCTCGCGCTGTCGCTGCCGGCGGCGGGCCTGGCGCTCACGAACGTCCTGACGGGCGACGCGGTGTGGGGCTGGCTCGCGCTGGTCGTCGGGATCGGTCTGGGTGGGCTCTTCCTGGTGCTGGGCATGCGCTGGGGCGGCCGTCTGGTGGACCAGCGGGGGCCGGAGCTGCTCCAGCAGGTCATGAGCTACAAGTAGCAGGCCCGACGCCGGCTCTCGCCCGGGTGCGCACGCGCCGTCCTGCACGCGCGCACCCGGGTGGGCGACGCCGTCGGGCAGCGGGTCACCGAGAGCGCGAGCGGGCCCGTGCGCCGCTCCCGTAGACTCAGGCCCCGTGGCTCTTACAATCGGCATCGTCGGCCTGCCCAACGTCGGCAAGTCCACCCTCTTCAACGCCCTGACGCGCAACCAGGTCCTCGCAGCGAACTACCCGTTCGCGACGATCGAGCCGAACGTCGGTGTGGTGTCCCTCCCGGACCCCCGGCTGAACAAGCTCGCGGAGATCTTCGGCAGCGAGCGCATCCTGCCCGCGACGGTCTCGTTCGTCGACATCGCGGGCATCGTCAAGGGTGCGAGCGAGGGCGAGGGCCTCGGCAACAAGTTCCTTGCGAACATCCGCGAGGCGGACGCGATCTGCCAGGTGACCCGTGCGTTCGACGACCCCGACGTGATCCGCGTCGAGGGGTCCACGGACTCCGCTGACGACATCGAGACCATCAGCACCGAGCTGATCCTCGCCGACCTCCAGACCCTCGAGAAGGCGCTGCCGCGCCTCGAGAAGGAGGTCAAGATCAAGAAGGGCGACCCCGTCCTGGTCGCGGCCGCGCAGAAGGCGCAGTCCCTGCTCGAGCAGGGGATCACGCTGTTCCAGGGCGCCGCTGCCGCGGGCCTGGACCTGGCCGAGATCGCGAGCCTGCAGCTCATGACGGCCAAGCCCTTCATCTACGTCTTCAACACCGACGACGCGGGGCTCGTGGACGAGGCCCGCAAGGACGAGCTGCGCGCGCTCGTCGCGCCGGCCCAGGCGATCTTCCTGGACGCCAAGTTCGAGTCCGAGCTCGCCGAGCTCGAGCCCGAGGAAGCGGCCGAGATGCTCGCCGAGACGGGCCAGGAGGAGTCGGGGCTCGACCAGCTCGCGCGCGTCGGCTTCGACACGCTCGGCCTGCAGACCTACCTGACCGCCGGGCCCAAGGAGTCGCGTGCCTGGACCATCCGCAAGGGCTGGACCGCGCCGCAGGCGGCGGGCGTCATCCACACCGACTTCGAGCGCGGCTTCATCAAGGCCGAGGTCATCTCGTTCGACGACCTCGTCGAGACCGGTTCGGTCGCGGCGGCCCGCGCGGCGGGCAAGGCCCGCATCGAGGGCAAGGACTACGTCATGGTCGACGGCGACGTCGTGGAGTTCCGCTTCAACGTGTAGTCGCTCGGAAGCCCGGACCGGGCCGGGCCAGGTCGGCGCCGGCCCGGCCCGGCGCCGGCTCGACGACGGCGGTGGGGACCGCACGAACGACGACGGAGGACAGCCATGGCCCGCCCGTACCACCCGGGACCGAAGCAGTTCGTCTTCGGCGTCGGCGACGGCAACGACCACGAGGTCTCCGTGGGTGACCCGCAGGAGGCCTACGTCGTGTTCTCTGCGTTCTTCAGAGGTCGAGAGTCCGACACCTACACCGTCGACGACGAGCCGGCAGGCCAACGCCTGGTGCTCATGCCCGGTCGAGGTGTGATCGCGCGGAGCGAGGTGACGGGACGGGCCCGGAGCGAGCACCTCACGGTCGACGGGCCCCATCGCTACCTGCCGAGCGCCATGCTGTTCTTCGAGAACGGGTATGCCGGCCTGGACCGCTTCGGCCAGTGGCTCCCGGAGCTCGACGACCTCGACGCGTCACCGGAGGCTCGCGGTGCCGCCCGCGCCGCGGCGATCACGACCGAAGCCGAGGCGATCGAGAATGTCGCTCGGATCTGGGGAGACTCGGGCATCGTCGACCCGAGCGACCAGTTCTACGTCTTCTTCGATGCGCACGCTCTCGACGATGCCCCGGCAGATCGAGCCGAGCTGCTCGGACTGATCACGTTCCTCGGGCTCCAGCGGGTCGATGCCGCGGCCGGGGCCGCCGCAGGTGAGGTCTGGGTGCGTACCGACGAACGCCTCGACGTCGAGCTCGAGAAGTGGTCATGAGGGACGTCGTCTTCACGCGCGCGAGCGGTTGGATCCCGACCGTGATCCGGGAGGACGGCGAGCTGAGGTTGATGCTCGCTGCCGGGGCCGACGCCAACCACGATCCGCGGACCTTCACGTTCCCGATCGGGGAAGCCCATCTGGCGGTGATCCGCGAGGACCTGGCGAGACACCTGCTGCTGTGGAGCGCGGTCCTTCCGTTCTGCGACGCGGCCGGGACCCGGGGGCGCCTCGACGAGGACGCCGCTGTCGCGCTCCTGGACCCGGTCCTCCTCTCGCTGCCCGCCGACGTCGACGCGCTGTTCGAGCGCATCCCGTGGGACAGGAGCCGGCTCGTCGCGCACGGGGCCCACATCGATCTGCTCGAGCGCGGTCAGGTCTGCGCTTCGATGCGCGAGGCGTCGGAGACGCCCGACGGGAGACGAGCGCAGGCGTACTCGGCGGACCGTCGTCGAGCCGGGCGTGGGGTGGTCCTCGGCCCGCTCGACGCCGCGATCCTGAGCTTCACCGGACAGTACCTGCACGGTGCGACGATCCCGCGACGCCTTCCGGACGCCGTCGACCCTGCGCTGCTCTCCGAGGTCATGCGCGTGATCGCGACCGCGGAGCAGGCGAGCTCCGGGATGCGGATCGGCCTCGACCCGCGACGGGGAAGGCGTGCCACGGACAAGCGCGAGTGGGACCGCGTGGCGGAGGCGGTCGAGGCCGCGGTGCGGGGCGCACACCCTGAGCTCGTCGACGACGCGGTACGCACCGTGAGCTTCCTGATGTGCTCGGAGGTCGCGGACCGCACACGGGACCTGCCCGTGGAGGACGAAGCCGTGGTGCTGGGCGACCATGCCGGCGCGAGAAGGACGAGGCTGACGTTCACGGACGACAAGGAGGTCGAGAAGCGGTGGCAGCAGGGTGGCCCACGCACTGCCGACGCGGAGTTCTGGGAGTTCGTCGCTGATCGGTCGGCCTCGGACAACGAGGTGTTCACCATCGAGGACGAGACGATGGGCGAAGGGATCCAGCTCCACTTCTACGCGGACTCGATCGCCCGGGTCACGACGCTGCGCAAGGGTGTCGGCGGGGCGGAACCGGAGTACCGGGTCGAGTACGGTCTGGTCGACGGGATGAGCGGGTACCGGACCGTGGTGAGCGCCTTCGTCCGCGGCGGCTGCGCCGGGCTCGACCAGCACGGCCCGTGGATGTCGGATGCCGCCGAGCTCGAGCGTGCACGCCGGCGGCGCGACGCCCGGTAGTCCCGGCTCGACGCACCCACGCCTCGACGAGGAACGAGAGTCGGCTCGAGGCCGATTCCACGACACACGACGACCTGGAGGTCCAATGTCTGATCAGCTGCCCCCGTGCCCCTCGTGCGCGAGCGACTACTCGTACGAGTCCGGCGCGCTGCTGGTGTGCCCGATGTGCGGCCACGAGTGGGCGCCCAGCAGCGTCGAGGAGACCGACGACGCCGACGCGCCAGACGCACGTGTCGTGAAGGATGCCGTCGGCAATCCGCTGGAGGACGGCGACGACGTCACGATCGCCAAGGACCTCAAGGTCAAGGGCGCGGGCGGCGGGGTCGTCAAGGTCGGCACCAAGGTGCGCGGCATCCGGCTGATCTCCGACGGCGTGGGTGACCACGACATCGACGCGAAGGTGCCGGGCTTCGGGCAGATGCAGCTGAAGTCGAGCGTGGTCAAGAAGGTTCTCTAGCCCGTTCGATGCGTCCGGCCCGACCGGTACCTGGTCTGCCTCCTCGTGCGCGGCGAGCTCAGGACAGTTCGAGCGCCATCCGCCGCCGGGCACGGCGCAGGCTGATCAGCCCGCCCACGGCGGCGCCGCAGCCGATCACGACGAACGCCAGTCCCAGGAAGTGCGGGAAGCCCCACCCGCCGGACGCGAGGGCCGGCAGCTCGCTCGTGAGCTCGACGGTCGGCGGGTCGCCGAGCAGGTACGTGACAGGCCGGCCGATGAGCTGGTCCTTCCCCTGGAACTCGTCGGCCCACCCGGTGACGGACCGACCGCGGACGTACTCCGGCCGGTGGTCGGTCTCGGCGACGAGCCGCTCTCCGTCGGTGCCGGTGAACGTGAGCTCCAGCGAGCTGTGCATCTGCTGGTCCGCGGACCAGGAGTGCACGCGGGCATCGGTCACGGTCCCCGACTGCCCCGACGCGACGAGCTCTCTGGCCTCCAGGCCCGGTCCGAGCGCGGCCCTGAGCATGCTCAGGCCGAACAGCAGGAGCACGGCCGCGAAGGCGAGGACGATGATCGAGGCGGTGCGCAGCGTCCGGGCGGGGAGGGCGGCTGTCGCCGGAGGGGGCATGGTCACGACGAGGAGCCTATGGCGACGAGCTCCTGCCTCTCGTGGGCCGCTGGTGCGGAGCGTGACCGAGGTCTCCGAGAGACCGGTCACACTGCCCGTCCGTGGGACGCGTGCCGCCGTATCGTGAGACGCGGCAGGTGCCCGTTCTTCGTGTCCAGGGTGTTACGTACCGGTTTCTCCCGGTATCACGATGGAAACAGGACCGTACCGGCCAGTATCAACTCGGTAACGATCGGCTGCCCGAAAGGCGCAACCGGGTGAAGTCGCCCATCTTGGTCGGTACCGTTGCCCCAAACCATGGTGGGCTTCCCTGACGACGCCGCCGAGGGACGCCCTGCGGGTCACCCCGCGCGTTCCTTCGGGGCAAGGGAGTCGCCATCCCCTTGAGGAGGAACATTGAACATCAGGCGCACAAGTGCCGTTACCGCGGCCGTGGCCTCGGTCGCGTTGGTGCTGACCGCATGCGGCGGCACTTCCGACGACGCGAGCACTGACGACGCAGGCATCAACCAGGAGTCCGCGGTCACCGTGGCCTGGGAAGCACCGCTCAACGAGCTCAACCTCAGCTCGACGAACGGCAACGCGACGCAGAACGCCGTCATCGGCTACATGCTGAACTCGGGCTTCAACTACTACGACGAGAACCTCGACCTGGTCGAGGACTCCTCGTTCGGCACGTACGAGAAGGTCTCCGACGACCCGCTGACGGTCAAGTACACGGTCGCGGACGACACCAAGTGGTCCGACGGCACCGCGTTCGACGCGACGGACATCCTGCTCCAGTGGGTCGCCACCTCGGCCAAGTACAACAACGTCGAGGCGGAGTACGACGAAGAGGGCAACGTCTCCAACCAGGCTGCCCTGGACGCGGGCGTCTACTTCGACGGCACGACCCCCGGCTCTTCGCTCATCAGCGCGATCCCGGAGATCAGCGAAGACGGCAAGTCGATCACCTTCGTGTACGACAAGCCGTTCGGTGACTGGGCCCTGAACTTCACCAACCAGTTCGTCCCGGCGCACGTGGTCGGCCAGAAGGCGCTCGGCATCGAGGACGCTCAGAAGGCCAAGGACGCCCTGCGCGACGCCATCGTGAACGGCGACGTCGCTCAGCTCTCGCCGATCGCGACCTTCTGGAACAAGGGCTTCGAGTTCACCTCGATGCCCGAGGACAAGGCGCTGACCCTCTCGAACGGTGCGTACCTCCTCGACGAGTACGTCGAGAACCAGTACCTGACGCTCAAGGCGAACCCCGACTTCAAGGGCAAGAACAAGGCCTCGGTCGAGACCATCACGGTCCGTTACATCGACGACCCGATGGCCCAGGTCCAGGCGCTCCAGAACGGTGAGGTCGACCTCATCGGCCCGCAGGCCTCGGCAGACGTGCGCAGCGCCCTCGAGGCCCTGCCCGGCATCGAGACCAACAACAGCGTCGAGGGCACGTTCGAGCACGTCGACCTGGTCTTCCAGAACGGTGGTCCGTTCGACCCCGCGGCGTACGGCGGCGACGCCGAGAAGGCCAAGAAGGTCCGCCAGGCCTTCCTCCTCTCCATCCCGCGCCAGACGATCGTCGACAACCTGATCGTCCCGCTGAACCCCGACGCCGAGGTCCGCAACTCGCAGATCCTCATCCCGGGCTCGCCCAACTACGACAAGATGGTCGCCGAGAACGGTTCGGACTACTTCAAGCCGGACGCAGACATCGAGGCAGCCAAGGCGCTTCTGGCCGAGGCCGGCGTGACCACCCCGGTCAAGGTCCGCTTCGCGTACAACAACGAGAACGCGCGTCGCGTCAACGAGCTCGCGCTCATCACGGACACCGCCTCGCAGGCCGGCTTCGAGATCGTCGACACGGGCCGCCCGGCCGCTGAGTGGGGCACCCTGCTCGGCACCGGTCAGGACCAGTACGACGCCTCGCTGTTCGGCTGGCAGTCGACCTCGACCGCCGTCACCGAGTCCGACGCGAACTTCCGCTGGGCGCCGGAGCCGGGTCTGAACAACTACGGCAAGTACAGCAACCCGGCCGTCGACGCCGCGCTCGACCAGCTCCAGGTCGCGACCGAGCCCGACGAGCAGTTCGCACTGCAGCTCGAGGTCGAGAAGAACCTGTGGGCCGACGCCTTCGGCACCACGATCTTCCAGTTCCCCGCCATCCAGGGCTGGGACGAGAACCTGAAGGGCGTCGACGCGATCACCATCAGCCCGACGATCTTCTACGGCTTCTGGAACTGGGAGCTCGGCGCCTAGGACTCTCGTCCTGAGCACCTGAAGACAGGTACCTGACCTGGGTCGACGCCGGGAAACCCCCGGCGTCGACCGGTGTTCGACGCGTCAAACCTTGCGAGGACATCGGTACGTTCGCGTACCGATGTCCTCGCTGGCGGTTGGCGCGAAACGAGTCCACACGACCCACGCCTCGCGCCGGCTGATGTCCTTGCGCGCGCAACCCGCGCGTAGACTTGCCCGGCCCCTAACCTGGGTCCCTAGTTTCAGCGAGGTATGCCCTCCAATGTTTTCGTTCATCTCGCGACGCCTCCTTGCAGGGTTGGGAACCTTGCTCGTGTCGACGTTCGCCATGTATCTCCTCGTGAGCGCCTCGATCAGGCCCTTCGAGGATCTCGAACAGAGCACCGCGGCCAACAAGGCGCAGCTCATCGCCGAGAGGCGTGAGCTCCTCGATCTCGACACGCCCGTGATCATCCGCTACTTCAAGTGGCTCGGTGACTTCGTGACGGGCGACCTCGGTGTCGGCTGGCGCAGCGGCCAGTCGGTGTCGAACCTGCTGCACGGAGCGGTGCTCTCCACGATCCAGCTCGTGGCCGCCGCGACCGTCCTCGCCATCATCTTCGGTGTCATGGTCGGGATCGTCAGCGCGCTGCGCCAGTACAGCACCTTCGACTACCTCACGATCTTCGTGTCGTTCGTCCTCTACTCGCTCCCGGCGTTCTGGGTCGCGGTCCTGCTGAAGCAGTGGGGAGCCATCGGCTTCAACGACTTCCTCAAGGACCCGTCGAACTCGCCGGTCGTGATCGGGGTCGCGGGGGCTCTGATGGGCCTGCTGTGGATGCTCGCGGTCGGAGGGAACGCAAGACGCCGTGCCATGACGTTCGGCATCGCCTTCGTCGCGACCGCCGGTGCCATGCTGTATCTCCAGCTCTCGAACTGGTGGCTCAAGCCGAACCTCGGTCCGCTGATCATCCTCGTGACGGGCACCGCCCTCGCGTTCGCGATCACCGCACTGACGTCCGGGCTCAAGAACCGCCGCGCGCTGGGCGCCTCGTTGACGACGGTCGTGCTCGGCCTCGCGCTCTACTACCCGTTGCAGAGCTTCTTCCGTTCGGTCGCGTTCAACTGGTGGATCGTGCTCGGCCTCGCTGTGCTGGCCGTCGTGGTGGGCATCGCCGTCGGCTTCCTGTGGGGCGGTCCCGACAAGGGCATCTCCGCTCGCGCAGCCGGCATCACGGCATTCCTCGTCGCGGGCATGATCTTCGCCGACAAGGTCATGTCGGTGTGGCCCGCGTACATGGCGGCCCCGGCGATCAACGGGCGACCGATCGCCACGATCGGCTCGAGCACGCCGAACCTCGGCGGCAACTTCTGGGTGCAGACGCTCGACACGTACACCCACCTGCTGCTCCCGACGCTGGCCCTCGTCCTCATCCAGTTCGCCGGATACACCCGCTACTCGCGGTCGAGCATGCTCGAGGTGATGAGCCAGGACTACATCCGCACGGCGCGCGCCAAGGGCCTGCCGGAGCGTGAGGTCGTCATGCGCCACGGTTTCCGCAACACGCTGATCCCGCTCGCCACGATCGTCCCGATCGACGTCATCACCCTGCTCGGTGGAGCGATCATCACCGAGAAGGTCTTCGCCCGGCCAGGAATGGGAACCCTGTTCCTCCGGGGCCTGGACGGCGGCGAGATCGACGTCGTCATGGCGTACCTCGTCATCGTCGCGGCCCTCGCCATCATTGCCAACATCGTGGCTGACCTCATCTACGCAGCCCTCGACCCGCGGATCCGGGTGAACGCATGAGCAACCAGACTTCTCCCCAAGACAGCGCGTCGAGCATGAACGTGGAGAACCAGATCGAGCTGAAGGACGTCGAGGGCCTCTCGCAGGGGCAGATCGTCCGCAGGAGGTTCTTCCACCACAAGGGCGCGGTCGTCGCGCTCGTGGCACTCATCGCCATCATCGTCCTGGCCATCACCTCGATCGGTGTCGGCGGCTGGACGGGATGGTGGCGCTTCACGCCCAACGAGACCGGTGCCGTGCTCAACGGCGGCGCTCCGAACTCCGTCCACTGGTTCGGCCAGGACGAGGCCGGTCGCGACATTTTCGCCCGCGTCATGCGCGGGACGCAGACCTCGCTGGTCATCATGACGACCGTCGGCCTGATCGCGCTCGTGGCGGGCATCGTGGTCGGCGCACTCTCGGGCTATTACCGCGGGCGCACCGACTCGTTCCTCATGCGCTTCACCGACCTGATCATCACCATGCCGGTCATCGTCATCGGTGCGGTGCTGGGCATGCTCTCGGGCGGGAACAACGCGATCGTCTTCGGGGCGTTCCTCGGCCTGATCCTGTGGCCGCCGCTCGCCCGACTGGTGCGAGGCGAGTTCCTCTCCCTGCGTGAGCGTGAGTTCGTCGACGCCGCACGGGTCGCCGGGGCAAGCAGCGGTCGGATCATCTTCAAGCACATCCTGCCGAACGCCGTGGGCGTGATCATCGTCAACACGACGCTGCTGCTGAGCTCGGCCATCCTCCTGGAGACGTCGTTGAGCTACCTCGGCGTCGGTATCCAGCGACCGGCCGTCTCGCTGGGCCTCCTGATCAGCGACTACCAGGAGGCGTTCGCCTCCCGGCCGTGGCTGTTCTGGTGGCCGGGTGCCTTCATCGTCGGGATCGCGCTGTGCGTGAACTTCATCGGTGACGGTCTGCGCGACGCGTTCGACCCGCGCCAGAAGAACATCCCGTCCGAGCGGAAGATGGCGCGCGCCGAGCGCGTCGAGCGACCCAAGCCGTCCACGACCGGTGACGCGCTCCCCGAGCCGGGAGCGTCGTGATCCCGGCGCCGGGCAGCCTGTCAGGTGGTGACCGTGAGAACCACGGCCACGACCGCCAGGCTGCCCAGCGCGGCGAGCTCGACCACGTTCCAGGTCGAGCGCGCCTCGGGGGCGTCGGTGCGGGGCGCGGACAGGTAGCCGGCCGCGGTCAGCGCTTCGTGCCGCTCGACGATCGCGGCAGCGACGACCTCGGCGCTGGCCCCGCCCACCCGGGTGCTTCCCGGGTCGGTGGGGCGGCGACGCCAGTTGCGCAGCCACTGGCCGCTGCTGCTCGAGCGCGGCGCGGCCCACGCGGTGACCTTGCCGCCCGCGTAGTCCACCTCGAGCGACCACTGGGTGCGTACACCTGTGTACGCGGGCCACGGGACGTGCACCGAGCGCACCACGTTGCGGACCTCGATCCCACCGTCCGACACCTCGACGCGCGGACGCCAGAACAGCATCCACACGAGGCACGTGACCAGGGCGCCCACCGCCAGGGTCGCCAGCGCGGCGCCCAGGTCCTGACCGACCTGGACGACGGTCGCCAGGACGGCGATCACCGCCGTCGCGGTCGTCAGGACGCGTCCGTACATCGAGCAGAAGACCTTCGTGGGACCCATGTGCCCATGTTCCCAGAGTTGCGGCGTCACGAGCGCCGGCACTCCCTCCAGCAGGAAGGACACTGATCATCGTGGCCATCGACACGTCCTCCGAGACGCAGTTCACTGCGACCGGAGCCCCTGTCCTGTCCGTCAAGGGCCTCGGCGTCGACTTCTTCGTCGACGGCGCCTGGTACCCGGCAGCAGCGGACATCAGCTACAACCTCTACGCCGGTGAGGTGCTGGCGATCGTGGGCGAGTCCGGCTCGGGCAAGTCCCAGTCGTCGCTCGCCCTGCTCGGTCTCCTGCCGCCCAACGGTCGTGCTCGCGGGAGCGCCAAGCTCGGTGAGCGTGAGCTGATCGGGATGTCCCACGGTTCGCTGCGCCACGTGCGCGGCCGGGACATCTCGATGATCTTCCAGGAGCCCATGACGGCGCTCAACCCCGTCTACACGGTGGGGTTCCAGATCGTCGAGACGCTCCGGACGCACTTCAACGTCGGTCCGTCCGACGCGAAGAAGCGCGCGATCGAGCTGTTGCGCCTCGTCGAGATCCCTGAGCCGGAGCGTCGTTTCGACGCCTACCCGCACCAGCTCTCGGGCGGTCAGCGCCAGCGCGCGATGATCGCCCAGGCCCTCGCCTGCGACCCCAAGCTCCTGGTCGCCGACGAGCCGACGACGGCACTCGACGTGACCGTCCAGGCGGAGATCCTCAAGCTCCTGCGCGACCTGCGTCATCGTGTCGACGCCGCCATCATCCTCATCACGCACGACATGGGCGTCGTGGCCGACATGGCCGACACGATCATGGTGATGAAGGACGGTCACGTCGTCGAGCGCGGGACCTCGGCCGAGGTCTTCGGGGCGCCGAAGCACCCGTACACCCAGCGACTGCTCGACGCGGTGCCCCACCTCGGGACGAGCAAGCCGGCCGCGGAGGTCAGGGACCGGGTCGCTCCGGCGGCGGTCGTCGACCGTGACGTGGTCCTCGAGGCCAAGGACATGATCATCGAGTACCCGGGACGTCGGCGTCAGCCGGTCTTCCGTGCGGTCGACCAGGTCTCGTTCTCGCTGCGTCGCGGCGAGGTCATGGGTCTCGTCGGGGAGTCGGGCTCGGGCAAGACGACCATCGGTCGTGCCGTGGTCGGTCTCCTGCCGGTCACCGCTGGTGAGCTCAAGGTCGCCGGCACCAACATGGTCGGCGTCTCGCCCAAGCAGCTGCGTCCGCTGCGCAAGGACGTCGGGATCGTGTTCCAGGACCCGGGTTCCTCGCTCAACCCGCGCCTGCCCATCGGTGAGTCGATCGGCGAGCCCCTCATGCTCCACAAGGGCATCAAGGGCAAGGCGCTGAGCGCCGAGGTCGAGCGTCTCCTCGACCAGGTCGAGCTGCCGCGCGCCATGCGCAACCGCTACCCGCACGAGCTCTCGGGCGGTCAGCGCCAGCGTGTGGGTATCGCCCGGTCGCTGTCGCTCGAGCCGAAGATCCTGGTGGCGGACGAGCCGACCTCGGCCCTCGACGTCTCGGTGCAGGCCAAGGTCCTCGACCTCTTCAAGGACCTTCAGCGCGAGCACGGCTTCGCGTGCCTGTTCATCTCGCACGACCTCGCGGTGGTCGAGATGCTCTCGGACCACATCGCGGTCATGCACCAGGGCAAGCTCGTGGAGGTCGGCTCGACCGAGCAGATCATCCACTCGCCGCGCGACCCGTACACGCAGCGGCTGCTCGCTGCCGTCCCGGTCCCGGACCCTGCTGCGCAGAAGGTCCGTCGTGAGACGCGCGACGCGCTGCTCGTGGCGGCCGCGAAGGACATCGACAACGACGAGGCCGCGCAGGTGGGCTCGCTGGCCCGTGCCCAGGTGGGTCAGATCGACCAGCTCGACAGCGACCGGATCCCGCCGTCGAACCAGTAGCACCCGTCTGGCCCTGCCGATCGGCAGGTGAGATGCCCGACGACGGCACGCGCCGTCGTCGGGCATCTCGCGTCTGGGGGCGGGGGAGCGGGGTGTGACGGAGCACCCCCTCCACGCACTGGCCTGCACCCGGTAAGATAGCCGTGCCCGGACGACGGCGCGCGCGTGCTCTGCGCGGGCGGCGCCCGTCTGCTGGCCACCAACTCCGGGGCGGAAACCTCCGTCGCTTGCTCCTCTCCCGAAATGAGTTCTGTATGTCTGTGCGCTCTGACCTGCGCAACGTGGCGATCGTCGCCCACGTCGACCACGGCAAGACGACCCTGGTCGACGCGATGCTGCACCAGTCCGGCGCCTTCGGCGCTCACGCGCACGTCGACGAGCGGGCCATGGACTCCGGTGACCTGGAGCGCGAGAAGGGCATCACGATCCTCGCGAAGAACACCGCCGTGCACTACGCCGGTCCGGCGGCAGTCGAGGCCGGGCACCCGGAGGGCATCACGATCAACGTGATCGACACCCCGGGCCACGCCGACTTCGGTGGTGAGGTCGAGCGCGGCCTGTCCATGGTCGACGGTGTCGTGCTCCTGGTCGACGCCTCGGAGGGCCCGCTGCCCCAGACGCGCTTCGTGCTGCGCAAGGCGCTCGTCGCCAAGCTCCCCGTGATCCTCGTGGTCAACAAGACCGACCGCCCCGACTCGCGCATCGAGGAGGTCGTCGCCGAGGCGACCGACCTGCTGCTCGGTCTCGCGAGCGACCTCGCGGACGAGGTCCCCGACCTCGACCTCGACGCGATCCTCGACATGCCCGTCGTCTACGCCGCAGCCAAGGTCGGGCGCGCCTCGACGGTCCAGCCGGCCGACGGCTCGGTCCCGGACAGCGAGGACCTCGAGCCCCTGTTCAAGGTCATCCTCGACAAGATCCCGGCCCCCACGTACGAGGAGGGCGCGCCGCTCCAGGCGCACGTCACCAACCTCGACGCGTCGCCGTTCCTCGGCCGCCTCGCGCTGCTGCGCATCTTCAACGGCACCATCCACAAGGGCCAGACCGTGGCGTGGGCCCGTGCTGACGGGACCATGCAGAACGTCAAGATCACCGAGCTCCTCGAGACCAAGGCGCTCACCCGTGTGCCCACGGACTCGGCGGGCCCGGGCGAGATCGTCGCCGTCGCCGGCATCGAGGAGATCACCATCGGTGAGACCCTCACGGACCCCGACGACCCGCGTCCGCTGCCGCTCATCACGGTCGACGACCCGGCGATCTCGATGACGATCGGTATCAACACGTCCCCGCTCGCGGGCAAGGGCGGCAAGGGCCACAAGGTCACGGCCCGCCAGGTCAAGGACCGCCTCGACAAGGAGCTCATCGGTAACGTGTCGCTGCGCGTCCTGCCGACCGAGCGTCCTGACGCGTGGGAGGTCCAGGGTCGTGGGGAGCTCGCGCTCGCCATCCTCGTCGAGCAGATGCGTCGTGAGGGCTTCGAGCTGACCGTCGGCAAGCCGCAGGTCGTCACCAAGCAGGTCGACGGCAAGCGCCACGAGCCCATGGAGCGCATGACGATCGACGTGCCCGAGGAGTACCTGGGCAACGTCACGCAGCTCCTCGCGCAGCGCAAGGGCCGTATGGAGACCATGTCGAACCACGGCACGGGCTGGGTCCGCATGGAGTTCGTCGTCCCGGCTCGTGGGCTCATCGGCTTCCGCACGCGCTTCCTCACGGACACGCGCGGCACGGGCATCGCGTCCTCGATCGCCGAGGGCTACGAGCCGTGGGCCGGCCCCATCGAGACCCGCGTCAACGGTTCGCTCGTCGCGGACCGCTCCGGTGTGGTGACGCCGTTCGCGATGATCAACCTGCAGGAGCGCGGCTCCTTCTTCGTCGACCCCACGCAGGAGGTCTACGAGGGCATGATCGTCGGCGAGAACTCGCGCAACGAGGACATGGACGTCAACATCACCAAGGAGAAGAAGCTCACGAACATGCGTGCCGCGTCGAGCGACACGTTCGAGAACCTCACCCCTCCGAAGCACCTGACGCTCGAGGAGTCGCTCGAGTTCGCCCGCGAGGACGAGTGCGTCGAGGTCACCCCCGAGGTCGTGCGCATCCGCAAGGTCATCCTCGACCAGACCGAGCGCGCCCGCGCGTTCTCCCGCGCGAAGAAGTCCTGAGCGCCGGCTCAGCCGTCCGCCCGAGCGTGCAGCCCGTGCCACCGGTCCTCGTGACCGGCGGCGCGGGCTCCGCGCTTCTTGCCCCTCTGGAGAGCGCATGAGGACCTCGCTGGTCCGGCCCCGCGGCGGGTTGCTCGCCGTGCACGCCCATCCCGACGACGAGACCCTCGCGACCGGCGCGCTGCTGGCGACCTGGGCGGCGTCGGGCGAGCCCGTGACGCTCGTGACGTGCACGCG
Source organism: Oerskovia sp. Root918 (assembly GCF_001428945.1). Lineage (NCBI taxonomy): Bacteria > Bacillati > Actinomycetota > Actinomycetes > Micrococcales > Cellulomonadaceae > Oerskovia > Oerskovia sp. Root918. Next base: position 123,225 of record NZ_LMJG01000018.1, read on the forward strand.
CGGCGAGCAGGGCGAGGTGATCGGCGCCGAGCTCGCGCACCTCGAGGGCGACGGTCCGGCCCTCGCGGCGCACCGTGAGGGCGAGCTGGCCGCCGCGCTGGCGAGCCTGGGCGTGTCCGACCACGTGTTCCTGGACCAGGTCGAGCCCGGCGAGCCTGGCACCTCGCCGGCCCGGGTCGGTGAGCGTGCCTTCCGCGACTCGGGCATGGCGTGGGCCGCGCCGGGCATCGCCCGGGCAGCGGCAGAGGCGGACCTCCCGGACGGGGCGCTCGTCGGGGTCCCGCTCGACGAGGCGGCGCGCCGCCTCGCGCGCGTGCTGCGCGAGCGGCGCCCGCGCGTCGTGGTGACGTACGAGCCGTCGGGCGGCTACGGTCACCCGGACCACGTGCGGGCGCACGAGATCACGGTCCGCGCGATCGAGATCGCCCGGGAGGAGGGGTCCGTGGGGCCCGACGGCGGAGCGTCGGCCCCGGAGGCCGTCGGGGTGGGCGGTGCTCGCGCAGGCGACCCGTCGGCCGGTCACGACCTCGAGCTGTGGCAGTCGGTGGTGCCCGCCGAGGTCGCGCGAGCGGCTCGTCGTGAGCTGGCCGTCCTGCCCGGGGTCGCCACGCTGCGCGCCGAGCACCCGGAGCTCACGCTGCCGGATCCCGACGAGCCGCTGCCCCCCGTGGCCAAGACCGGTCTCGAGGAGGTCGTCGTGGTCGAGGTCCGGCCGGTGCTCGGTGCCGTGGTCGGCGCCCTGCGTGCGCACGCGACCCAGGTGCAGCACGTCGGGGTCGCGCTGGGGAGCGGCGACGGGGACCCGACGGGGGAGGGGGACCAGGGTGGTGCCGCGGAGGTGCTCGGCTGGTACGCGCTGAGCAACGACGTCCTCGCTGCCCTTCCTTCACGCGAGTTCTACACGGTGACCTCGGAGTCTGCGGGAGCCTCTCGCACGTTCACGGGAAATGATCAGACAGGACCAGTAGCGTGGACGTCGTGAAGAAGACCGGAACCCGTCGCCTGACGCATGCGCTGCTGTGCGTGCTCCTGGGCCTCGTCGTGGGCATCGTCGGCACGGTCATGCACCGAGTCGTGGTGACCGACCACCTCCTTCCCGTGGGGGTCGTCGTCGCGCTGCTCGCGGTGCTGGCCGCCGGGACCCTCGCGCGGGCCTGGGCCGGCTACGCCGGGGTCGTGGGCTTCGCGATCGGATGGGTCGTCGCCGTCCAGGTCCTGTCGATGCGCGGTCCGGGTGGTGACCTGCTCGTGCCCAACCAGACCGTCGGGCTCGTGTGGGTCTACGGCGGGATGCTGCTCGTGGCGGTGTCCGCCTTCCTGCCGGCGTCCTGGTTCAGCGACAGGCCCGTGCGTGCCGTCGCCCGCGCGAGCGACGAGTCGTCGCAGCCGCAGATCACCACGGGATCTTCACCCCGGACAACCACCGGACACTTCGGTACAGACGCATAGAATTGCCCCCGTGCGGGCTCCCGCATCCCCCCACTTTCGTCGCGGCTCGACCGCGCACCCACATCATCACGGAGACAGTCGATGGGACACCCGACCGAGCGTGAGAACGCGCCCGACCCGAGCCTGAGCGACGGGACTGCGACTCCTGTGGAGTCAGGAGCCCCGGTCGCTGAGTCCGTGGCAGCCCCGGCAGGGGTGCCCGGTGCGGCCGACGCTTCGGCGACCGAGGCCTCCGCGGCCGGGTCGGACGCGGAGACACCCGAGGCCGAGACCACCGCCTCCGGTCCGGAGGTCGTCGAGCCTGCGCACGAGTCGGCTCCGGTCGAGAGCTCGACGTCGAGCGGGCAGCCCGCGCCGAGCGCCGTCGAGGACCAGGGCGTATCAGCTGCAGACACGGCACCCCCGGCCGAGCAGCCCGCGGAAACGCTCGGCGCGGAGGGCGGCACGGCGGAAACGGTCGCGGATGCTTCGCCGGTCGTCTCCGACGCAGAGCCGATCGCGGCGTCCCCGCAGGTCGCTCCGACCGAGCCCGCGCCTGTCACCGAGGAGGTCGTCCCCGCAGCGGGCGCTCCCACGGGTGAGACGCCCGAGCCGGTCGTTCCCACCGATTCCCTGACGCCCGAGCCGGTCGTTCCCGCCCCCGAGGCCGAGGTCTCGGCTCCCGCCCAGGCCGTGGTTCCTGCCGCTCCTGCGCCGACCGAGCCGGCAACGGCTGGTGCCGCGGCCACCGTGCCCAAGGGGGCAGGCGAGGTGACGCCCTCTCCTGAGCCGGTTGTGGCTGCCGAGCCGGCTGTCGTTTCCGAGCCGGCTGTCGTTGCGGAGCCGACCGCCACGCCTGCCGCGGCACCGCGCGGCCCGTCGTTCGACGATGACGACGACGTCCCCTACTCGCCGCGGGTCTTCGCGTTCGATCAGTCGGACGCTGCCACGGAGGCGGTGGCTGCCGAGGCGCCGACCGGCGCCGCGACTGAGGTCCTGCCGCCCGTGGCGGACGCGCCGGCACCTCCCGTCGCTCCCGCACCCCCCGTCGCTCCCGCAGAGCCCGTCGCTCCCGCAGAGCCCGTCGCGCCTGCCGTGCCCGCCGCCGCTGCGCCCGAGGCGCCGACCGCGCCCGTCGACCCGGCGCCGACCGCGCCCGTCGACCCGGCGCCGACCGCGCCCGTCGACCCGGCGCCGACCGCGCCCGTCGACCCGGCCCCGGACGTCCAGGCGACCCAGGTGATCGCGCCCGTTCAGGACGTCCCCGAGGTCCCCGCCACCCCGGTCGAGGCGTCCGCGGACTCCGAGGCGCCCGCCTCACCCTTCGCTCCGGCGACGTCCGCGTGGACGAGCGCTGCGACGTCGGGCCCTGCAGCGACCCCCGCACCGTCCGCTCCTGCACGCACGTCCGTCACCTCGGCGTTCACGCCCGTCGGGGCGTCGGCCCCTGCGAACGTGGAGCCACCGGCCGACGACTCGCCGCTCGCGGGCCTGTCCGGTGACAAGGCGCCGAGCCGACTGCCCAAGGTCGCCCTGTGGGCGGGTATCGGTGTCGTCGTGCTCGGTGGCCTCTACACGGGTGCCCAGTGGTTCTACTCGGACAAGGTGCCCCCCGAGACCACGGTGGCAGGCGTCGAGGTCGGTGGTCTCGACCGGACCTCTGCCGTGGCAGCCCTCGAGAAGGGGCTCTCGGGACGTGCCCAGGAGCCGATCACGCTCCAGGCCGGCGAGGCGACCACGACGCTCGACCCCGCAGCCGCGGGTCTCGTGTTCGACGCTCAGGCGACGGCCGACGAGCTGACGTCCTTCTCCATGAGCCCGGTCCAGCTGTGGAAGCAGCTCTTCGGTGGCGAGGAGGAGCTGCCCGTCACCACGGTCGACAAGACCAAGCTCGCGGCCCAGGTCGCGGAGATCGAGGCGAGCCTCAACCTCGAGCCGGTCGACGGTTCGGTCGTGTTCACCGACGGGCAGCCGACCGCGACGCCGGCCCAGGACGGCGCCGAGGTCGTCACGGACGAGGCCACCACGATCATCGAGTCGTCGTGGCTCACGGCCGCGCAGCCGCTCGAGCTGCCGACCGACCCGATCGCCCCGGCGATCACCCAGGCCGAGACGGACGTGGCGCTCGCACAGGCCACGACGCTGGTCTCCGCACCGGTCACGGTCGAGGTCGGCGGACAGCGCGCCGAGCTGAGCCCGGCCGTCCTTGCCGAGGCCGCGGCCTTCAACGCGGCGGACGGCTCGCTCCAGCTCACGTTCGACGGGGCCACGCTCCTCGAGGCGGTCGTCGACGGGACGGACGACCTGCTCAACGAGGCGGCCGACGCCAAGTTCGTCTTCGTCAACGGCGCTCCCGTGATCGAGGGCGGTGCACCCGGGACGACGATCGATCCCGCGGCGCTCAGCGCAGCGGTCGCGACCGCCGGGGCAGGCACCGAGCGCACGGCGACCGTCGAGCTCGTCGAGTCGGACCCTGCACAGTCGGTCGCCGCGCTCGAGGCCCTCGGGGTCAAGGAGAAGGTCTCCGAGTTCTCGACGCCCCTGACCAACGACGCCCAGCGCACCGAGAACCTGCGCGTGGGTGCGAGCAAGGTCAACGGGACCCTCGTGCTGCCGGGCGAGACGTTCTCTCTGACGGAGACGCTGTCGCCGATCACCAAGGCCGGGGGCTACTTCTCGGCAGGGATCGTCCAGGACGGCAAGCACGTCGACGGTATCGGTGGCGGCCTGTCGCAGATGGCGACCACGACGTACAACGCAGGGTTCTTCGCGGGCCTCGACGACGTGGAGCACCGCCAGCACAGCTACTGGTTCACCCGCTACCCGGCGGGGCGCGAGGCGACCATCTTCGTCGGCTCGATCGACATGAAGTTCAAGAACGACACGCCCTACGGCGTCCTCATGCAGTCGTGGGTCGGGGGCGGAGAGCTGCACGTCGCGATCTGGAGCACCAAGTACTACGAGGTGCAGACGAGCGAGGGCGAGAAGCGCAACGTCGTCCAGCCGACCACGGTGACGCACTCGGGCGCCGACTGCGTGCCGCAGCCCAAGGGCAACCCCGGGTTCACGATCACGACGCCTCGCAAGGTCCTGCTCGACGGCAAGGTCGTCAAGGACGAGAAGAACACGTGGACGTACAAGCCGGACAACCAGGTCGTCTGCGCGCCCTGACGTGCTGACCGGCTGACCTCGCACCAGAGGTCGGCCGGTCCCTGTCGGGCGCGCGGCAAGGCGCCAGGCACCATCTCGGAGCGGGTCGTGGCCACCAGGCCGCGGCCCGCTCCGTCGTGGTGCGCACCGCGCCTGTCACCGCACGTGAGGTCGGGGGCGCACGTGATCCGTGACGTCTCACGGGGTCCGGCGCTCGCCGCCAGGACGTGCCCCCGCGGCTAGACTGCTCGGCGGACGCTGACCGGCGCTGCGCTCGCGCAGCCACCCCTCGAGGCAAGGCAGAGACACTCGATGCTCGGACGTAGTGAACGCGAGTCGGGGGCCCACGCGCGGCTCGCGGCGCAGATCGCGAAGTGGCACGGCGCGGACGGTCTGCCCGCGGGGACCGGCGCCGACGACCTGCTGGACCTGGGGTCCACGACGTCGACCCTGGCGACGGTCGCGAGCATCGACGACCTGGCGGCCGTCATGCACATCGGGCACCCTGCCCAGCCGTCGCACGACCTCGAGCGGGCGCTCCTGGCCGCGTCACCGTCCCTCGTCGTGACGTCTGCCGTCGCGGTCCCTGCCCAGTGGGTATGGGTCGGTCGGCCCGGGCAGGCCACGGGCAGCGTGGTGGTCGACGAGGCCGGCATGCGCGACTGCCGTCACGTCCTGCGGACCCTGGGCGCGAACCCCCGCCTGGTCCCGTCGCGGACCGCGCTCGACGAGCGCATCGCTCTCTCGGGCCGGGACGGGACCCTCGTGGTCGAGCGCTCGGAGATCCCCGCCGGGTGGGCCGAGATCCCGGGCAGCGAGCAGCTGAGCGCGGGTGCCCCGATCTGGTACGGGCTCGTCGAGGCCAGGCGCCCGGCGCCCGTGGTCGAGGGGCAGGCGCAGGTGTGGTTCGCGTTCGGACCGCGCGACGACCACAGGGGCTCGCTCCAGCAGACGCTGTCGGTCATCGCGGAGAGCGGGATCGACATGCAGCACCTGCGCAGCCATCGGTCGCTCGCGGGGCCACACATCTTCTTCTCGTCGTTCTCGTGCCCCGACGCGTCGGTGCTGTCGTCGCTCGTGACCGAGCTCGCGGCGCGCGACGTCGCGCACCGGGTCCTCGCGGTGCTCCCGGGACGTGACTTCCTGCCCGGTCCGGACGCCCTGGTACCGCAGTGGGCGCCGGAGCACGTGGGCTCGTGAGCCGGGTCGCCTACCTCGGGCCGGAGGGCACGTTCACGCACCAGGCCGCCGTGGAGTGGGTCCGGTCCCAGGGACAGCACGCTGCGGGTCCTGCAGCGCCCGGCCCCTCGGATCGCGCCGAGCACCCTGGTGGCGCGCCCGTCGAGCTGGTGCCCGCCCCGGCCGTGACGGACGTCTACGCGGGGGTCGCCTCGGGGGACTTCGACCAGGGGATCGTCGCGATCGAGAGCTCGGTCGAGGGCTACGTCGTCCCGTCGCTCGACGCGATCGTGGGCAGCGAGGACGTCGTCGCGATCGACGAGGTGGTCCTGGAGATCACGTTCGACGCGTTCGTCCGGCCGGGCCACGGCGACCTGACCGAGGTGACCGCGCACCCGCACGGCCTGGCGCAGTGCCAGGGCTTCGTGACGCGCTCGGGGGCGCTGCCGGTGCCGGCCGCGTCCAACGCGTCGGCCTGCCGGGACGCGACCGTGCACCAGGTGGCGCTGGGCCCGAGCATCTGCGGCGAGCTCTACGGCCTGGAGCTGCTCGAGGCGGGCGTCGAGGACTTCCACGGCGCACGGACCCGGTTCCTCACGATCGTCCGGCGGGACCGTGCGCGCGACGCGCTCGCGGCGGCGCGGGCCGCGGGACCCGCACAGTGGCGCACCATGCTCGCGCTCACGCCCCTCGTGACAGGACCAGGGGTCCTGGCGCGCATCACGCAGGCGTTCGGGGCGGGCGGGGTCAACCTGTCGAGCCTCATCACGCGTCCGCTCAAGGCGCTCGAGGGCAAGTACGTGTTCGTCCTGACGGCCGACGCGGCACCGTGGGAACCGGCGGTGCGGAAGGTCCTCGAGGGCCTGTTGGCCGCGGGGGACTCGGTCAAGACGCTCGGCGTCTTCCCGGCCCGTGGCGAGCTCGACGAGGCGCTCTCGAGCGACCACGTCCCGGTGGGGTCGGTAGGGGCGGGCGCTGGAGCCGACGAGCTGGACCGGGGGCTGCTGTGGGCATGACACGGCCGACCGTCGCAGTCCTGGGCCTGGGGCTCATCGGTGGGTCCCTGGCCCGGCGGCTCGTGGCCCAGGGGATCGAGGTCACAGGGTACGACTCCTCGGCCGCGACGCGCGCCGAGGCCGCGACGGCCGGGATCCTCGTGGCGGCGGACGTCGAGGCCCTGTGCAGCGCTGCCCCCGACGTCCTGGTCCTCGCGGTGCCGTTGCGGGCCATGCGTCCGGTGGCCACCGAGGTCGCACGCCACGTGCCGGCGACGACCCTCGTCACGGACGTCGGGTCGGTCAAGGGGCCGGTGCGCGACGTCCTCGACGCGTGCGGGCTGGGGGAGCGCTACGTCGGTGCGCACCCCATGGCGGGTACCGAGCAGTCGGGCTTCGGGTCTTCCTCGGCGTCGCTGCTCGACGGCGCGCGGTGGGCCGTCACGGTCACCGACCGCACGCGGGCGGACCTGCTCGCTACGCTGCTCGCGCTCGTGACGGGCCCCGCGGGAGGGAGCGCCTACGTCCTGACGGACGAGGTGCACGACGAGGCAGCGGCGCTCGTCAGCCACGTCCCGCACGCGTTCGCGATCGAGCTCCTGAACCTGGTCTCGGCAGCCCCGGTGCGAGACGTCGCGCTGGCGCTCGCGGCGGGCAGCTTCCGGGACGGGACCCGGGTGGGCAGGACCGATCCGCGCCGGACCGAGGCCATGCTCGCGGAGAACGCGGGGTGGGTCGCCCCGGCCCTGCGTCTCGCGGCACGGGACCTGGAGGCGCTGGCCACGGCGCTCGAGGCCAACGCCTCGGCGTCGGAGTTCTTCGACCGGGCTGACGACGTCCGGGCGACCTGGCAGCCTCGCGGCCTCAGCGGGTCGTCCTCGGGGTCCTCGGCGAGCGGTGGGTCGGGGGAGCAGCTGACGGTCGACCTCGCGGAGCCCGACGGTCCCGCGGAGCTCGTCGAGCTCTGCCTCGCGGGCTGGGCCGTCGTCTCGGTGCAGGACTCGCTCGTGGGCCTGCACCGGTAGACCCCGGCCGTCGGCGGCACGGGGCCGCCGTGGAGCCGTTGCCCTGCGCCGCCGAGAGCTGGTCCCGGTTTCGCGGGCCACCCGCCGTGCCAGCCCGGGTGCCGCTCGCGCTGCCGGTGTCGGGGGTCCGTGGAACCGTGGGAGCCATGGAGATCACACGGTTGCAGCCGGCCGGGCTCGTGGTGAGCCCGGCGTTCAGTCATGTCGCGATCGTCCCTGCGGGCGCCGCGACCATCTACGTGGGCGGCCAGAACGGCGTCGACGACACGGGCGCGGTCGTCTCGGACGACGTCGTCGAGCAGTCGGTCCGGACGATCGACAACGTGAGCATCGCGCTCGAGGCAGCGGGGGCCTCGCTCGCCGACGTCGTGCAGTGGACGGTCCTGCTGGTCGCCGACGCGGACCTCGGTGCGGCCTACGGCGCGATCGCGCCGCGGCTGGCGACCTCGGGGGCGCCGCCGCTGGTGACCGCAGCGCGGGTCGCGGGGCTCGGGGTGCCGGGAGCGCTGATCGAGGTGAGCGCGATCGCCGCGGTCGTCCCGGGCTGAGGGCCGGAGCCGGCCCTGACGGCAGGGCCGGAACGGGCCCGTGCGCGGGGTTCTGCCCGGTGCCGGGCTCAGTCGACCGGCTGACGGGGCAGCCGGCGTGGCGGCCTCGGGGGGATGCGCTTGGCCGCGACGAGCTGGTCGGCGGGGATCGTCACCTCGACCGCCTCGCGCGATCCGCCGGCGTCGGTGCGGACCGTCACGGACCGGCCAGGCACGGTCGACAGGACGATCCCGATCACGTCGGTCACGGTCTTCGCGGCCTCGTCGCTCGCCGCGTCGCGCGTCGCGCGCGACTCGGCGGCGCTCAGGCGCCGGCGGAGCACGACGCGCGTGCCCGCGGGCCAGGCGGCCCAGTCGGGGTCGACGGCGGGGAAGCGGTGCGGGGTGTTCACAGCAGTCGTCACGCTCACTTGGTCGGCGGGTGGCCGGGATGTCCGTCTCCTGAGAGATACTAGGGGGAAGTGCCCTGTGCAGAAGGTGGAAGGACCTCCGACGTGACGTACGTGATTGCTCAGCCTTGTGTGGACGTGAAGGACAAGGCGTGCATCGAGGAGTGTCCGGTGGACTGCATCTACGAGGGCAAGCGGTCGTTGTACATCCATCCT